>MTND01000033.1 GCA_002010305.1 Archaeoglobi archaeon JdFR-42 | reverse complement strand
GGAATGAGCTGATTTCCATAGAATCTGCAGAGAGAGATTATGGTGTAGTGATAAATCCAGATACGTTGGAAATAGATTGGGAGAGGACAGAGCAGTTGAGGGTTGGAAGATTTTCCCATAATTATAACGAT
The DNA here is from genome assembly GCA_002010305.1 of Archaeoglobi archaeon JdFR-42. Taxonomy (GTDB): domain Archaea; phylum Halobacteriota; class Archaeoglobi; order Archaeoglobales; family JdFR-42; genus JdFR-42. The sequence goes on along the minus strand of MTND01000033.1, from coordinate 2,511 downwards.
TGATTGTTGTAAATTTGTTTACACACTAAAAGTCTTCTCAATTATAAATGATAAATAATTAAGAAATTTCGAAATTCTTAAGTATCTAACAGGATGAATTATGCATTATGTCGGCATTGAACGTCGATTTCTGCGGAGTATCCTTACGATCGCCCGTAGGTGTTGCAGCCCAGGCTCCATTTGCTCCTGGATCAACAGATCCGGATAAAATGGCGGCTTTACTCATGAAACATGTTAACCATGGAGCTGGTTTTGTTCACACACCTTACACCACACCAGAAAAAGAACATCCCGCTGATAAACTCCCAACGGGCCGATTTTTAAAGGAAGAAATAAGAGGCTTCGGAAAAGTGGGATTCTGGTGTATGGCAGAATCTTACAGAATTGAGATGAGACTTGATACATGTTTGAAAATGATGAGAATACTGAAAGAGATGCTGCCTGATGATGTAGCTTTAATTGCAAATATAATGGGTCCCGGAGCAGACCCAGAGGGTTGGGCAGATCATGCAAAAGTGTTTGAAGAGGAGGGTGCAGATCTCATTGAACTAGACGTATCCTGCCCATTACCAGCAGCTTACACCGATGCAGTTAAAGCATACATGTCCGAAAGGGTTCCTGAAGGTGCAGGAGTGCTTGTCGGAGATGTTCCCAAGCTTACTGCAACAATTACCAAGGAGGCGGTGAAAAAATGTTCCATTCCAGTTGGAGTCAAGATGTCTCCTGAAGTTGGGTTTCCAAGGTTGATTGGATTTGTTGAAGAGTTGGTTGAGGCTGGTGCTGCTTTTATCACAAGTATTAACGCACCACTTTCAGTCGCTCCACCCGACATCTATAATATGGGTCGTGGAAAATATGCTGGAATCGAGTACAATTCAATTTCTCCTGCACTAGGTCCCTGGACCAGATACCTCTGTTATCGTAACATAGGAACTATTTCTATGTTTATTCCTAGTATTGAACAGGCTGCCGTGGGGGGTCTCGTATTGCCTGAGCATGTAGTAGAGGCCATCATGCTTGGTGCCACTATCACCGAGCTTTCTTCCGGGACTTTATGGAAAGGCTGGCCTCTCATAGAAAGGTGCAACAAGTTTCTTAAAAAATACATGAAAGAACAGGAGTTTGAAAGTATTAACGATTTTCGGGGAATTGGAGTGAGATACATTCGGCCAGCTGAGGAAATCGATTGGAGATTGGGAGAAATTGTAGCCAAAGTGGATCTGGATAAATGCACACATTGTGGAATATGTACCGCTCAACTGTGTTTTGCTATGTTTTCCGGAGAGAAGGGTCCGGAAGTTGATGTTTCAGAATGTTCCGGATGTTCCCTTTGCAGTCAAGTGTGTCCATCAGGAGCCATCCATATGGTTGAGGTGTAGAGGGCTTTTCCAACTTCGAAAAGAGATTATGAGGTGATATAAAAATGGGAAACAAAATAGGTATAGATGTAGGAGGAACCTTTACAGATTTTTTGTTGATTGATGAGGACGGTAAAACGGAAGTATATAAGGTTTTAACCACACCCTATGACCCTTCAGAGGGTGTTTTTGAGGGGCTTAACAATATGGCTGAAAACCATTCGCTATCTCTGAAAGAGTTTCTGGAAAATGTAGACTTAATAGTCCATGGTACTACTATCACGACGAATGCAGTTATTACTGGAGAGGGGGCAAAGACCGGATTTATCACAACAAAGGGTTTTAGAGACTGTCTGAATCTTAGAAGAGGTATGAGAAAGGATCAGTATAACCCAAAACAATCACCCCCTTCACCTATTGTACCCAGACACTTAGTAATTCCAGTAGAGGAGAGGATTGATGTTGATGGAAAAGAAGTTACTCCTTTGAATAAAGAGGATGTACTTCAAGCTGTTGAGCTTCTAGAGAAAAGTGGTGTGGAATCTGTCGGAGTTAGTTTCCTTTTTTCCTTTTTCAATCCGAGTCATGAAAAAGAAGTTAAAAATACCTTGCTTGAGAGGCTACCAAATCTGTACATCTCTCTGTCTTCTGAAGTACTTCCTCAGGTTAGGGTATACGAACGTAACAGCACTACTGCCCTGAACGCTTATGTTGCACCTGTCTTATCCAGATACCTGAAGAGCCTTCAGGAGAGACTCCACGAACACAATTTCAGAGGAGTACTGCTTATAATGCAATCCAATGGAGGAGTGATGTCTCCAGAGTTTGCCATGAGATTTGCCGTTAATACACTCATGTCTGGACCTGCTGGAGGTCCTGTGGCAGGATTATTTTATACATCTAATCATGGCCTCAATAATCTGATAACTATCGACATGGGTGGGACAAGTTTTGATGTATCCATGGTGTATGACGGGGCACCTACCATTACCAAAGAGAATGAGATCTCAGGACATTTTGTGGGTGTTCCCATGATAGACATACATAGCATTGGGGCTGGTGGAGGAAGTATCGCCTGGATTGATGCAGGAGGAATTTTGAGGGTTGGCCCGAAAAGTGCCGGAGCTGATCCTGGGCCGATATGCTACGGAAA
>MTND01000012.1 GCA_002010305.1 Archaeoglobi archaeon JdFR-42 | reverse complement strand
ATCGCCTGGATTGATGCAGGAGGAATTTTGAGGGTTGGCCCGAAAAGTGCCGGAGCTGATCCTGGGCCGATATGCTACGGAAAGGGTGGAGAGGAACCGACAGTAACAGATAGCAATCTCCTTCTCGGGTATTTAGATAGAGAATATTTCTTTGGTGGGCGAATTAAGCTGGATGTAGAAAAAACTGAGAAGCTTATGAAAGAGAGAATTGCCGATCCTCTTGGTTTGAGTGTTGAAGAGAGTTCTTATGGAGTGTACCGGGTAGTGAACTCCAATATGGCCGATGCTATCAGAGTTGTTACAGTCCAGAGAGGATACGATCCAAGAGAATTTGCTCTAGTGGTGGCTGGAGGGGCGGGTCCACTACATGCCGGTATGATAGCCGAAGAGCTTGAAATACCGTTGATTATCATTCCTAGAGAGTCCTCTGTTTTCTGTGCTACAGGTATGTTGATCTCGGATCTGAGACATGACTATGTCAGAACATATTCCGCTGGAATTGAAAATATACATCTGGATACAATAAATGACCTCTTTTCTGAAATGAGAGCCAGTGGAATAAAAACACTGAAGCAAGAGGGCATAAATGAGAAGGATATTCAAATCAATTATTCTGTTGACATGAGATATGTAGGCCAGTTCAATGAAGTGGAAGTGCCGATAACCGTAGAGAGTAGAATGTCCTCAGAAACTCTCCAAGAAATGGTGGACCGATTCCATGAGCTGCATGATACCTTGTACGGATACTCGATGGCTGGGGCTCCTGTTGAGACCATCAATTTGAGAGTTTCAGCCTTGGGTAAAACCACAAAACCCCAGTTCCAGACTATGGCTTACGGAGGCGAGGATCCATCTGAGGCTCTTAAAAGCACCAGAGAGGTATTCTTGGAAGGGGAAAGAATAGAGGTTCGAGTCTATGATGGACTTAAACTTACCAATGGTAATCTGATAGAGGGGCCGGGAATAATAGAACAGCCAACAACAACCATCCTTGTACCAAGCTCATATGACCTGATGTGCGACAGTTATGGAAATTACGTCCTGTATCCAAAAGGAGAGGATATTAAGGATTTAATTGAAAGGTTCAGGGGGTGATTATAATGGTAAATTCGAAAGAAATAGATCCGATAACTGTAAGTGTCATAGATAACAGACTGGATGCCATAACTAAAGAGATGGGAGAGACCATGCTCAGAACCTCCCGTTCTCCAATTTTCAGCGAGGCGAGAGACTTCGTCACTGCACTTTTTGATGATGAAATACGATGGGTTGCCAACACTGGATATATCCCCGTAATAGCTGGAACTACAAAATTTTCTCAGCAGGCCATAGCTGATTTTTTTAAGGATGAGATCTACGAAGGTGATGTGTTTATTCTCAATGACCCTTTCAGCGGGAACAACCATCCACCTGATGTCACTGTAACAAGACCAGTTTTTTACGAAGGTGAGATAAGATTCTGGGCTATGGCCAAAGGTCATCATGCAGATGTAGGTGGTGGAGGAGTTGCAGGTTATAACCCAAGTGCCCAAACTGTCTGGGATGACTGTTTCAGGATTCCCCCAGCTAAACTCTATGAAAAAGGCGAATACAGAAAAGATGTCTGGCAGATGATACTTAAAAATGTCAAAATACCCTTTCTGGTAGAGGGTGATTTACATTGTCAGGTTGGAGCTACAAAAATAGCTGAGAGGCGATTGATAGAATTGATGGAGAAGTATTCACCACTAATCGTGAAAGAGGCCCTCAATGAGATTCTTAAAGCCTCTGAGGCCCACATGAAAAGAGAATTGAGAAAAATACCCAATGGGACCTACTATGCTGAGAGGAGTATTGACCATGATGGAATCGTAAAAGAGAAAATCGTAACCATACGATTGAACCTCATCGTGGATGATGAGAAGATTGTCTTTGATTACTCTGATACAGATCCCCAAGTACCCGGTTTTTTAAACAGCACCTATCCTAATACGTATTCCTCTTCTCTCATACCGCTCTTTACATCCATCGATCCTACTATAAAAATGAACGATGGTTCAACAAAACCAGTCGAAGTAATTGCTCCTGAAGGGTCTCTTCTGAACGCTCTGGAACCGGCTGCAACTACTGCCTGCACCGTCCCAACATGTGAGACCATAACTGAATGTGGATGGATCGCCCTATCCCAAGCTATACCAGAGAAAGTACAGGCAGTCTGGGCAAGATGGTGTGCTCCTGCCACTGCCGGAATCAACCCAAAAACACAAAGACCATTTGCTGAGATCCATTTTATGTCAAAAGGGGGTGGTGGAGCTACTGAAGGATATGATGGATGGGATCATATTGGAACAGTGGTTTGTTCTGGAGGTTTACGATCTCCCGATCCAGAACTACATGAAATGGTAAATCCTTACACTATACTGGAGTATGAGCTATGGAAAGATAGTGCCGGTCCGGGTAAGTGGAGGGGGGGCTTTGGAGTGGTATACAGATGGAAAGTTGACGGAGATAACATCCCCTGTGCTATGTTCGGAAGTGGGATAATGGAGGATACTGCTCCATCCGGACTGAAAGGTGGGAAAAGAGCTCCACCATACGTTCTGAAAATTATAAGATCTGATGGTACAGTAATTGATGCCGATACAAATACTTTCTACACCATATACAAAGGAGACATCGTGGAGATATACTCCAGTGGTGGTGGAGGATTTGGAGATCCTTTTGAAAGAGAGCCAGAAAAAGTACTGGAAGATGTGAGGAATGAGCTGA
>MTND01000042.1 GCA_002010305.1 Archaeoglobi archaeon JdFR-42 | reverse complement strand
AAGACCATGCATACTCAGGAGGTTGATTACTGGAACGAGCTGGATAATGGAACGAGGATTGGTAAGAACATATACGACAGAATGAGTATGATGACGCAACGTACATTCGCATTATACAGTGAGAAGACTGCTATTGAAAACCTGATTAACACTCTCCAAGAAGTCGAAAAGAAAATAGAGAATCCAAAAAAATATGCTATTGACCTTCTCAAGAGAGTGCGGTTGTTACACAGAGCCACAAAAGTTGCAAGAGATATGAGTGGGGGAGAGAAGCAAAGAGTTATTCTAGCAAGACAACTGGCAAAAGAGCCAATGCTTCTATTGGCTGATGAGCCGACAGGAACATTAGATCCAATAACCGCTCAGATTATCTCAGAGATTTTTAGAGAGGAGGCTAAACGAGGTTTGCCGATTATACTTACAAGCCATCTACCTGAGTTGATAGTCCATACATGTGATCAAGCGATTCTGTTGGAAAGGGGGAAAATGACTCTTAAAGGTTCTCCTGACGAAGTAGTCGCATCCTATTTGGGGAGAGCAGGACAAGATGAAATAGATGATGAGCTCGAACTACATAGTGAGCCTCAGATAGTTGTTGAACATGTAAAGAAACACTATTATTCGGTAGATAAAGGCTTGGTAAAAAGTGTTGATAATGTGGATTTGACAATACTAAGAGGAGAAATCTTCGGGATAGTAGGAGTTAGCGGTGCCGGGAAAACTACTTTAGTCAAGATGATATCAGGAATAACAAACCCCACGAGTGGGAAAGTGAAAATAAACATAGGAGAAGAATGGATAGACATGAGCATACCGGGCCCTCAAAATAGAGGGAAAGCTAAATCTCGCATTGGGTTTTTACACCAAGAGTTTGATTTATACCCACATTCTACAGTTTTAGAGAATTTAACTGATTCAATAGGATTGGAATTGCCAAAGGAGTTATCGAGGGCTATGGCCCTAGAAATGATGGAAAGTGTTGGTTTTGAATACGAGTATGCTAAAGAACTTCTGGAGACGTATCCACCATATCTCAGCGGAGGTGAGAAGCATAGAATTGCGATTGCAAGAGAACTAATGCGTTCCCCAGAGATTATAATCCTTGACGAACCAACTGGTACACTTGATCCAATTACTACTGTTTCTGTGATTGATGCTATAAAAAAATCTCGGAGAAGACTTGGGCAGACTTATGTGGTAGTAACTCATGACATGAGTTTTGCAGAAAAAACATGCGATCGGATTGCATTAATGAGGGGGGGAAAGATATTGGATATTGGCCCTCCTGAAAAAGTATTGGCCAAATTCAGGCTTGAAACGATACAAGAAAGTTAATAGGAGGTGATATGAATGAAATGCGAGACATGTGAAGGAGAAATACCATGGGAACCATACACTACCGAAAAAGATGGGGAGACATATTACTTCTGTAGTTGGGGATGTCAGAGAAGATTCGAACTACTGGAAGGGATATCGAAAGTTAGCATGGAACCTAAAGCTTAAGTATAACCCTTCTTTTCTATCTTTTTAATGGAGATTGGTTACATTGAAAAAATACAAAATAAACGAGGTTCAGGAAACTAATTATTTGGTAGTTAAATCGTTAAGTTCAATGTTTGAGTCTACGTTAGGCCCATTTGGGCACTATAAGTTATTGGAAGGAGAGGATGTCTCCGAATTTGTTACGACCTGTGGATACAACATTTTAAAAGAAATACAGGTTGAACATCCCACTGCAAAATTGTTTGTAGAGGCTGCCAAAAAGCACGGTGATATTTACTGGGACGGGGTGACTCAATTAATATTATTTTTAAGTGAATTATTAGACAATGCTTTCTCTCTTTTTGATTATGGTATTCATCCACTTACAATAGGCAATGGGTATTCCAAGGCAATGAATATGGCTGAAAAATATCTTACTGAAATCTGTGTATCTGATTATTCAAACTTAGAAGATGTTGCCAATACAGCTTTAAAAGATAGTGTGTATGAAAGAGATAGGATTCTAAATGCAGTTATAGAGTGTATGAAACTAGTTTCTGATAATGGAAAAGCAGATCCTGATGATGTTTTGATAGTTTCAGAAAAGGGAGGTAGCGTCTTTAATATTGAATCAATAGAGGGCGTTGTAGTAGATAGAGAACCAGTTAGAAATGACATGCCCGCCCATATAGTAAATGGAAGAATTGCTCTGTTGAATTATCCATTAGAGGGTAAGGGGCCCAGAACAGAGAGTTCTAGATTATTGATTTCAGACCCATATATCCTTAAGGATATGATCTATAGCGAAGATTCATTGCTTTTGAAGGAAATAGAAAAAGTTAAGGAAATTGGAGCAAACGTTATTTGCTGTCAAAAGGGTATAAGTGAAGCTGCGGGAGAACTATTATCCAAATTTGGTATTTTCGCTATAAAAAGAGTTAGTAATAGAGATATGAAGAGAATTGCTAAGGCTTCTGGAGGGGAGATAGTAAATTCTGTTGATGAGTTGAGACCCTCTACATTAGGGAAAGTAGGGCTTGTTGATGTAAAAAAAATTGGAAAAAACAAATATTCATTTTTTAAAGGTTTTCCAAATAAAAGTGCTGCAACATTAGTTGTCCGGGGTGGCTCAATTCATGTAATCGAGGGCATCGTTGGAGAGCTTAAGTGTGCATTGTATTCAGTCTCTTCTCTGTTAAAGACTCCAAAGGCATTGCCAGGAGGGGGGGCCACAGAGGTTGAGCTGGCCATGCGGTTGAAGAGGTATGCCAAAACCATTCCTGG
>MTND01000024.1 GCA_002010305.1 Archaeoglobi archaeon JdFR-42 | reverse complement strand
CTCTTTCAGGAGTTTGGATGAGGGAGAGAGACCGAGGCAGTACTGGATGTAGATGACAGCCTTGAAAGAATGTTGAAGAGTAAGCTCAAGGAGAGTATAATGGAAGTGCTAAAGTGGGAGGGATTAGATGAAAAAGTGGAGTGTTTAGAGAGTCATTAGCTTAAACGTTTGTGCCCGTTTTTGTAACACCCTGACTGCTCTAAATTTGCTAGCATTCAGGTAACAAGAATGGTTAATGAAATTCGAATTAATTTAAATAAATAAAGGCTAACTGTGTCCTAAATGATGACGATTTTAGGAAAATTAATATAGTTTATCCCACTAACTATGGGTTATGAGGGTTAAAGTTGACGAAAGGGGAAGGTTGTATCTACCAAGGGAGTTCAGAGAAAAGATTGGTAGAGAAGTCTATCTTGTGGATGTCAAAGATGGTGTACTTATAATCCCAAAACCAACTGATCCCGTAAAAGAGCTCGAAGAAATAGGTAGTTTAATCCCTGAGAGGTCAATAAAAGAGTTAAAAAAGGACATTCTTAAAATGGCTGAGGAGGAGATCGAATGATCTATGCAGACACGGATTTTTTCCTTGCACTCCTTAAACCATCTGACTGGCTTAAAGATAAAGCCAAAAAAATCCTTGAGGATTATAATGGAAAAATAACAACATCCACAACCACTTTTATTGAGCTTGCACTACTGGCAAAAAGATACAGCCTGGACGTTGTCAGAATTTTCAATAGTGTTATGGCTATCTGTGGAGTTGAGGATGAAGTTTATCTGAAGGCTGCGATCTATATGAGAGATTACAACCTTAGTGTTTTCGATGCATTTCATGCAGCATACTGTAGGGATAAGATTATAAGTTCTGATTCTATCTATGAAAAAATAGGAATCGAGAGAGTTAAGCTTGAAGAGAAGTGAGGTAAAGTTTCTCTACTTCTTTATGTAATATCTTTTCATATGAAAATTTGAAATAAGGCTCATAGAGAGGGTTTTGAAATCAGGGATATAGAAATGTTATAGTAATCTCGTAGAATGCCTCGTGGGGCCTCCATGAGCTTCAAGAGAGAATATAAGAATCACATCCTTACCAGCTTCTCCATGCTCATGGCGGTGTACCATAAGACGATGACAAGGACCAGAAAGGCGAATCCTGTAAATCCTAGATAGATACTTTCTGCATGACCGTATGAGATTAATATTACTCCCTCAGAAAATGAGAAGAGTCTGATCCCTACTGTAACTCTATAGATGTCCAGAGGAATTGGCAACATATTGGTTATCTTTGAGTATCTCCACAACATCACAGCGAAGTATACAATAACCATCACAAAGATTGTGGAAAGGATGGTTACGGAAATCCAGGGAATCTTCAGTCTGTCGAATATCAGTGCAAGAACGGCGAAATAAACAAGATAGTTGAAGAAATCCTTAGAAAGACCGGGTTTAAAACCCCCATCAATGAACTTTTTGAAGTTTATGGCCTCAATAATCAAAAGAGCTGCCCAGAGAGTTATTATTGCGATTATTAAAACTTCTCTCGATACCTCACTTTGAAATTTAAAAAGGATCATTGCTGAGACGTAGGCGAATAGTACGGTAATCAATATTATAGTTATTTGCCACTTTACCGCCTCTATATGTCGGTTAACAAATTCCTTTACTTCTCTGCCAATTAACAGTATATTCAGATTCGCCAACGAGAGAATTAGCAAAGGAAAACCAAGTAGAACATAGAACATAGGATGGGGCATATTAAATTATTATATTGAACTTTGACATAAAATTTTCTATAAAAACAATACTTCACAAAGTAACACTTAAATCACCTTAATACGACACTATTTTTAAATATTCTTCCAGCCAAAAGAACTGTTAATATTCGTTTGTCGAATATAGATGATTTGAGTTTGGTATATTGTTAAAGTAGCATTTAATGGTTAAGTTCTTAAACTTAAGTTAACAATACCAAACTGTATGATCTGCATAATATTTTAATATTATAATAGTCTTAATAATCTATAATGCCACTTCTGGAACTCTATACACTACTACTCGGAACCATTTTTGCTTATTGTCATGAACCATCCTATGTACTATTCGGGATTGTACTTATCTCCCTCTCTCTTCTCTCCATGAGCATGATGTTCGGCGAGAACGGGGGTAAAGAATTCATCAACAGGGAAATAAAAATGGCGAAATGGTATACCATTATAATCCTCCTTACCATCTTTTTCATCTATATAGTTGGAGTGTTCAACCTAATGTTTCTGAGTGCTTTAACGAGAAGTCTCATGCTCATAAGTATAGGGGTTCTCTGGGCTGGATTGGCTATAATAGAAGTAAGTATGGTAATTAAACTCTTCCAGGCTGGTTTCAGACCTAAGCCGTCTAAGAGATTTTTTGATGCTATTCTCTACATTGTTGTATTAGGGTTGATATTCGAGAGGTTTGAGATCTCATGGACTGTTATCGCATTACTCACTACTATTTCTATGGTGGCCATCATCTATTTTATCGTCATGCTATGGAAATATGGAAAGATGGCCAACATTTTAGTAGAGCCTCTTGATTTGTATGCCCCTGCTTCAGGGTTCGTGTTTTTCTCAGTCTTCATAGGGATAGTTCTGATATCTTATGGCCATTCAGAAAATGTTTTCAGAGGATTTATAGCTCTTAGTTTTATAATACTCGCTGCTGTTTTCTGGTACACCGCTATGAATATGGAGAAGACAATCAGAATATAAGAAGGTTTAAAATTCATTCTCTCTCCTTTTGGATGAGGGTCTCTTTCTCTTAAAATAAAAAGCTTGCAATACCACTAGATTGCTTTTCTCATCTCCCTCCCTACAGGCTGAAAATACATTAACTCATAAGTTCAGGCAAGTGTGTTGCTTACAGAACACTAGCAGAGGAAGAGGATTGGTTACATCCTAGGACCCAAGCACTTGAGAGGATGTGCAAAGCCAGTATCAACGATGAAGATGTTGAACCACAAATGAAGAAGCTACAGCCAGTTAAGTATGGAATTCGCAGAGAATATAACGAACCTCCTAGGCAGCGATGCTGGAAGTGCAAAGCAACTCTGGGTCCAGTCAGA
>MTND01000003.1 GCA_002010305.1 Archaeoglobi archaeon JdFR-42 | reverse complement strand
AGAGCTCCTAGAAGATCTCATAAATACCTCCATGGCCTCATCTAGGATGTTGTTCGTTCTCTCGAATCCGATCTCATATTCCCCTGGAGCTAAGCTTTCCACACATCTCAGCTCTTCTTCTGTCGGGGACTCGGGTTTGATCCACTTCAACTTTTCTTCAGGAGTAGGAAACATACTTTTCACCTCCTCTTTAACCTTCCAAATCCGTGCTTATCCACGCTGTAAGAGAATTCCTGTGGGACGATGATGGTTGTGTATTCAGACTCGATTATCGCTGGTCCTTCTACCACGTTCCCTGGCTTTAACAAAGCATAATCATAGATGCTGGTTTCAACCATTCCTTCGTCTTCCCAAAAGGCCTCTCTCTTTTCTTTCAATGATTTACTGGCATCTTCACCTTCAAGCTCATATTCTGGCAGTCTGGGTTTTTGTGTTGGAATTGAGGCCCTTAAGACGAAGTTCTCCACATACACTCCCCCTTCTGGATGAACCACTAAGGGACTGAATGTCTCGCTGAACTCTTGTTCGAATCTGTTATAAATGGCCCTTACATCTTCTTCGCTCTCTATAAACAGTAAGGGAGAAGATGCCCTCTTTCTATGGACTTGTCCTCCATATAACATATCCAGCTCTAGACTGAACACAGCCTCCTCAACTGGCAAACCCTCTCCTTCCAGCTCTTTCTTGGCTCTTTCCATCAAGCTTTCCACAGCCTGGTTGAATTCCTCATAGTTGGTGGTGAACTGTTTTGTTATGGGCTCCATGAGCATAAACCTCTTTGAAAGCTCATATATGTGAACGATGTCCATCACAGAAGAGCCCAGAGCAGAGAAAACTGGAGAGAAAGGGAATATTACAGCTTCTGGTACATCCTCCATGTATCCTGTAACGTGAGTTGGGCCTCCCCCACCATAGGCAAAAACGACGAAGTCGTTTGGATTGTAGCCTCTAAGATGTATCTCCTTTCTGATGGCTGCTCCCATGTTGCTATCCACCACTTTCCTTACCAGATGTGCGGATTCTATTACGTCCAAGCCTAACGGTTCAGCTATCTTCTCCTTTATCGCATTCTGAGCTTTTCTAACGTTTAACCTCATTCGTCCGCCATAGTAATATCTGGGGTTCAGGTATCCCAAAACGAGATCTGCATCGGTTACAGTAGGCTCGGTTCCACCAAGATCGTAGCATACCGGCCCGGGATAGGAGCCAGCACTCTGAGGGCCCACCTCAAGCTTGTTTAACTGCTCGTTGATCCAGGCAATGCTACCTCCACCAGCCCCTATGGAGAGGGTTTGGAGCATGGTTATGCCTACCATCCATCGATCTATGATGGGCCTGAACTCATAATTCCTGACGTTTTGCTCCACCACAAGCCCTATGTCGAAGCTAGTTCCTCCTACATCGCTTGCTATTATGTTTCTATAACCCAATGAGAGGCCCACATAATAGGAACCCATCAATCCAGCCACGGGGCCCGCGTTATAGGTTCTGACAGCATCGGTCTTGAATACCTCTGCCATACCTCCCGAGTTATGGACCATCATGAAGGGCCCCTGATACCCATACTCCCTCAGCCGGTCCCACATGGCTGAGAGCTCTATCTGCATGGTTCTATGAAGATAGGCATCGAGAATGGCTGTCATGGTTCTTTGGTATTCACCTGACTTGCCTATCACCTCATGGGATAGCACAACTGGCAGATAGCCAAGATAGTATTCCTTGTATTCCTCCCGTATGATCTCTTTGACTTTCTTTTCATGAGTGGGATTTATATGGGCCCACAAGAGAGAGACTACAAATCCCCTCACACCTTTATCGATCAGATATCTCACCTTTTCTCTGACATCATCCTCATCCAAAGGCCTTACGACGTTACCAAAGGAGTCTATCCTCTCCTTTATTCCAACGATGAACTCCCGCGGGATTAAGGGCTTCGGCTTTTCCTGTATTGCAAGATTTCTTCTTTCCGTCACTCTGGTTCCATCAACCCACTGGGCTCCTTTGCCTATTAAAACGGCATCTTCATGCCCTTCAGTGGTTATCAATCCAAGCCTAGGCCCTTTTCTTTCTATCAGCCTGTTCATGGCAACTGTGGTTGAATATCTCACGATATCTATCTTGGGAAGGAGATTCTCTAAGTTCATTCCCAACTCTTTTGCCCCTTCTTCAATAACCTTGAGAAAGCATACAGAGAGATCATAGGGAGTGGTGGGAGTTTTCTTGTAGATCGTCTCTCCGTTGTAATTGAGAACTAAATCGGTAAAGGTTCCTCCCACGTCTATGTCTATGGTGTTCATGGTACCACCAGCCTTCCATCCTCTATCCTGATCTCTCCCCTCTCTAGCCTTTCTTTTAATTTGTCGACGTCGATTTCGATATCGTGGGTAATGGGATGGCCTGGTGGAAGATATTCCGTCTCGATCTGGGTTCCACAGTTGGGGCAGTAAAACTCAAGGATCCTGATCCACTCTGGATCTGGAGAGAAGTTAAATTCAGCATCCACCAAGGGTGGATGGATCTCCCTGGGATCTCTCTCATACACCAGGCAACCTTTCTTATAGTTCTCTCTCGCTGAAATGAGCTCTGAGCCACATGTTCTGCAATGCCAAGTTTCTTTTTCCAGATCGATCTCCAAATATTCCGTTATGATCATCTTCATCTAACCACCTTTACAATTCCATTCAGGTATTCATCCACCTCCAACTTCCAGCCATCAGGGATCAGATATGTGGAATCTATGCTCTCTATTACGGCAGGCCCATTCACAATGTTTCCTGGCTTTAACAGATCCCAGTCGTAGATTTTAGCAATAACTCTACCCTCATTGAGAATGATCTCCCTCTCACCCTTCAAGGCTTGATCTGGGCTATCGCCAGCCTTTGGGTCGGTTACCAATGAAGGTTTTGGAGCTGGATAAGATGCCTTAAGTCTGACAATTTCTATCCTCGCCGTATCTCCCACTTTCTCTCTACAAAGCTTAACAAGCTCTTCCATGGAGAAAGGATGGGTTAACTCCACACTCCCATCATTCTCCAGTTCAAGCTCTACCTTTATACTCACCTTCTCTATTTCCAGCCCTTCCCCTTCCATGTCCCTCACTGCTTCCTCATACATTCTTGAGACTATTTCGTTGAGCTTGGCCGCTTCACCAACTTCAAGCATGGCCGAATGCTCATAAGTATGGATTACATCAGCTACAGAACTTCCAAAAGCGCTGAAAACGGATCCAAGGGAGAAGACATACACCTTGTTTAACCCAACTCGTTCAGCCACATTGCAGCCAAACAAACCTCCATTCCCTCCAAAGGCAAAGAGGGGATACTCACCTGCCATCCCCACTTCTCTGGCCACCATATCAAAGGCCAGACCTGCAATCCTATAGGCTGCATCTTCCACGCTAACTCCAAGCTTATCGGCAACTTTCTTGATGGCTTTGTTTGCCAGATCTACGTTAAGCCTTCTTGAGCCTCCAGCAAAATATTCAGGATTCAGGTATCCAAGAAGTAGAAATGAATCGGTTAGAGTGGCTGCATCTCCTCCGATACCATAGCATGCTGGGCCCGGATAAGCCCCCATGCTTTCTGGCCCTAATTTAAGTTGACCATCCTCAACCTTGGCCACCGTGCCACCACCCAGGGCAATGCTTTTCAAATCAATCAACGGTATGCTCAAGGGAATTCCAAACACCTCAGGATTCCTAGTCATGCCTGGTTTTCCTTCAGATACGTAACCTATCTTTGCTGTTGTACCTCCAACATCCAGAGTGAGGGCATTTGAAAGGCCATAAACCCCAGAAAAATATGCACTTGCATGAATACCGAATATGGGCCCACTTTCAATGGTTTCCACTGGTTTAGTCTTGGAAACTCTTGCCACTCCCCCTGATGTGTGTCCTATGAGCAAGGGTTTTTCATATCCTAAACTTCTTAGCACATCTTCTGCTTTAAACAGAGACACGGCCATGGGACCATGGACATAGGCGTTTAACAATGCGTAATGAACCCTTGTCATCGAATCAGGATGCTTGGCGATCTCACTTCCCAGCAATACGGGAACACTCCCCAGATAATGTTCTGGATATTGTTCTTCAACGATGGCTTTTACTTTAATCTCTTCAGAGTTGTCGTAGAAGCTGTTGTTGAAAGCGATGCATATCCTTCTAACTCCCTGTTCAAGGAGGGACTTGAGTTTTTTAAGTATTTCCTCTTCTTTCACAGGACTACTAAGGCTCATCACGCTATCTTTCTGCACAAGATATCCCACTGAAGGGCTGGAGAGGAACTCATCCCTAAGGTCTTCAGATACGATCAGTCCCAGTTTGGGGCCCTTCTTTTCAGCAATCACGTTGGAGGCGATTGTGCTGGACCACCTGATCACGCTAACATACTGCAAGAGTTCTTCAAGATTTTTGAAACCCAGTTTTTTCGCTCCTTCTTTTAAGCAATCCAAGAACGATATCGTAAGATCGTGCGGTGTGGTATCTACCTTTACCCTCACAATGCTCTTTTCACCAGAGAATAATCCATCTGTAAATGTTCCACCTGTATCTACATCGACAGTATACATACAAA
>MTND01000035.1 GCA_002010305.1 Archaeoglobi archaeon JdFR-42 | reverse complement strand
GTCGAGGAAAGCATATTTCACAGGACAGTTAGTGCCCTTTTTGGCAATCAGCCTGTAAAGATTATCTATTACACGCCCCACAAGAATGAAATCACAGAGAGAGTTATTTTACCTATTCATCTACTTTGTTATATGGGAAGCTGGCACCTGATAGCCTTCTGCACTCTAAGGGAAAGCTTAAGGGACTTTGCCCTTTCCCGTATTCAGACCATAGAGTCTGTCCACCAAAAGATAAAGTTACCCGGCTCTATCCCCCCTGTAAAGGATTATATAAGGATGAATTTTGGTCTTATAAGCGGTGAGGACTCCACTGAGGTGTGTCTCAGATTTACCCCTGATGTTTCAAAATGGGTTTCTGAACAGGTGTGGCATTCCACCCAGAGGGTTTCTATCAACCATGACGGCAGCTTAACACTTAGTTTTCCGGTATCAGACCTGCGAGAGATACGCAGGGAGGTCTTAAAATACGGGGCTACGGTTGAAGTCCTTGCCCCTGAAAGCCTGAGGGAAGAAATAAAAAACGAGATAAAAAGAATGAGCAACCTCTACCAGTAGGACATCTTTTGGGGGAGTGGATACTGTAAAAATAAACAGAAATCTATCATTGGGGGGAAATTGTGCAAAGGCGGAGTTTTATAAAAGCCCTTTTTGGTTTGCCTTTTGTTGTTTTAGGCAGCAGGCTGAACAAGTCAGAGCTGGAAGCCAAAAATATACTGCTTCTTGATACTGTCATAGCCGGGTTTCAGTACTATCAGGGCGAAAAGGTCTGGAGGAAGTTAAAACCAGGTGAACCACTCCGTTTGATAAGGGAACCAGAGAACCCTTACGATGAAATGGCAATAGAGGTTTACTGGCAGGGGAATAAGCTTGGCTATATTCCGAGGGTGGATAATTCTGTGATAGCACAACTTATGGACAGGGGTATGCATTTGAGGGCGAGGATTAGCTGGCTGAACGAAAGCGACGACCCGTGGGATAGAGTAGGCGTTAAGGTAGAGATGTCAGTGTAATTGAAGCTGGCAGGGGTTACTTGACCCCTGCCAGCAAACATCGAATATGCGATAGGAAAGGTCTTGATTTACCACGGGTGATTTTGCATGATAATGCAACGGAAAGGTGTAAACAAAACCACATAGGCAAGTGTTAAATGCCCAAAATTCCATTGTTTAAGAATCTGACAAATTATGAACCGTATCCTCACCAGAGGGAAACATATGAAACCCTGAAGAAAGGGAAATCTATTATCCTGAGAGCACCTACAGGCAGTGGAAAGAGCGAGGCTGTTTTTATCCCTTTTGTAGGTTTAAGAGGCATTTCTTTACCAAAACGCATGATTTATGCTCTTCCGATGAGAGCCCTTGTAAACTCCTTATATGAAAGATTCAAAAACTACACCTCTGACCTGGATATAAGAGCACAACATGGCATGAAACCAGAGAGTATTTTATTTAATGCGGATTGTGTAGTTGCAACGCTCGACCAAGTAATTACTTCATATGCCTGCGCTCCCCTGTCGCTGGGGGTTAGACACGGGAACATCCCCGCAGGTGCGATAGTATCAAGTTTTCTTGTGTTTGACGAAGTCCACACCTTTGAACCTCTGCTGGGACTTCAATGTGTCTTGATAGTGGCTGATAGGCTAAAAAAACTTAGCGTGCCTTTCGTAATAATGTCTGCTACACTTCCGACGCGCTTTGCTGTGTCCTTATCTGAAAGACTCAACGCTTTATTTATAGAAGTAAACGAGGATTCTATTTCTGCAAGAAATAAGCGTTCTGTAATACTATATGAAAAACTGGATGATACTCTTTCTCCAGAAAAAGTCCTTCAACTGCATGAAGAGCATGATGGTTCCACTATTGTAGTTTGTAACACCGTAGACAGGGCAATAAATCTCTACACTGGTTTAAAAGACAAAGTCTCTCCAATAATCCTTATACATTCAAGATTCCTTGATGCTGACAGGGATAAAAAAGAAAACGAGATAAAAAAATATTTTGGCAAAAGCAGTAAAAAGAAGGCATTGCTCCTTACTACGCAGGTTATCGAGGTAGGAATGGACATATCCTGCACCCTTCTTATCACAGAACTTGCACCTGTAGATGCACTTATACAGAGGGCTGGCAGATGTGTAAGATGGGGCGGAAGAGGAGAGATTATAGTCTTTAATATTTCTCATCATGCACCATACGACAAAACTGTCATAGATGACACAAAAGAAGTAATAAAGAAATATAGTGGCAAACAACTTACATGGTCTCTTGAAAAGACAATGGTAGATGAAGTGCTTGACGAATATTTCCTTAAATTAACAGAACCTGCTGCTGGGGCTAAAGCGATGATGTATCTGTCAAAAGGTGCATTTGAAGGAAAACCTGCCACAGCTGAAAAGGCTGTAAGAGACGCTGTCTCTGTAGAAGTCTCAATACATGATAACCCTCAGGATATTAAGGAAAATGTGTATTTACTGCCAAAGTGTAAATTACGCCCTGAAAGTTTAGAAAAATTCGTCAGAGAGGAAAAACCTGAAATCTGGCGAGTCGAAATAGACAGGAATACAAGTGACGACTACAAGCCAGCAGTAGAACTTACCGCTGTAAATTTAAGGGATAAAATTTATCCCAACAAGTTCTATGTTATACACAGTAAAGACGCAAATTATGACTCTGAACGAGGATTTATTCTGGGTGAACAAGGAAGTTCTTTAAAACCACTGAGGACAAAAGAGGCAGCACAGTATTTTAATCCCGATAACACTATAAAGGAAACCTGGGCAAGACATGCATTAAAAACCGTTGAGGTATTTGAAAGGTATATACTTCCTGAGGAAGAGTTTATTTATTCAAAACTGGCTTCAGCTCTTCATATTAATAAAGATGAGTTATTGTCTGTTTTTAAATTGACTCTACTACTTCATGATCTTGGTAAACTTACTGAGGAATGGCAAAAAGGAGTAGGTGCTTCCGCAGGACAATTTCTCGCCCATTCAGAGAAAATTGAGAAGGTTCAACTCCCGCCACACGCTACCGTATCTGCTTACGTGCTGGAGAATTATTTGAAAGATACATGGCGTATTCTCGGAGACGCTTCTTTCTTTGCTATTGCCCATCACCACTCAGTTAGAGCTGCTAAAGTGCCAAGATATAGATTAAGTGATGGGTGGTTTACTAAAGTAAATGATGTACTTTCTGACAAGTTAGGAATGACTTTAGATTATAATGAAGTCAAGGAATTTGAGACTCAAGATTGTCCAACTCAGCTTTCGCATATGCCTGCTTTCGAGAACGATAAAAAATATAATCTTTATGTCATCCTGTCCAGAGCATTAAGACTCGCTGATAGAAAGGCAACGGCTCAGGACAAACACTTCAGTGAAAATTTATGAGTGATATGGGGATATAAATCATCGAAAGGATGAAAAATGGATATAAATGAACTTAGAAAGAAAATTTACGATCCAGCTGCTCATCTGACCATTGAGGAGCTTAAAACTCTTGCAAAAAAAGATGGGCTGAAAGAAGGAGTCGGCATAGAAGAAAGAATTCATATCGCAAAGAAGAAACTATCCGCAACTACATATCGAACTACTCCTAAATATGTCAGGCGTTTTTTAAATAAATGTGAAAGAGACTATAACCTGTATGAAGGATATTCCGATCGTGATTTAATCTTACGCGTACAGAATGGATGTGAGACAGCCATGAATGAATTATACATACGTCACAAACTATTCATTGAATCAGTTGTAATAGAATGTATTAAAAATAGACGAGAGGAATATGAAGATTGTCTTCAGGTTGCAAAAGTAGCATTTTGGCATTGCGTGAAACGTTTTAGATTTGAACAATACACAAAAATCGAAACATTTGCTCGTCCTTATATCATTGGAAGGATTTATGATTATCTCAGATCTATAAAACAATTTGAAGCGTTGGATGAAAGTGTTCTCGACATGAAATACTGTAGTGAACATGAGGCTATAAGTAGAAAAATAGAGATAGAATTAATTTTAAAAAAAGCCAATTTGACCCCATTAGAGAAAAGAGTTATTTCAAAACGGTTTGGGCTTGAAGAGGAATGTGAACAAACTTTTTCAGAAATCGCCAAAAGTGAAAAATTATCTATTTCTTATATACATAAAGTTGAGAAAACTGCACTTGAAAAATTAAGATCAGTTTCTCAGATGATAAGGAGTTAAAATGAATTTTTTTATATATAAAACCGGTCTTGAGATATTCGACCTGTGCAGGGCATACGGTCTTGCAATGCTACTGGATTGTGCAAGTCCTGAAGAAGAGGTGCCTATTATCAGCAATGTTGGAAGTATGTATCGTATTGAACATGACACAACGAATTTTTCGCAGAATAACCTTCACAGTAACATTAAATGGTATTCTCTTTTTGAAGAATCTACAGATGACAGGACATGGAGTAGAATCTTCCTTACCGATAAACAGAAGTGGGTAAAGAAAACTCAAAAAGTAAAAGATATTTTGACTGAAAATGCAGATACAATTATCAGAAACTTCCAAAATGGTGGAAGGTTGCCTGAAATATCTTCTGATAAAGGTGAAACCCTTTCAGGACCTCTAGACCCTTCTGCCTTTAAAGGGCTGAGAGGAAAAACGGGAGGAGACTATTCCGAGAAACAAACTAAGGTTGACAGCTATAATTGGGCACTTGCCTGTCTTGGTGCTGCTGTATCAGGAAGATACAGGGCTCAAAGTCAAGGAGGCAAATGGGATTATTTTGTGGTTTTCCCTGTGCCAGAAAGAGTAAGCATGGACAATTTCAGAGAAATAAGGAGTTCAATATATACCATTGGACTTAAATATTTAAGTGTTCAGAATGCGGCTGCTCATTTTTCTGTTGTTCTGGCGGAAAAGGTCTACACCATGGCGACGTCAAAGTCCAAATTCGCTGATAGATTTTCTGGTGTTTTTTTCTTTTCTATGTTTCAGAGTGGACAGCAGTATAAACCATCCTCTGGAGGCAACCTCAGCCTATACCCTCTTATGGAACTTGCTCTTTCAGGAAGGCGGAGTGTCTCAAGGATGTTTGAAGTGTGGAATTATCTATTCAGAAAAGGGAGTGTTCAGGGCTGTGAAGATATGGCAGAAGCAATAACTCAGTTTATAATGAATCCATCATTAGAAACTTACGAGAAGCACATGAAAGTATTTCTGAGATATATTTTGAAACCAAAAGAAGTGAAATTTGCAAATATGTATGACGATGAAACTTTAAAGGAGGTGATTGCTTATGTCAGATAACCTGGCAGTACTTTATTCGAATGAGGCTATAAAAGATTTTGGTAGCACGCTGCGGAGGGCCCTACGTATGGAAGAAATCCAGGACTATACATCTCTTATCGAATTAGAAAATGCCGAAAGGGAAGAGGACTTTGCAGATGCAGTGCGTAAATTTTTACGGAGATACGAGACACACGCGCGACGGTTACATTTACGTAGACCAGCAGAAGAAAATCTGGAAAAACTGATGAAATTGGTGAGTGATTACGGCGTAAGGCTGGTCAGGGCAGCTCTTATAAGTCATGCCCTTGTCAGGGGAACGCGAGATGAGGAGCAATAAAGGAGGTTAAAATGGCTGTTTTTGAGATAGCAATACTGGCAAGAATAACATGGAACCTTCATTCACTGAACAACGAAGGCACTGTCGGTAATGTAACAGAGCCTCGAACTGTAGTTCTGGCAAGCGGAAAGAAAACAGATGGAATATCCGGTGAGATGTTAAAACACATCCATGCTTATAACATATGGCTTCTCCAAGAAGATAAAAGGCAGTTTTGCGAAGCCTGCAAAAAATTTCATCCTCAGAAAGCAGACATGAATCCCCTTATTCAAAAGGGGAATAAACCGGAAAAAGCAATGAAGACAGCGTTGTCTTCTTGTATCTTGTGTGACCTGCACGGATTTCTTGTTCAACGGCCTGCTGTAGCAAGGCCATCAACAATCGAGTTCGGCTGGGCATTGGGACTTCCCGACAGGATTCATCGGGAGATTCACATCCATGCGAGGCACTCAATAGTAGGACGCTCCAAAGAAGAAGTTAAAGCACGTCAGGAAGAAAAGGAAACTCAGGAAAGACAGATGACAGCTCAAATGATTTATCATAGACCGAGCCGCTCCGGCACATATGCCATTGTCTCTGTTTTTCAGCCGTGGAGAATTGGGTTAAACGAGGTGAATTACAGCTATGCAATAGATAATGATGAAAGAAAAATCCGCTATCAACTAACACTCAATGCTTACAAAGCAACACTTATGAGAACAGATGGTGCTATGACCTCCACACGCCTTCCTCATACCGAAGCGATAGAAGGTGTTATAGTCGTCTCAGAAACGAATTTTCCTGTGCCAGCGATAAGCCCTATAGGGGACGATTATATAACTCAGCTGGAAGACTTCGTAAAAAAGCAAAATGGGTTTTCTCTTCAGAAATTTAGTAATCTGGTTGAACTCTGTGCTGTTTTGGATGAACTCGCAGAAAAGGATATTTATAAAGTAACTCTGTCTGCGTAAGGAGATAGTATGTCCTGGATATGGGCAGAACTTGATTTTGCAAGTCTGTATTCTTACAGGATGCCGAATTTGTCTCCAAGCTATGCCCTCGCCTCGCCCGTTCCAAGCCCTGCTGCTTTGAGGCTTGCGTTGGTGGATGCCGCTATAAAGTCAAGCGGAAAAGTGTCTTATGGCGAGGAAATTTTTGAAGTCATCAAATCAGCAAAGCTGGAGATAGAACCACCTGAAAAGGTCTCCGTTATTAAATCTTTTATAAGGCGATTAAAGCCTGAAAAACAACAGAAAGGAAAAATCGCTGGTCTTCTGGAATCTACAGGGATAAGAGAATACTGCCATTTTTTCGGACCGATGAGGGTTTATCTTGAGATCTCAGAACGAGAAGAAGAAATAACCCGGCTTTTTACACTTCTTAGACGTTTGGGCACTACCGACTCTATTGTCATGTGCAGGGCGACTGTGCAAGAGGAGGCACCACAGAGTGATTTAATTTGTAAAGAAGCTATTAATTTAGAGCTGGAAGCACTAAACTTTGCAAAGCGTCCGGTATTTACTTTAAACGAAATAAAACCAGATGCTAAGTTTTCTCAGGTTAATCCGTATGGTAGAGAAAAGAGAGGTAATCCCTATGTCCAAAAAATATTTGTGCTTCCTCTTATAGAGGAACGCCGCGGCGAAAACTGGGTTTTATATAAAAAGCACCCTTTTGTTCTTTGACAACTATGGTTTTTTGGGCAGGAAGGAAGGGGAAAACACCCTTAATAGCTTATACTTGCGTATTTCCGGGTTTCTGTGATAAAAATTATTCATGGCAGAAACACAACCCCATAGAATCCACCCTGAACACACACCCGAAGAGAAATCCCTTCCTCCTGCCCAGTATAACCTTTTTACAGGTGAGGCAGAAGCAGTCCCTTTGCTCGTAGAAGAACCACTTGAAGAAGAGGTTGAAATAGACGATGGAATAAAAATGATAAGAACAGGCGACTCTTCCCAGGTAATACTTTCAGGCTATGG
>MTND01000037.1 GCA_002010305.1 Archaeoglobi archaeon JdFR-42 | reverse complement strand
CCATAGCCTGAAAGTATTACCTGGGAAGAGTCGCCTGTTCTTATCATTTTTATTCCATCGTCTATTTCAACCTCTTCTTCAAGTGGTTCTTCTACGAGCAAGGGAACTGCTTCTGCCTCACCTGTGAAAAGGTTATACTGGGCAGGAGGAAGGGGTTTTTCCTCATGCATGTATTCAGGATGGATTTTATGGACCTTCTCTTTTGTCATAAGCGACTTCCATTATGCATAAGAGCGCGCCAAGCACAAAGCCTATGTGGGGATTTTTACCCCTTTCCTTCCTGCCCGAAAAACCATAGTTGTCAAAGAACAAAAGGATGCTTTTTATATTCCTTTAACAAGTTTTACTATCTCAACCGGAAAAACCGTTTTTGTCAAAGGATCTTTGTAATACGGCGGAGAGATTTTTACTCCAAACATAACTCCCTGTAACTTCCACTGTGGTGTTCTGTTACCGTTACCCTCATTTTTTTGTGATGAAATTGGAACTATATATATTGTCGAATCAATAGCAAACTCAGTGACTGTCTCTACTGGTGCAATAGTAGAACACCATTCTACCCCACCTGTCTTCTCCAAATTTAGCGAATAAAGCTTTGAGCCTACTATCTGAACACTCCCTTTCTTACCTATTCTTGCTACACGACCATCTACACCTTTACGAATCTCTCTGAGAATATTCTTATGCTCTGATATAACAAACCCCCGTAAAACATTCGCCCAAAAATACTCTACTACTGCCAGTTTTTTATTTTGTTCTGATGTCCAGCACAAAGATTCATAGTTGAACTGTTTGTCGAAATGTTGACGGTAATGCTCACAAACTTTTATTTTCTCATTTGCAACTGGTGGATAGGCACCCAGAGAATAAGCATCTCCACATATATCTTCTATTCTCCTTGTTATGCCATTATTTCTTTCAATAAAATTATTTAAATTATCTTTAAAAATAACACTATGGAGAAATCCTGAAAAGGTAGTAGGCGGTATAAAAGGATATGTAAACCATCGCACATTAGATTTATGCGCCTGCCTCACAATCAGCTCTGACAAAGGCATTAGTGTTATTTCCAAACAATATATTTTGTCAGGAATGCTCACTTCCTAATTCTCCTCCGGTTCATTTTCTCCTGAAGGTTCAGTATCGCTTTTCTTAGAAGATCTTTTTTTATCTTCTACCTTTTTTAGAAGTTCCTCATGCGTGGCTTTCCATTTTTGTTCATCGAATGTTTCCAAAAAAGACTTCCATACATACTGTTTCTCTCGGAGATAGCCGAGTGCTCTATCTCCGTAGTATCTTATCTGGACAAGCTTTTCATCCCCTTCACAGCTCTCCTGAATACACTGGAAAATTTCCAATATGCCTTTATCATCTTCACAAGAAATTTTATAACGAGCCGAACCATTTGATTTAATTAACAGGGAAGACTTTTCTTTTTCTACTACTTCAAATCCCTGAGCTTCAAATCTCTCTTTAATTTTATTAAGGTTAATGCTTTCCATATAAATAGCAAGTGCACTCTTTAAATCGGTTTTATCCGCTCCTATTTTAGGCGTGGGAAGGGGGAAGATGCCATCTGGAGATTCGTCTATGATGATACAGTGTCCTATAGTATCAACCTCTGTGAATTTAACACCACCTTGAGCTCTTGAAGCTGCGGTGTATTTGTTCTGGTTAATATTTTCGAGCAACGCGTGAGCAAAAACACCTATCTCCCAATCCACTACTCTTTCGAGAGTGGTAATAGTGGGAAAGTGAATGCCACCTTTTATGAACTCCTCTGTATGGATTCCTGCCTCCCCAGCAGTTGTTTGGTCCTTTTCGTCTACCATGTTCCTTGAGTGAGGCTGCACAGCAATATCACTCGACTCTATGGAATACGCAGAACCATATAGAATTCTCGATTTTATATTGTATCCTTTGCCCATAACTGTTGCACCTAATAGCCAGCAGGTGGGACATTCGCGACAAAGATTTGGAATATAGCAATTTTCATAAGGATTATCCCCATCATGGCTTTGCAAAATTTGATTCCTCAATGCATGTATTGTTCTTCTGTCTACTCCTCTTCTTTTCGACCCTGCAAAAACTACTTTCTCAATAAAGCCTCCATCACTGGTTGGAATTAAATCCTTCTCTGTAATAGTAAGGTTAACTTCTGTTCCATCACCAAACCTTACCTGACCTGTGGTTTCTATTAGGGCATTTACTATCACCGTTTTGGCACTCTTCGAAAGAATTCCCATCTCATAATGGTTTTGCATTTTACCTGAATTAGCTTTTTTTCTCCTCTTTGCCATTTTTAATCCTCCTTTTTTGAGTGAACATTTAAGAGAAGTTTAGAAAGCAATCTTGCATTAACTTCCGATATAAACTGCTTCCAGAGGTAGGCGTTGCCTTCTTCAAAATATTTTCTGTAAAATCTGGTCACAATATCATTTTCTAACCCTTCTAACTGGCTCTTTACTTTGCCTTTTGATGGATAGCTTCTTCCTTTTTTTTCAATATCATCTGCCTTTTTTGCGACACAATATCGGAAATTTGTAAGATTAAGCTTTGGAAAGTCCGTAGCTATAAGGTCAGTATATTTTCTGACAACCACAGAGACATTGCTGCTAGTGTTTTCGACTTCATACTGAGCTAAAGGTTTAATAATATTAAACATATTTTCTGAAAGTTCTTTTACATCTTCGTAAAACTCTTTAGGATTCTGTTTCAGCATCGCAATACCTCCGGTTAAAAATTCAATTAATAGTTCTGACTGTTCTGAAATCACTCTATCGAAGTCTTTAAAGGAACAAGGAGATTTAAATATTTTACTTTCATATAAATTACCATCCCGCAATGCTTTTCCCCCAAGGGTATAGAGAGCTGTATACGGCTTGCCTTTTTCCAGATAAGATACCGCTTCATTAGCAGCATATTTTCTTGAATCGTTTGTAACGAAAGACGAAGGTTTTACACTATTGCTAAATATTTCAAGAATTTTCAATATAGGTATATGTATCTTTAACCTTTCTAAAGGTCCTGCTTCTTCTATAAATGCTTCAATAAATTGGATATTAAAACTGTCTGCATAATTTGAAAAAAGTAGATAAAGCTGGGTCTTAATTGGAAGTTTTCCCTCTCTATTATTCAATCTCACTACGATATATCTTGAAGGAAGCACAGAATACAATAACGCCTGTGAAAGCTGCATTGCTCCTAACGATGCTGTAAGATTACTTGTTCTTTCAGACAGGAAAAATACTTCAGTGAAGTCTTTTGCAGAAATTTCGCATACTGAATAGTTAGAGGAAGGATAAAGACAGCTTATCATTGAAGCAAAGAAACATTCTGGGCAAATGGAGGGATTCTCAGTTGTTCTGGGCTTATCATAAAATCTCTTCTTGGATTCAGGAAGAACCAGCTTTATACCTACTTTTTTAATACCTTCTCCGGCACAGCAGATAAAACATGCACTCTCGTCAATAGTATTGCCATTATCTTTTACATTAATCCGGAAAGGGGAAGCAGATTTTCCCTTTCTAACAACTTCCACATAATCTTTTACCTGATGCTTTTGAAATTTTGAAGGTCTCTCACTTGCAGCTTTTTCAATAATACTTGCAAATTTTTCAAATGGTTTAGGAATAAGTATTTTCCCTATCGGGCGTTTAACTGCAATATCTAATAAAGTTTTAACGTTTTGAGCAATTACATCTTCTGGAAACCATGCAATAAATTCTTCCCATAAGGCATCATCCGTAAAGCTTTCTCCAACATTACTCTCATGCCATATTTCTCCTCTACCATTATTAAATCTTATAGGAATAAAATTATGTTTGTGATACAGGAATTTAAGCACCCATCCTGCAAGAACATCGTATGCCATCTTCATTCTGATTTCATTTGGTCGTCTGAAAAAAATAGAGAAAGTGCTGCCTTTTCGGACAACAGTTTCAATATTGAAATCTTCTTTCTCTTCGGGATTAAAGTGCCTTATAAAATAACCATCATTGTCTTTTGCAAACAAACCAGCAGCTCTGAGAAATTGTCTTATCTCATATTCCTTCTTTTGGTTATTCGACAACAGATAATTAGCTATGGCAACTGCCTTGTCTGGCTCATCTACAAAATAGAGTATGCTAAATAATGTTTTCTCTAAAGCATTCAATTTATTCGAGATCTCCTTTCTGGAATATGTGATAATTGAGTATAAGCTTTGCTGGGTTATTGAAAGAATCTGAGGTTAAGAGAGCCTCCTTCTGCTTTGCATTCTCTGAGACAATTTCACAGTCAATAGTAAAATCATGTAGTAAAAACTTGTCTTCTTTTATATCTCCGATTTTAAACTTTTTCTCTGTCAAAGCCTTCTCATAAATTGCCGAACAAATATTGTCTGCAGAGATAAGAAAATGTAAATCATCAATAAATCTTTTACCGAATTTATTAGCTAAGGTTACTATTTCAGTAACTTTAAATCCATGATGATGTCTGATAAGTTCATAAGTGTAGTCACTTATGTTTATGCCTTGTTCTTTTTCTAATCTGTCCTTATCTGTCCTTTTTGCATGTGTTTTGAAAGGAGACCTCAAAGACGTGCCATGATTAAATATGTCTTCCTTTAACCAATTCTTATATGCTTTAAGAAAGGATCTGGGGGTTTCTGGATTCTGTTTGGCTATAGAGTTTTCAAGTCTGACCCTCTTGCCAATATCATGGTAGCGCGCTGCTAACAACCCGTCACCTTGTAAGCCAATAACTTGCCCTACCGTCTCAACATGAACTAAATGGTCGTTTAGAGATATCATCCATATATAATCATTATTTCTTCCAATTTTTGCAGGATAGAACAAATCATTCACTTTCTTCCTCCGGTTGATACCATGTAAGAGAAATCTCTTTGATTTTATTTCTTTCTGGCACCTTATATGTAGCTACATGTTGCTGAATTCCAAGACCGCCCCACTTCTTTTCATGCTTAGCCAAAATTCTTTCAATCAGACCAAAATCACTGTCAATACATTCAGATTTAGGTTTAACAACCAAATTATATTCCTTTGCATTAATAGATAGTTTATTCTTCTTTTTCTCTTCTAGCTTTAGCCTGAGTTCTCCGGGATTGTTACTTTTTCGAATCTTACCTTGCGATGTAAGAGATTCATCATCGCGATATTCAATCCACCAATCGTCCATCAATTTAGACCGTAAAAAGTATTCGGCAGAAAGCCTTAATCTATTATTCTCATCATTACCCCATTGCACATAGACAGTTGGCAGCCAGCTTCTTGTTGCCAGTATACCTTTTCCCCAAGCTTCAAAACTCTCTGGAACAAAATCGTATACATACTGATAAAGAGCAAGGTCAGAAGTATAGATAAGTGATTTACGGAGTTTTTTCAGTTCGCTGAGGCCTTGAGCATTCAACTCATTTATTTCATTTTTGATATTTTCGTCTATTATCTGATTTTTTGTTTTAGACAACTTGTCCAAAAGAGCTTTAGACAAAGAAGACTTAGGACTTCCAAATATATAGACATAGCCTTTCTCATTTGCTCTTCTTGCACAGCGCCCTATTCTCTGTATAAACGAATCTGGCTTACAAATCTCGGTAAACATCACATCACATGAGATGTCTATTCCAACTTCAAAAGCATAGGTCGTCAATAGGATAAATGGCTTTGTTTGGTTAGCAAGTAATTTTTTCAACTGTTCTTTTCTCTGTGTAGGGAATTGATGTCCGTGATAAATGTAAAAATCCTTAACTCCCCTTTCTTTTAATCTATCAAACATACCTCTTGCGCAAGACTTATCGTTATGCTCATCTGAATAAACGCGGTTAACGACTATTATTACTCGTTTTCCTTTCCTAAAATACTCTACTGCTTTTTCAACAACATCATTCGATTGTAGATGGTCAACATAAACACATTTTCCTTTTTTCACTTCTCCATGTTTTTCAGACACTAATGTAAACAATGGAAGCTTTTGGGGAAGAGGAAAGAACTCTGGAGTAGTGAGCATCTCTGTTATGCCATCTGGCAATGTAGCTGAAAGTATAGCAGTTTGAATCTGATTCTCATATGTCAACTTATCTATTAAAAATAAAAAATGGGTCAATGCTATATTCTCATAAACATGTGCCTCATCGAAAACTAAAATTGTAGGCTTTGCAGACCAAGAAGCAATCCTTTTAGGATAAATATATCCCCATCTTGCGCTTCCATAGCCAAAAACTCTGTATAAGAATTTATCAATTGTAGTGAGAATTATATCGGCACGATAAAGGCTTCTATCCTGTTCATCGCCCGTATCTACTGTTAGATAAAGAGGTGAAGCTATAGTTCCTGACAACTTTTCAATAATTTTTTTAAGCCGTAGTTCTTGGTCTTCGAGCAAAGCCTTAGCAGGATAAATAATGATTATTCGTTTTTTGCTGGATATACTCGGTAACAGGATTGATTCTGTTTTGCCTCCTCCTGTGCCAACCTTTAAAATGATATTTTGGAAATTTTCTAATAACTTCCAGCACTCCTGTTGATGGTGATAGGCTTCAGTAATAGAAAGAGCTTCATATAATTTCTCAAGTTTTTTTTCTTCTTCTTTTTTAAGCATTGGTTTGAAAGCTGTATCTTAATAAGTCGCGATTTTTACGATTTCTCTTCCCCCTACATCCCCCCGTTGCATTATCATGCAAAATCACCTGTGGTAAATCAAGACCTTTCCTGTCGCATATCCAATGTCTGCTAACAGGGGGCTTGCCCCCCTGTTAGCTTCAATTACACTGACATCTCTACCTTAACGCCCACTCTATCCCACGGGTCGTCGTTTTCGTTCAGCCAGCTAATCCTCGCCCTCAGATGCGTACCCCTGTCCATAAGCTGTGCTATCACAGAATTATCCNCCCTCGGAATATAGCCAAGCTTATCCCCCCGCCAGTAAACCTCTATTGCCATTTCATCGTAAGGGTTCTCTGGTTCCCTTATCAAACGGAGTGATTCACCTGTTTTTAACTTCCTCCAGACTTTTTCGCCCTGATAGTACTGAAACCCGGCTATGACAGTATCAAGAAGCAGTATATTTCTGGCTTCCGGCTCTGGCTTGTTCAGCCTGCTGCCTAAAACAACAAAAGGCAAACCAAAAAGGGCTTTTATAAAACTCCGCCTTTGCACAATTTCCCCCCAATGATAGATCTCTGTTTATTTTTACAATATCCACTCCCCCAAAAGATGTCCTACTGGTAGAGGTTGTTCATTCTTTTTATCTCATTTTTTATTTCTTCCCTCAGGCTTTCAGGGGCAAGGACTTCAACCGTAGCCCCGTATTTTAAGACCTCCCTGCGTATCTCTCGCAGGTCTGATACTGGAAAACTAAGTGTTAAGCTGCCGTCATGGTTGATAGAAACCCTCTGGGTGGAATGCCACACCTGTTCAGAAACCCATTTGGAGACATCAGGGGTAAATCTGAGACACACCTCAGTAGAGTCCTCACCGCTTATAAGACCAAAATTCATCCTTATATAATCCTTTACAGGGGGGATAGAGCCGGGTAACTTTATTCTCTGGGAGACAGACTCTATGGTCTGAATACGGGAAAGGGCAAAGTCCCTCAGGCTTTCCCTTAGAGTGCAGAAGGCTATCAGGTGCCAGCTTCCCATATAACAAAGAAGATGAACAGGCAGGATAATCCTCTCTGTGATTTCATTCTTGTGGGGCGTGTAATAGATAATCTTTACAGGCTGATTGCCAAAAAGGGCACTAACTGTCCTGTGAAATATGCTTTCCTCGAC
>MTND01000036.1 GCA_002010305.1 Archaeoglobi archaeon JdFR-42 | reverse complement strand
GGCCTCTTTTGCCGTCTCAACCACTGCATCCTCATCGAATTCAATCACTCCATTTTTCAGCCTTTCAAGAATCTCTTTCCTTTTCTCCTCGTCTACCATTACTACCACCCTCCTATAATTTTGTAAAGCCATGCTTTACAATTTGTCAATGTGATGACAATTTTCCAAATTCTTTTGTCGCTTCTACCATGGCAATCATGTTCTCTTTTGGAGCAGAAGGCCAGATATCGCAGCCAGGCCACACACTATTTACTCCATTTTCGATTGCCCTCCTGACAGCCTCTCTCACATCATCTGGAGTTCCCTGGACAAGAGTTCCAAAAGCGTCAAGGTTTCCGAAAATAATGGCATTTTCTCCGAGCTTCTCTCTGGTCTGAGCAACATCGTTTTTCTGCTCCACACTGATGGCAGTGGCTCCACATTCCCACATCAGATCTACTATTGCATTGGTATCTCCGCAGATGTGTAGTACTGCAGGTTTCTGAATTTTTTTGAATAGCTCTTTCAATGGAGGTTGAATTAATGTCCTGAACATCCTTGGACTGAGAACGTCTGTTGGTGCTCCCATCTCTCTCACAGTAAGGTAATCTATTCCAGAGTCCCAGTAGATCTTGGCAAGATCGCTGAGCAATCCTACAAAGGTATCCAAGATCTCTCTGATCATAACAGGTTTCTTAAAGGAATTTTTAAGAAGATATTCTAGGTTCATGACCTGTCCGGCCAGTGTATAGGGGCCCAGTATGTAGGTTCCTACAGGAACATCATCTCCAACTCTCTCTTTCATCACTTCAATAGCTTTTAGGACGATCGGAACACGGCCGGCCTCTTCAAGGTTTTCAGGTATGTTGATGTCTTCCGGTCTCTCGACAGATTTCGTCTTAACTGTAGGGTACACGATATCATCTTTCCCTTTATGGGTGTAAAAATTCATCTCAGAGCCAAGTATTTCTGCCTCTATTCCTAGATCGAAAGGAGCAACCGCACATTCATAGCCGTAGATCTCGTAAGAGGTACACGCTGCGTTTCCCATTTTCTCTCCATCAAGATGGATCTCGTAAAATGCATAATCGTGCTTCCTCAGCCCTTCTACTGTCACATTTCCCATTCCACTGAAACATGCGACTCTATCCGGTCTCTCTCCTCTGAATATCTTCAGAATTCTCTCTTTTGATGTCATCTCGGACATACACATCCCTTCTGTCGCAGGGTGAGTCTGGTATTTAGGTTTTTCGTGCAATCTAAATGATTATAAAAAGGAATTTTCACTTATATAATTGTAATTTTATTTCAGATGTGAAGAAACAATTTATCCTATAATTGCTTTGATCTCTCTTTGTATGTAATCTTTTATCTCGTGGATCTATATGTATCTAGGCGCATTTATTTCATTACTCTCTCAGTTTGTAGTGTAAAATGAATCGTTATTAGAATAAACCGTATTTCACTGTATATATTGTGGATTGAATCTAATCTATGAGGTAGACTTTACAGTACCCTTCCTAAAAGGTTTATATTAGTATGGAACGATCAACTATGGCCATGGAAATGGGATGAAGAATCTCAGGAACTAAGTAAGGTATGTGGTATAGAGTATTTTGATTCTGATACTCCTTCAGCTTTGTTAAAAACCAAAATTTTATTCAAAGGGTTTAGGGTATCAAGTGATACTCTGGATAAAATAAAAAGTATAGAATAGTTCAGTATATAGAAAACTGGAGGTCTATTTTATTTTATAATTTACAGGTATATATGCGTATTTTTTTAATTATAGATAATCCTTAAATATCCTCTTCCCAAAGGTTAATATGAATGATTGATCGAATCAGCATTTCTTTAGACGAGGAATCAAAGAGAAAATTGGATTTTTTAAGGGATAAAATTAGTGATAATACGAGTGAGGTGATTAGAGGGATAATTGATTTTTGCTTTGATGTTATCAGAACTATGGAAAAATTTGACACAGAATCAATTAAAATATGGATTGATTATCTAGCAGAAAAACAGCACATGATTCTCGATATTGAGCATTGGCGCGTCATCTTCTCTGAAATTGAAAAATGTTCTCGGAGTGATCAGTTCTGGGAAGATATGGAAAAAATTGGTTTATCTCATGCAATACAGTATAAACTAAAAGGGTTGGATAATGTAGAAAAGATATTAAAATATGTGGAGCGGGCTAATTGGTATGGAGTAAAATGTGAAGCCAAAGGAGTTTATACTCTAATTTTAAATGACTTAGCTATAAAAAAATTTGTAAAGGTTTTTTTGGAAAAAGTTTTTCAAGGCCAGGATTTAGATGTGGAGATTAAAGAAGGTTTTGGAAAACTCATCATTGTCGAAAAGAACTAGATATCTCTTTTAGCAATTTTAAAGCCAGTAATTTATCTGATCCAAAAGGACTGCCCACTATTATCTGATCCACACCAAGTTCTATTAACTCTATTATTTTTTCTCTAACCTCGTCTACATCTCCTGCAATCGCGAAAGAACTAATCATCTGCTCTGTTACTGCATTTTTTAAAGAGGTCCAGTCCTCCTCTATGATAAATTTTTTCAGGTCTTTTGCTTCTTTTATTTTGATCCCGTGATCTTTTAGTACGATATCTGACGATCCTGCTGTAATAAATCCTACTACAGTTTTTGCAACTTCTCTGGCAATTGTTGGATCTCTGTCTATACTCAAACATGTTGAGATACATACAATGGGTTCTTTCTCTATAGTCCTGCCTCTAATACCTTTTTTTATCTGATGTATTGATAAAGAAACATTTTTAGGATGGGACGCATTAATCAGAACTCCATCCCCAAGTTTTCCGGCAAGTTGGAGCATTTTTGGCCCCTGAGCTCCAATATAGATGGGTATCCGACCTGGGTTAAAATCCAGCTTTGCTCCTGCAATATGGAAAAATTCTCCTTCAAAATCCACTTTTTTTCCGGCAAGTAAATTTCTTATGATGGCAATAGATTCTTCCATATACTTTAGTGGTTTCACCCTCTTTAACCCGATCTTTTGCAAAGTTGATTCATCTCCTGCCCCTATCCCCAGAATAGCCCTTCCTCTGGAAATCTCGTTAATGGTGGCAATACTGGAAGCTATAATAGCTGGATGAGTGTGGTATGGATTGGCAACTCCCGTTCCGATTTTGATTCTGGATGTGTTAAGAGCTATCGTCTCCAAGGCACAGTACACATTTCTGTTGTTGAAATGATCGGCAACCCATATGTTGTCAAAACCATATTTTTCACAAGCTCTAGAAAACTCTATCATAACGTCTGGAGTTGTATTGGGTACAATTTCGATTCCAAACAATCTATCCCTCCGTCATATTCCTAAATTCTTGGATCTACAGTAGCTGCATTTTGAAGGGAGATATCTTGCTGAAGCGCATTTTTTACATAGCTCTGCAGGAAAGATTGCTTTTTCAGGGTACATTGAGACCAGATTGACCAGAGTGACAATACTAGGTGGTTCTGGGGCGAGAAGACAGGGCTGGTCTACAAATCTTAATAACGCCGTCGTCCTTGTTGTGATTGCACAGCCCGGGAATGCATACCACTGAGGATTATTTAGCTCTGTATTGAACAATAGAGGTGAAAGATCCACCTTGGTCTTTCCAATGTATCCTCCGTATCCCATAGGTCTCTCTCTTATTATCTGCTCACCTCTGGATATGAAATCAAGAAAGTCGTTTACATGGAGATCTCCAACCATCACTCTATCGAATGGATGTTCAAGCTTGTAGTTCTCAAATCTTCTCGAAAATAATTCAATGAACATATCACTGGTAAACCCTTCCCACTCGAGGATAGTAACCATAGCTGCAGCAGTTGAACCAGTTGCAATGGAACCAATATCCGGGATTCCTTTAATCTCACCCATGTGATACGCATTTTTCAATGTCTTTGCCATCACTTGTGTAACTGATTCGAGAATGTTCATACACATTTCATCCTTGCAGAGATTGTAATAGCTTGGACCTATGTGGTGTCCGATGTCACCTACATGAGTTGGGAGCATTACAATATTGGCAAGGTGTACTCCACTCTTATGAGCCTCGTAGACGTATTTCTTGAATTTGTTCATGTATCCATCAAAGTATCGATTTCTATCGTATCCACTCTGCCCAAACCCTTCGAAGGGCACCCATTCTGCCATCAATTTTTTTGAGGTTTTAACTGGTTCAAGCCAGATGTTTTTCAGGAATTCTCTCTCTTCTTTCAGAGCCATGTTGATATCTCTGGTTCGTCTCAGAGTCCTTGTAAATTTGTCTCCAAAGACATATGTTGTGTTAAGCCCCCAAGATTTAGCAGCTAAAATTGCTTTTTTATGTTCTCTATCGATATCAGCTCTCTCTAGTATCTGGACAAGGATGTTAAAAGTGCTTCCAGGTACAGCAGCAAAATCTTTGGCAGAAGTTATGCCGTAATACCCGCAATGCAATCGGATGGCTTCAAGCATTAAAATATCATCTGAGTCATCGATAACCCTCACAAATTCTTCGATAGAATGCCTGAAATCTCTGTCTATTTCATATAGTATTTCCAGAACTACTGGAGTTTGTTGATATTCGAGGAAAACACACTCTTTAGCGCTTAGTTTACTGGTGAGGGAAGATAAGACATGATAGTGGGTAATTACAGACTTTTTATAGAGGTTAAAAGCCTCCTCAGATTGAGAAGGATGGGATTCCATATTACTGACCACATCCACAAATGGTTTTGCATGAGATAGCTCAAAGGTCGAGTGTCTGTTGGTCCTTATTATATCCACTGAAATTTCTTGAACCTGAATAGCCTCATTTACGACTTTTTCGATCAAATCCTTGTCGTTACTCACGATTCCACCTCGATACCTAGTTCTGCCAGTTTTGCAGGAATCGGTCTCCCTCTCTCATCCCATCCCCTCAGATTGTAGTACTCTTTTAACATCGGCTTAAGATTCACAACATTTCCTTTGCTCGGACCTTTATGAGTTCTGGATTTCAGAAGCCGATCTGGGAGAATGTCTTTCAAATCTGGCTCTCTTTTCAAATTCATAACCCTTTCCAGGTTATAAATTCTTTCACCTGCAAGGAATAATTTATTTGTGTTTATCTCAAATCCAGTCGCATACCTCATCATTTCTGCAAAAATATCTGGGCCTAATGCAAAGGACGTAAATTTGCATACTACGAGGGAGTCTATGAAAGCACCAATGTCCTGTTTGTATTTAACCCAGATAGCCTTATCCTTAACTCCAAATCGATCTACTGGTCTCGGAACACTGAATATTTCAAGAGGGATGGTATACCCTGCAAGATGACATCCCCCCCTGCTGGATGTTGCATAGGAAAGGCCAAGCCCCTGAACTCCTCGGGGGTCATAGGCTGGTAGTTCCAATCCCTTTACATGCATGGCAAATTCTGGCCTCCCAAATTGTTCTGCCACTTTTCTGGCTCCCCCTCCAAGTATTTTCCCTATACCTTCTCTTTTAGCAGTCTGATGGATTAGTTTGAGGGTTTTTTCGGTGTCACCCCAGTCTAGCTTTATCTTGGAAATACCGTTTTCTTTTAATTCCATCATACATGCAATTGCGCTCCCTAATGAAATTGGATCGATGCCATATTCGTTACATAGTTCCTGAGCCCGTACAATCGAACGGACATTCCAGTTGTCTATATTTCCTCCAAATGCCCAGTCTGTTTCGTACTCGGGGCCCTTGAAGGTTTCACCATCTATCTCCAGAAGTTGTTTGCAGGCGATGGGACAATTATAGCAGGCAACATTTTTTTTCTTTAGCGTGTTTTGAATGAATTCTCCACTTATCATTTCAGCTTTTTCGAAATCCCAGTAATTCTCTTGAAAGTTCCTTACAGGAAATATACCATTGGCGTTGATTACATGGACGAGAGAACAGGTGCCCATGGTCTTGAGGGCCTCTCCAGTTACAGGATTCTCCTTTAATAATGAGAATGCTATCTCTACTGTTTCTTTGAACTTGTCCTCATTGTGTAATGGGATATCATTCTCTCCAGCAACTGCAATGGCTTTAAGATTTTTAGAACCCATCACCGCTCCTGCTCCAGTCCTACCAAATGCACTGATTTTGTCAGCCATTATAGTTGCTATAGGAACCTTGTTTTCACCGGCTATACCAATACAGGCAGAGCTAACCCGATTACCATGAGTCTGTTTTATCCATTTTTCAGTAGTTGATGTATTCTGACCCCAAATTTCTCTAGCATCTTCAATGGAAACATCTCCATTAAAAATAGTCAGGTACACAGGTGATTCTGCCTTTCCTTCAATTATTAATCCATCATACCCGGCTTTCTTTAATCTGGCTCCAAAAAAGCCACCACAGTTGGAATAAGAAATGAGATTAGTTAAAGGAGAGATGAACACTGAACAGATCCTACCAGATGTAGGTGCTCTTGTTCCTGTTAATGGTCCAGTAAAGAACATTAACAGGTTATGTGGAGATAAGGCTTCTATATTGGTGAGCCCCATCTCGCTGGAGTATTTCATCCCTAGTCCTCTACCTCCTATGTATTGTTCAGCCCATTTAGAGTTGAGTTCCTCATCCAAAATCGCTCCAGTTGAAAGATTCACTCGCAAAACCATTCCCGTGTAGCCATCCATAATTTTCCTCCTGATTTTTGCTTAACACATTCCATATTTTTCAGTGGCCCTGACCATAGCTTTTATATTCTCAGGGGGGACATCTGGCCATAAATCACATCCTGGCATTACGGCATCAACACCATGGTTTATAGCTTTTTTAACTGCTTCGTCAATTTCTTTCGGGGTACCCTGTGATATAGTGTTAAATGGATCTAAATTTCCAAAGATTTTTGCCTCATCTCCCAACATTTCTCTTGATCTGGCAATGTCGTTTTTTTGCTCTACACTTATTGCATCTGCTCCACATTCCCACATCATTTTGACAATCTGATTGGTATCGCCACATATGTGGAGTATCACAGGAGAATCGATTTTTTGTATGACGTTTATCAAATGAGGTTGGATGAGGGATTTGAACATTCTCGGGCTGATCACCTCAGAAGGTGCTCCATCCTCTCGTAGAGTTATAAAATCTGCTCCAGCTCTCTTAAATTCCTTTGCAATCTGAATTGCAATCTCTGAGTTAGTTTGTAAAAGTTTTCCTACTTCATCAGGTTTTTTAAAGGAATTTTTTAGTAGATCTGTTAGATCAGTGATTTGCCCCGCTAAGGTGAATGGGGCCAGAATAAAGCACCCGATGGCTACTTCATCTCCGACGGAATCTTTCAATAGCTCAATTGCTTCACAGACTAATGGTATTCTCCCCTGTTCGACGAGATCTTCAGGAATTTCCAGGTCTTTTCCAATTTCAGCAATTTTGGATTTGATTGTTGGGTAAATTATTCTATCTTCAGAGTGTTTATAAAAATTAATCTCACATCCCAAGGCTTCTGCTTCAACACAGAGGTCAAATGGTACTACTGCGGATTCAAACTTAAAAAGTTCAAAGGTTGATGCTGAAAGTTTTGCCATTTTTTCGGGATTTAGATGGGACTCCCAGAATTTTGTATCATATTTTTTGAGACCTTCTACCGTGACACAACCCATTCCACTGAAGCATGGTATACGATCTACCTTTTTCCTATGGAGTATATTCAAGACTCTATCTCTCGCCTTCATTTTAGACCGCCTCAACCATATATTATTTCAGGAAAGAATTTCATTGCTGGATGTGAACTGGAGTTTGGTATCTGTCCTGTGAGATCTGTTTTTATTATTTCAGCAACTGCGACAGCAGGAAATACCCATTTTGCCTTTTCAATAGGGCCAAAAAACAGAAAGTCAGAGTACAGGACACTCATAATGGAATTAGCCGCAGCGTATACTCCGTTAATGGCCTCTCGACTCCATTTTTTTGGTTCTGTCCACACAGTCACACCATTTCCTGTTCCGCATCCAGCTGGGTAACCATACTTCTTTTTAACCTCAAGACATGTTTTTCCAGCAGAACCAAGATCTCCAATGCTGATGGACTGTACATCTACAAGCAGGTTCTCTATTCCGGCTTTAGAGGATTGTGTAATTAAATTTTTAAGGGATTCCATTTTCTCGTCTACTGTTAGGCTCATGGCTTTTTCTGCTCTGATATCAGAGGTAAAAAGGATTGCATATTGGAGTCCGATATCTCTGAGAGCATCAATCTCTGTGTCTTTTGTCCATGGGGCTATACTGTTGTAAATGGTTCTGTCATCTAATCCCGAATCTATGGAGTATTGTGCTCCATGTAATCTAACTTTTTCCGGTACTGCATCGATTATAATGGGATATTCGGTGTAAGAAGCCACAAAATCTATGTAGTTTTCCATTGCTTTTGGAGTCTGGGCTACCACGTCGTAAGCACAGTTTAAACCTGTCCTTTCTGCTAGAGAATCCTGAAGATTTATCAATTCTTCTGCTTTTACTTTGTTAAAAACACCTTTTTTTGCATCTTCAACAATTTTGTGACTCCAGTAAAATATGCTGCCTATCAAAAGGCATGGGTTCTCCCCAATTACACCTCCAATTTCGATATTTCCGATTCTGTAGATTTTTTGGTTTTTTAACTCTTCTATGATCATTCTCTCACCTCAATAAATCAGAAGAAGCCCTGTCCATTTTACCTCTTTTTCAGAAGAGAATTCAACATTTAGACCTACATTCTCACAGGTTTTTATAATATCGATACCCAATGCCTCCATAGAAGGCCTCGCCTTAAATGGAAATCTACAAACCATGTTGCCCGTCTCTACGATACATTTATTGCAGAGTTGACAGTGACCTCCTACAAATCCAGTGGCTAGATAATATCCAAGTTTGAATGCTTCTCTTTCAATGTCTGTAACGAGATTATGTAGTTTTTTCATCCAGAATGTGTGTGATTCAGCCTCGAGCTCTTCTATTAATTCTTTACTTAATTTTTTATCCTTCTTGTCAAGTGTATTAACTCCTGTGGCCTGAATCTGAACAATTAAACCTTTTTCATACTTTTTCACGATTTCTCTGAATTTTCCTACCGACATTACAAAAGGGGGGCAGGTAAGAAACCTGTTGTATCCATAGCAAATTGGAATTTCACATTTTAGTCTTACTCGGTCGTCTATGACTATATCACTACTATCAATTATTTTTACTTTAAAAGCACCTGATGCAAGAGCAAATTGAACCAGTTTTTCGAGGTTATCCACATCTTTTTGGACGTTCATACATTTTCACATCCCTTGTTATAATTTTAGTCCCCCTCACCCATTATCTCTCTTTTCAATCCTTTGACCAGATTTATGGCCTCTCTTACCGCGTTGGTGGCGTCTGGAGCCCACCCATCTGCGCCCCAC
>MTND01000016.1 GCA_002010305.1 Archaeoglobi archaeon JdFR-42 | reverse complement strand
AAAATCCTCTCCGTGTCAGTCTATCCATCTACTACACCTCTTTGTTAGGATTTATCATGCACAACCATATAATATTTCATGTTCATTCATGAACATCTGTGAACATTTGGGAGGGCAATAAACACCAGACTAGACGCTTAGTAGTTAGATCTAAAATGAGGCGGGTTGAAGCCAAGACATATTTCATAAAAAAGAGAAATGTATGGTGAAGCGTTACTCATTTATTATGGAGACTATTGCATCTTTAAGAAACTTGATATTTACTCCATTGTCAACTTCCAGAACAATTTGATCTCCTTCTACGTTAACCACTTTTCCATAGAGTCCGCAAGAGGTTAAAACCGTATTACCTATTTTAATCTTTTTATGGATTTCCATTCTTTTTCTTCTTATCCTGTAGAAATTTACAAGACTCATTACCACATAGGTTACTACAAATCCTGTGAAGGCCAGAAGGACGAGAATTGCAAAGGAGCTCATAATCAAAAAAGTTGATGTACATGTATATCTATATAACTGCTCAGGATTACGCATAAAAAATCAGAAATAACTGATGGATGGAGAGACATCAGCAGTTTGAGAGACTCATTTCTATAAATAAGGGCGATTCTATTTTTTAGAGACATAATGGTATAATGGAAAGATTGGCAGAATCGCCACGATCTCGTAAACATACGTTTACGATTTATAAAGTATGGCTTTACAATTCTCTATAAATGGTTCAATTAATCATGTGCTCGTGTGCGTATTTATGTTGATAAATATATATATATTTGTGCTAAACGTAAAAAATTATCATGACATATCCAGATCTTAAAGACCACATACAAATTTTAGAAAAAGAAAATTTGCTCTACAGAGTTAGAAAGGAGATCAACAAAGATACAGAGTTGCACCCTCTTGTTAGGTGGCAGTTTAGGGGAGGTATTCCTGAAAAAGATAGAAAAGCGTTTTTGTTCGAGAATGTAGTGGATTCCAAAGGGAGGAAATATGATATACCGGTAGCGGTAGGTGTTCTGGCAGCGAACGCAAGGATATATGCTATTGGTTTGGGATGTAAGTCTGAAGAGATTAATATTAGGTGGGAGCAAGCTGTTGAGAATCAAATACCTCCTGAGAAAGTTAGTAACGGTCCCGTACATGACGTGGTAATAAAGGGTAAAGAGATAAAAAAAGAAGGTTTGGGAAGATTACCAATTCCGATATCAACACCTGGATTTGACAACGCACCCTATACGACTGCAGGTCACTGGATCACTAAGGATTTGGAAACTGGAATTCAAAATATGGGTAATTATAGAGGGCATGTGAAAGCTCCTGATAGAATTGGTGTATTTCCATCAGGTTTAGGTCAAGATATCCAAATACACTGGGAAAAAGCTAAAGAAAGAGGAGAGCCATTAGATGCAGCCATTGTTATTGGCTGTCCGCCTGTTGTATCTTATGCTGCTGTACAAAAATTCCCTTATGGAGTTGATGAACTTGCTGTAGCAGGAGGGCTAGTTGATGAGCCAATTAGAGTTGTGAAATGTAAAACCGTCGATTTATCTGTACCAGCAGAAGCTGAGATTGTAATTGAGGGGAAAATAAATACTGATTATCTAGAAGAGGAGGGACCTTTTGGTGAGTCTCACGGATTCATGCACCCTAGGCAGTACAATCCTTTTATGGAGGTTGAATGCATAACTCACAGAAAAGATGCAATATATGTTTCTATAATAAGTCAAGTAACACCAAGTGAAAGCAGTGTGATAAAACGTATAGGCTATGAGAACATTTTTTTGAAGCATCTCAGAGATAATGTGGGACTAAAGAGCGTAAAAAAAGTGGTAATGCACGAACCCCTCACCAATCTTAGGAAAATGATCATTATCCAGATGA
Organism: Archaeoglobi archaeon JdFR-42; assembly: GCA_002010305.1. Taxonomy (GTDB): domain Archaea; phylum Halobacteriota; class Archaeoglobi; order Archaeoglobales; family JdFR-42; genus JdFR-42. Next base: position 8,016 of record MTND01000016.1, on the reverse strand, counting down.
GTAATCCTGCAAGGAGCGAAGTATGGAGGGCTTTGGCATCTACAGCAACTTATCATCAGGGAGTGGGAAAATTGGTAGTGGCTGTTGATGAAGATATAGATCCATACAACCTAGATGCTGTTATGTGGGCGGTATGCTATCGAGCCAAGTTCCATGAAGATGCTCAGATCCTGAAAGGGATGGAAAAAGGACATGCACCTCCTTTCAAGTACTCGAAAAATGAGATAGATGTAATATCTCATCATGGAGAGGCTAATGAGTCATCTTTGTTAATCGATGCCACTCTCAAAGAGCCGTTCCCACCAGTCTCATTGCCCAAAAAAGAGTATATGGAAAGAGCATTGGAGCTCTGGAATGAGCTCAAAGAAGAGCTTGAATTGCCTGATATAATTCCTGAAGGCCCATGGTATGGTTACTCTTTGGGGCTATGGGATGAAGAACTGGAAGAAGAGGCAAAACTTGCTGTGATAGGTGAACACTATAAAACTGGTGAAAAACTTTCAAAAAGAAGGATAGAAGTTCAGTAAAGGGGGAAGGAAAAAATGCCCGATCCAGATATTGAGAAATATTACGAGTCCAAACGGATTTTTGTAAGAGAGATATCGAGCCACTGGTACAACCTTGTAGATGAGGTTGAAAGGCTGAGAAATATGCCAAGGGTGATAAGGGCAAAAGACATGTTTTTCAAAGGTGGTCCCCAGTTTTTCAACAAAACAGTAGTGAGTCCGAAACATGGGATTACCCAATCTATCCATATGCATGTCGAAGAACTGGTTCCAAAGGGCAGATCTCAGAAGCATTACCATCAAAATGAGGCTCTTATGTATATCTTGGAGGGAGAGGGATATGAGATACACGACGGTGAGGAATACAAATGGAAAGCTGGAGATTTGGTTTTAATACATGCGGGATGCATACACCAGCATTTTAATGCAAGCGATGATAAGCCTGCAAGGGCCCTCATAATTAAGGCAAAACCCCTCTACCTCTTCTTAAATCTTTTTTATCAGGCTACAATAGAACACCCTCCTAAAGACCCCATTCCAGGATGGGAATCTTATGATCCAAATTCCAGGTGAAAATATGGAAGAAATCGATGTCTGGAAAAAAGGGAAAAGAAAGAGAGAATATTACAGGGATTTCTTAGAGAAGACTTCTAAAAATCCCCTCTCTTTAGTAGGTAAAGCAGAAATGGAAAAAGTAATACATCCAGAGGAGATGCCATGGGAAGTCTGTGAACAGGGATTAATTAAACACCTAGTCAATAAAAGCCTTTGCGAGGAGTTGAACTTTCCAGCAAAAAGTGTGAACGTATACATGCAGATAATACCACCGGGAGGTAGGTCGGGAAAACACAGGCATATGTCAGAGGAAATACTGTTTGTTCTCGAAGGTGAAGGTTATGACCTCCACTGGGATGTCGACATAGAAATTAGAGAGGATAAAAGGTACTGGAAAATCAGGAAAGAGCCAAAAAGATTCGAATGGAAAGATGGAGATGCTATTTACATCCCTACGAACACCGTACATCAGCATTTCAATTCTTCCATGGAAAAGAGAGTCAGACTGATTTCTGCTACTTCCAGAGTTTATGATTCTCTCGGATTTGGTTACAATGATCTGGAGCAGTTTGAATCTGCAATGCCTTCAAAAGAGGAACTTGAAAAGTTATTGCAAGCTTATGCTTGCAATTTGTAGTCGATGACTTACAATACTGAAGAGTGAAGAATTATAAATGGTGGTAGAGGAGGAGACACCGTGAGTTTAAGAGATTTCCTTGAAAAAATTGATAAAGAGGGAGAACTCAAAATAGTTAATGGAGTAGACTGGAACAGGGAAATGGGAGCTATTGTAGATATATATTACAAAAAATATGGCAGGAATGGGAAGGCTCTCCTTTTCGATGAAATTAAAGGCTATCCTAAGGGGTGCAGGACGTTATTTGGTTTTTTAAATTCACAGAAGAGGCTGGGAATTGCCATGGGTATCAATCCTCAAAACAACTTAATGGATTTTGTAAATTCCGTAAGAGGGTTGTTAAAAAATCTAACACCTATTGAACCCGTGTTTGAAGAAAACTACTCTTTTGAAAATGTCCAGAAAACCAACATCGATCTGCTTGCTTTTCCAGTCCCATTACTGCATGAGAGAGATGGGGGAAGGTATATCGGTACGGGTAACTGTGTTATTACTAAAAATCCTGAAAATGAGAGAATTAATGTAGGAACTTACAGAATGCAGGTGTTTTCTAAAGATAAAGCTGGTATATACATCTCACCCGGTAAACATGGCAGGATGGATAGAGATGCCTACTTTGCAAAAGGGGAAAAATGTCCCGTAGTTGTGACTTTAGGTCAGGATCCAGCCCTTTGGATATTTTCAACCACAGCTGTAGAGTCTCCTTCTAAATATGGTGAAATTGCCATGGCCGGCGGAGTTAAGAGAGAGCCAATCCCTCTTGTGGAAGGGGAGTTGACTGGATTACCTATCCCTGTCGAAGCGGAGATAGTACTGGAAGGTTATATACTTCCTGATGAATTCCATGAAGAAGGTCCTTTCGGGGAATGGACAGGCTACTATGGTAGCAGTCATAGATCTGAAAACGTGTTTAAAGTAAAGCGAATTTATTATAAGGATAATCCGATTTTATGCTGTGCATCTCCAGGAATCCCTCCATATGACTATTCCTTCTTCAAATCAGTGGTTAGATCTGCTAATCTCTGGGATCAGATGGAGAAAGCTGGTGTTCCAAACATAAAAGGAGTATGGAGAGCAGAGGAAGGGGGTTCAAGGCTTTACAGCATAGTCTCTATAAAAAACAGCTATCCAGGACATGACAGACAGGCTGGGCATGTTGCTGCCATGTGTAGGGCTGGAGCCTATGCAGGCAGATGGGTAATTGTGGTTGATGATGATATAGATCCGTCAAACATAAATCAGGTGATCTGGGCCCTCTCAACAAGATGTGATCCGGCAAGGCACATAGAATTTATTGACAGAGCATGGAGTACTCCACTCGATCCTATGGTGTTCGATAAGTCCAACACGGTCAATTCAAGGGCCATAATATATGCTGTAAAACCCATAGAGAAGAAAGACGAATTTCCGGAAGAAGTAAAGGTTCCTGAAGATTACAGGAAATTCATTGAAGAAAAATGGAAGCATGTTCTTTAATTCTGGTGAGGAATGATATCAACTTCCTCTAGAGGGACACAGAGAATTAATAGCAGCAAGAGTTCTGATATAAGGTTACTATTGGCCACGAGTCTCGGGCATTCATTTACTCACTGGTTTCCATCAACGTTCTATCTTCTCCTCCCACTCATAAAAGAAGAACTGGGTCTGACTTATACTGAAATGGGGCTTCTGATCACAACACGTTATGCCCTTGGGACTATCGCAAACATACCCAGCGGGATGATTGTGGACATACTGGGCAAAAGAAATATTATAATGGCAGTTGCGCTTGCTTGGGTGGGGATCCCCTACCTCGTGATCGGATTGTCTGAAAATTTTACTTTAATTCTCCTGTTAATGGCTATAATAGGTGCAGGTGGAAATCTCTGGCATCCAGCAGCTCTATCCACTTTGAAGGATTATTACCCAAAAAGAAGAGGGTGGGCGATAGGATGGCACTCCTCTGCTGCAAACATTGGGGATGCACTTGGACCATTGGTAAGTGGGATCTTGCTTGCTTGGATTAGCTGGAGATTAATCCTCATAGGGAGTGCATTGCCCGGTGTTATTCTTGCCATACTTATACTCTGGCTTCTTGAAGAATACATAAAAAGCCATACACATCAAAGAGAAAATCGAGATGAAAAATCGCGCAAAACCCTTTACTATGGAAAGGGACTGATAAACCTTTTGAAAAATAGAAATATCTTCTTCCTATCCTTAACTTCAGGGATCAGATCGCTCACCCAGAATGGACTTTCCACATTTTTACCTAGTTTTTTTATAAATCTTATGTTATTCTCTCCCTGGGTTGCCGGTATATACATGACCTTAATCCAGATAGCAGGAATTATTGCAGCTCCAATCTCGGGGCAACTCTCAGATAAACACGGGAGGAAGCAGGTTGTAGCTTCAGGTCTACTGCTGACAAGTTTTGCAATCTCTCTTTTAATCATAGTCAATCATCAGGCTCTGTTTGTTGTGGTCCTTGGAGTACTGGGCTTTTTTCTTTATTCTCTTCGGCCTGCAATATTTGCCTGGACAATGGAGACGGCTCCAGAGGAGTTTAGCGGTAGTGTTGTCGGTGTGATGTTTACGTTTCAATCTGCATTCTCTTCTATTGCTCCGATTGTAGGAGGTTGGGTTGCTGATACATGGGGTCTGATTTATACTTTCTATTTTCTTGCCATAACAGTATTTCTTGCCAATATCATTGTGCTCTTTGTCCCTGAGACATTTAAAAAATGATAATAGAAATAGAGTTGAGATTCATTTCTCGTATTCAGGTGCGTTTTCTATCTGTTCAATCCAGTTAAAGCCAAGTTTCTTAATCAGTCGACTGGTAGCTAAAATAATTCTTGCTGGTTTTTCTGGATCTGAATTAAAATGCTGATGAGTGGTGTATGGGGGGATATAAACGAAATCCCCCTCTTCCCACTCAAACCGTTTAGGCTCCGACTCCCACTCCCATATATAGGCATCTTTACAGTCAAATTTTAAATCCCAGTGGAGATCGTAACCCCTTCCTTCAAGAACATAAAATACTTCTTCAGCCATATGTCGATGCTTTCCAGACTTGCTACCTGATGGTATAAATAGGATATAAATATCAAGAGCACACTCTTTAGTTCTCATTTTTTCGTTAACTACATGCTTGATTTTTCCATGTGGAGAGTCCTCCCAAGGCATCTCATGGGATTTTACCACTGTTTTCAGTTTTCTATACTTTTCCCTGAATTTTTTCGATTCTTCGAGACTCTCCTTAAAGTAATCGGCATATATATTTCCTTGTATTATTTTTTCAACCTCTTCATATGGCACAGTCTCACCTCTTAGTCCTCAGGTTTGAAATCCTCCCATCCTGGTAGTGGTTCTTCTGGAGGATAATCAACAGTCTTCTGGAAAAGCAGATTGAAGAATAGAAACAATGGTTTTGCTTTAAAAGCTACAGCCCTCAATGGTCTTTCATTACTAGCATTAAAATGTTGGTGAACACAACTGTTACTCACTATTACAGCATCACCTGCCTCATAGTCATATCTTTCTCCATCATGTACATCATAGCCCTTACCTTCAAGAATGTAAAAAACTGCGCTGTTCATGTGTCCGTGTTTTTGGCCATAAGCTCCTGGTGCTAGAACATCGATGTGAGTCTCGATAGTCTGTGTAACCTTTGTTCTTTGAGGATTGATTATATGTTTTCCAAATTTAATAGGCCCTCCTTTGAATGGTATTTCTTTGCTTTTATACACCCTTGGCTGGTTTAAAAGTTCCTTCCATACTTCTTCGTATTTGCCAGCAACCTCTCGTACAAAAATTCGCTTTTTTTGCCACCTTTCCCACTTGACATCTTCTTTCTCTTCTACCTTTTCCACCATATCCATCACCATTCTTGGAAAATTTGATTATATCTGTTCTCCTTTTTCCATTCTCTCTTTTAAATAACCTGCTGGATCTGGAGCATAATCTTCAAGATAATCTCCTTTACAATTTATGCCTGGGAGAGGAGGGACCCACTCATAGCTCAGGAGATGATCTGGATTTCCATATTCCGAAGTAATTGCTCTTATTTCTGGATCATCCATTACAGTTATTCGACCTTTGTCTACAATCTTATACCACTGGTTTGTACCACGGATTTTTACCTCAAATGTAACAAAATAGTTATGAACATGAATGTGTCCTGTTGGAATACCATGCTCTTCTGCATATTGCATCATCTCTTTAGTATGTGTAGAAGATGCTGAACCAAAACCAATATGAAATATACCATTCCTGTTTCTCTCTGGGATGTTCGGATACTGTAAATAACTATCAAAAAGATCGGATGTTCTTCTAAATGCCTTTGGTATTGTACAGAGGGCTGTATCTACCAGCCAGAAAAGGCCTTTATCGGGATATCCCGGCCATTGAATATCCTCATATTCTTCCATAAGCTCTTTTATTTTCTCTCCATATTTCCCTCCACCTTCAACATCTATCAGTCTACCTTCATTGAAATAAAGCTGAATACGAGGGAAATAGCCTGTATGATTTGCAGTTCCAGCCAAGACACCAGTTACTTTGGGAATAATAGGCCCTCCGGGTGTTTTCACTGTTCCTTGAAATGGATTGAGATAAAGATGCCCTTCTCTGTAGGCAGTCCTCCACCATCTTTCTGCCTCTTCTTCAGTCAATGTGTACTCAAGATATGTTCCCTCAGGATCTGTTATTCTTATTGCAGATGCCTGTTTCAATGGAGCAAGAGTCCTCTTTTCTATCTCCTTTAAAAGACTGGCTGGGAAAATCCATATACCTGAAACAAACTCTTCCCAGTTGTTTAAAATCCAATTATTCTTGAATTTATCTCCAAATACCTTCTTTTTCTGAGTTCTCTGGCCTATATCGAAAAATATGCTATCGTATTCTGAATGTTTCTTCAGATATTTAATCAGCTTATCCGTCAGTATTCCAGTTGCAAGATCTGAGTTAGTTATTGAAGTTGAAGCTCTACCTTCAACAAACATCGTAGCTTCTCTCCATCCGTTCTCTGCAGAGTATCTTTTTAATCTCTCTCCAGCGAGCATATCCCCTGAAATAAAATCTACTGAATTTGCTCCTTTTTCCTGAAAAGCTCTAGTAACAGCTTCTTTAATAAATTCGTCCTGATCAGGAAGTGTAACTATCAGTATATTTTCGCCTTTTTTTACTGGACCGAGAGCCGCTCTGCCGTGTTCTTGCTCAACTAGCATTCTAGCCATTGGTAAACATTCTTCTACACTTTCTGGCTTTTTATAGTGAGGAGCTTTTGGTTTTGGGTAGTTGTATACTTTCATATTCTTTTCACTCTTTAAGGATATCTTTATACTTCATCAGAATTGGAATAGCATTATCAAGTTTCTTTTTGAGTTCATCTCCATGGTTCAAACCTGTTAGTGGCCTTTTCCACTTTTTCTGCAATCTCTTGAACAAATCCTCCTTCTCCTCGAACAATCTGTCAAATGTCTCCATAATCTTGTTCTCGATCTCTTCAGGCATATTTGGGGGACCTATAACTGGTCTGTACGTAGTTGTGAGAGTACTCACAACATCATTTTTTGGAAGTCCAAGACCTGCTGAGGTTGGTATATCACTGAAATCTGTGTCATACAACTCTCCATAAGCTTTTACTGAGTCTATATCTCCTGCATTCTCTATCTCAGAGATTATTAGAGCTGCACTCGCTCTTCCAGTTGCCTGAACTTCCAGTACTGAATCAAGTGAATATACAGAAAAATCTGCATCCCCTCTTATAAGAGCAGCTCTGGCATCAGAGCTTGATTCGAAAGGCACTATAACTATGTTCATTTCCCACAATCCTTTCATCAGTAAAGCCCCAATTCTAGAACCTCCTTTAGAAACGGCAGCTTTGACAGGATTCTCTTTAGAGTACTCGTACAACTCTTCAAAACTATTGAATCTACTTCCTTCTCCAGTGTAAATAGCTACCGCTCTCGGATCATTAACGAGCTGGTACAAGTACGTAAGCTCCCACATGTTAAATGGATATAGACCTGTTATATCTTTTGAATAGGCTATAGAAGCAAAATTACATATCCCCAGTGTATGCCCATTCGGTTCAGCTTTCCATATTTCTCCATAAGCCTGGGCTCCCTGTCCTTTTGAAAGGTTCTCAATTCTCAAGGGAAGATTGAGCATTTCTGCGAATGGTGGAACTACCATCCTCGAATAGGTATCAAATCCTCCTCCCGGTTTTGAGGGAACGATCCATCTCAATGTCTTCCCAGGAATCGGGAATGTGGGTGCTGGTGTTGGTTTCGGAGTTGCTTTGGGCGTGGAAACAGGAGTTGGCGTTGGTTT
>MTND01000006.1 GCA_002010305.1 Archaeoglobi archaeon JdFR-42 | reverse complement strand
GTGCTGGTTTCTCTTCTGCACATCCAAGGGTAAAAGCTGCTATACTCAAAACGGCTATTACCAACACAAGGATTTTCCATTTTGTTCTCATATTTTAACTCTCCATTAGTCTAAATTTTCATTATTATATAAGAACAATTTCTATAAATAATTATTCAATCATTTTGATGGTTAAACTATTAACGTATAAATGGTGAAACATAAGATTATTCTTCAAAAGAAATTCTTCAACAATCTTTTCTCTATTTTTCTGATATGTTTGTTTACAGCTGTGTGGGATATGTTCAGGTTCTCGGCAACGTCCCTAAGAGAGCATTTTCGGGGCGACTCAAAATATCCCATGGAAATGGCTTTTTGGAGTATTTCTTTCTGTCTAGATGTTAAAGAGATGAGATCCCCTCCCATTGATTGAAATATCTTTTCAGGATTGAAGTATGTGATATCCTCTAGGTGAACCTCTGCCACCTCCCTCAGCTCGCTTATACAATCCCGGATGTGGTGCCTGTTTTTGATGAAGAGATGCCATTTTTCCCAATCCGGAAGAATTTCAATAGGGTAGATGAAATGGCATTCATATTTTTCCAGGATATCTGATACAGGAACATATGCTTTATCCATTTTTCCTTTATAACAGAAGAGATGATAGTCAGAGTTGCATTTATAGTAAGAAACGTCAGCAAAATACCCGAACTGTTTGATATTGTGAAGAAGTTGCCTAAAATTTTCATCATTTTCATGTATCCTATACAATGTGTAGTTAATAAACGTGCCATTTCGTGTAATATCAAAATGGAGGATCCACCCCATAATGTTACCTATCCCTCTGGTAATCTCATTGGAGCAGTTTTCATGATATGTTTTTATTGTTACATGAGAGGGTGTGAAGCTCGGGATTTCATCATCAATCATTATATACTCCTCTCTCCTGACTCTCTATAAAGTTTTCCCCTCCTGTGGCTAAATCCGATACCTCACCACCGTATAACCTCGTCAAGTATTTCCATCACATCTTTAATTTCCATTCGAGTAGGATGATATTTTTTTCCAAAACGAAGATTCATGATACAGTTAGGGCACCATGATGCCATGACGGTCGCTCTTGTTCTCTCTCCATCCTCTAACCTCCTGCCTGCCATTACTGTTACTTCCTCTGGATGAGATGCTCTGAATCCCCCTCCGCCACCACAACATCGAGAATTCTCCCTCGTTCTATCCATTTCTTCCAGTTCCAGCATGGGAATTTGCCTCAAAATCTCTCTTGGTTCTTCATATACTCCCATGGCTCTTCCGAGATGACAGGGATCATGGAATGTGACTATATGTTTGAATCCATCCATTCTCGCCCAGACATTTCTCTCTTCAAATTTTTCGAGGAGAAACTGGCTGGCATGTTTTACTTCTATATCCAGACCTACTACATTCCGGTAATATTTATCCAGCATTGAATAACATCCAGGGCAGGTAGTAACAAGTTCCTGACACCCACTCTCTTCGATTCTCTCTTTATTCTTCTCCATCAGAGAGATCGCCTCTTCCACAAATCCTGTTCTGAAGATCGGGGAAGAACAGCATATTTCGTCAATGATATTGTAAGGCAAGTCGAGTTTGTTAAACACACTTGCCGTTGCTCTTGCTATATTATCGGTTCTATAGGTGGATGTACAGCCGAAAAACAACAGGGTTTCGGCAGAGTCAGTAGGGTTCAATACTTCTTTCAGATTTGCAAATCTGTTGTATTCTTCACCATATGGATTCCCAGTCTTGAGAGTATTGTCCTTTATCCTGACGTAATCCTTGAAAGTTTCAGGATTATACTCTTTCAGGTAATTCCTAAAGGCAATGTAGATATCTACCAGCTCTTTATAGCTTCTTGGATGTACAAGACCATAATTGCTAGCACATGTAACCTGACATTGTTCACAAGTGGTACAGTAGGTAAAGATCTGAGCGATAGTTTCATCAGGAGAGAGATGCCCTTCCAGCACAGCTCGTATAATCTGAAGTTTTCCCCTTGGACTATAGGCTTCTGATCGTATAAGATCCCATACAGGACACTGAATCCTGCAAAAACCACATCGACAGTTATCGCAAGTGTCAATCTGGAATTTAAATTTCTCAATATTTGCGACATTTTTACTCATCTAACCACTTCCCGGGGTTCATGATGTTGTTTGGATCTACTGCTCTTTTGATCTTCTTCATTAACTCCCAACCAGCTTCTCCATATTCTTGTAAGAGGAATTTTTTGTTTCTGACACCAATACCGTGAGATGCAGTAGTGGTTCCCCCCAATCTTAGAGCTTCCCGCACTATGCTCTCCTTCGCTTTCAAGTAGTTCTTTATACCTTCTTCATCGGGTTTAAACATGTAACCCAGGCTCAGGGAGAGGGGATAATTATATACACAGATCCCAAATTTTTCAAGATTGTAGCGGTTGAGAATTCGTGTAAATCTCTTGTGCATCTCTTCCACCCTATCAAGGGGCACAGCTACATCTTCTGTTGTAGCAAGCATGCCTTCAATGTTCTCTTTGATGACGTATCCAGAATGACGCATCTCATACCATCTATCTGCTACTTCATCGGGATACAGAAATCCTCCATGTTTGAAGCAAGTGTCTAGAACTGCTTTTATCCTCGCGTTTATTAAATCGAGGTCATCTCCAAGAAATCCAAGGATAATAACTCCACCAGGTTTTTTCAGACCAAAACTCTTTACGAAAGCCTCAAATCGTTTATATTCCAGTGTGAGAAACAGGTCAGGTTTGAGGTATCTGTGATGAAGTTCTTTTGTTGCCTCTAGAGCGTCTTTGAATAGTCGAAATCCAACGATTTTAAATATTTTATATTTGGGAAGTGGTTTTATCAGCAGAGTTAATTCCGTTACTATACCAAGTTGACCCTCCGATCCTATAAAGAGGTGTTTGAGGTTAAATCCTGAGGCTGATTTTTGAACTCCTCTGATATTGATAATCTTCCCGGGTGGTATAACAACTTTCATCCCCAATACCATGTCTCTCATGGGTCCATATATTGCTCTCCATATCCCGGAACCATCTACGGAGACAGAACCACCCACAGTAGCAGACACAAAGGAACCAGGATCATGACCAAGAACAAATCCATCTTTTTCAAGAATTTTCTCAAGTTTTGAGAGAAGAATTCCGGCCTGTACGGTAACAGACATCGCATCTTTATTTATACTAAGGACTTTGTCCATTTTTGCTGTATCCAGCACGATACAGTTTTCACACGGAATGGCCCCGCCTACAAAGTTAGTGGCCCCCCCTCGTGGTACTATCGGGATTTTGTTAGTATGGGCGAACTCAATTATTCTTCTCACTTCCATTGTGTTCTCAGGTAGCACTACACATGCAGGTTTAACCCCAAGGGAGAGAGATGTCAGATCTCTATGATGGTCTCGGTAGTAGGGTATTAACTCTACAGGGTCCGATATAACGTCCTCTTTTCCCACAACTGATGCGAGGGTTGATATCATATCCATTATCACATCTCCTCGAATATTTCTAGTGAGCTGAGAGTCGATTCCAGAGGAATCCCTCTATCGTCCCACCCTCTTATGGAATAATACTCCTCAATCATTCGATCAAAATCCTTAATTTCCCCTTTTTTTCCCTGGGGTTCATGTCTAGGCAATCCAGTTCTGAGGAATCTTTTTGGTAGCGTATCATCCTTTTTATCTATACCTCTATCTACCATTATCCTCCTGACTAGGTTGAAAACTCGTTCCCCTATTTTTATGACCTCTCTAAATTCGAAGGTTTTTCCAGTAACACTGTATAACATAGTTGAGAATTTTCTGGGTGGTATCTGGTAAGCAATAGTAGTGAATTTGCACATGATAAGGGTGTCGTGAAGAGTCCAGAAATCCTGAGATCGTTTTACAGCCCATGCAAAAGTCCGGGCTTTTCTGTCTACATCTTCAAAAGTAAATTCAGATAAATTGGCTGGTATACCAAGATCTTCTACAGGCATTCCGAACATCTCTATCACATTGGTGTTAGCAGACAGATGGTCGCATCCCCGTAAAGCTGTGGCGTATGCAAGGCCAAGACTCTGCATACCTCTTGGCTCATGCATTGGGGTTTCGAGGCCCTTTACATGCATAGCAAAATCTACCCCAAGGACTTTCGAAGCACTAGCAACTCCTGAAGAGAGAATCTTACCCTCTTTTTTCCGAAATGCTACATTGTCTATCAGCTTCAGAATCAACTCCCCATCACCCCAGTCTCCCGATTTCTCCAGAATCCCTCTTTCCATTGCTTCTATAGCGAATCCACATGCATTGCCTGTGGAGATCGTATCTAGCCCATAATCATCACATCGTTTATTGGCTTCAAGTATCACATCGTAATCCCCGTTCATCAGTAACGGACCAAAAGCGACCAGAGTTTCATATTCAGGGGCTTTAATGGAACCTTTTTCTGTGATCAATCGCTTTCCACATGCTATTGGACAGGCATAGCAAGCTGTTCTTTTAACATTGTACTTTTTAACTATCTCGTCACCAGAGAGATCGTCAGCCAGCTCGAACTGGCCTTTTCTAAAATATTTGGTGGGTAGTATCCCCAGATAGTTCAGAAAAGATGTAAGGCCACCAGTTCCAAATTTGCTGAGATTTTTGGTTACTTCATTCTCCATTAATTCTGTTTTCAATTCCTCTGAATATAGAGCGACATCTTCTGGACTAGCAAGCTCGATGTCTTGTTTTCCTTTAACTATTATGGCTTTCAGGTTTTTTGAACCCATCACAGCTCCGAATCCACAACGTCCAAAAGCTCGTTCTCTATCGCACATTATGTTGGCCATATTAACCAGATTCTCTCCAGCCTGCCCGATAGAAAGGATACTCAGGTTCTTCCCTTCTCGTTTCAGCTCCTTTGTTGTGTCGAATACACCTAACCCCCATAAATGGTCAGCCGGGCGTATTTCAACCTCTCCATCAACAATAGAGAGATACACTGGATTATCAGCCTTCCCTGTGATGATCAGCATGTCATATCCATTCCGTTTTAACTGAACTCCTGCCCTCGTTCCAGATATGGAAGATGCCCAGTTATTGGTGAGTGGTGAGATTGTAACAGCACCGAACCTACCAGATGATGGAAAGGTGGTTCCTGTTAAAGGTCCAGTAGAGAATATAAGGGGATTGTCAGGAGAAAAAGGATCAAACTCATGGAGAGAGCGAGTAAACATCCAATAGGAGGCTGTACCTATGCCTCCAAGGAATTTCTCATATACACTTTCCTTTACTACAGTTTCTTCTATCGAATTCTTTGTAAGGTTAATAACCAAAGCTTTTCCAACCACTCCATACATGTTAACACCTTTAGAAATACCCGAATTTCTCTGTGAAGGTATAGTTGGTTCCGACCAGTGGAATCCCCGTTATGGCAGAAGCCTCTACAGTTAAGGCTCTAAGATCTTCTCTCTCTAGATTATGGACATCCGTCTTTCCTGCAGCTTTAGCGAGAATCACAAGTTCGTTGGTCATAGCAGTGAGATAGTTTGCTACCTTTTTAGCTGCTTCATCCACATTTAGCCTTTTTCTCAGTTCTTCTTTCTGGGTTCCGATTCCAGCATGACAGTTCCCTTCATGGCATTTGAGGCATACAGTGCAACCCATAGCTACGAGAGCTCCTGTCCCGATTGCTACTGCATCAGCTCCCATTGCAAGGGCTTTTGCCACATCACCACCATCCTTGATTCCGCCCGAGACAATTAAACTCATCTCATCCTTTACACCCATTTCTTCCAGAGCCCTGACTGCCTGAACCACTGCTGGCATAGAAGGTATACCTAGGTTATCTATGGCAATTTTTGGACCAGCACCAGTTCCACCCTGCATACCATCCACTGTAATCCCATCCACTCCAACTTTAGCAGCGATTTTTACATCTTCGATAACTCGTCCTGCTCCAATCTTTAAGAATATAGGTTTTTCCCAGTCAGTCAATTCTCTCAATTCCTCTATTTTTAACTGAAGGTCATCTGCTCCAAAAATATCAGAATGCCTGCCATGGCTATGAAGATCTATACCAGGAGGAATCTGACGCATTTTTGCAATTTCTTCCGTGATTTTACTGGCCATCAGATGTCCTGCCAGTCCCGGTTTGGCCCCCATTCCAACTACAATTTCAAGGGCATCAGCCACTTCTATGTTATGGAGAGTGAATCCAAATCTGCTTGGAAGTACCTGAACGATGAGTTTGTAGGCGTGCTCTCTTTCTTCTGGCAAGAGACCCCCTTCTCCATTATTAGTGGCTGTGCCTACCATGGCTGATCCTTTGGCGAGGGCTATTTTGGCCTCTTTGCTTATGGCCCCAAAGGACATTCCTCCAATTAAAATAGGGGTTTCAACCACAAGGGGGTTTTTAGCGTACCTCCCTCCCAGAACGGTACGAGTGTTACACGGTTCACGATAGGTGTCGATGGAAAGCCTCGATAGCTGTGCTGGAAGGATGATCAGATCATCAAAGGATGGGATACGTTTGGTAGTTCCACATCCCCTGATTCTATGTTTTCCCGTGATAGATTTTTCATGGATTTCTTTAATTATGTGGGGTTTCCACAGTCCTTCTTGAACGTCTGTAGGGCCACCAACTTCTTCTGTAACCGCCTCCCCTTCACTCAGTGCTCCAGAAGGACAGACCTCCAGACAGGCAAGGCAATTAGTGCATTTTAACGGTTCATATATGACCATAACATCACCTCATATGCATGGGTTTAAAAAGAACGTATTTATGTTGTTTTCCTGCGGGAATAACCTTTTTTAACCCATCTAAATCTTTTTCAATTCCTAGAATTTCCAGCTTCTTCTTTATTTCCATGATCTCGTCTACAGATGGTTCAACCATTTTTACGTTACCACCAAGTTCAGGACCCTCAAACAGAAAGATTCTACCGCCATACATGGATTCTCCTACCAAGTCTCCAACCTTATCTAAGAGTACAATGGTTCCACTGAGCATCATCTTCCCTGCAAGCATTCCTGTTTTTCCTTTAATTACAATGAGTCCCCCTTTCATACCGAGACCGATTCTAGAGCCGCTATGCCCTTTGATGAGGATCTCCCCTCCAATCATAGATGGTCCAACATTGCTTCCACTATTTCTTTCTACGACGATTCTTCCAGAGTGCATATTGTCTCCCAGATACCATCCTGTATTGCCCTTTATCAAGATTTCAGGACCATCCATAAATCCACCTGTATAATAGCCTGTACTTCCTTCGATGATCACTCTTCCTGAGCCTCTCAGTTTAATTCCTATGTTATGTTTGGCATCCGGGTTTTTCAGTATGACCTCCTCTCCGGAAGAAAGATATTTCTGAATCAATCTGTTGAGGTCATAGGGTTTCAGATCCTGTGCATCTATCTCGACCATACAATAACACTCCCTGGGTCCATTTCTTCAGAATAGCTCTCGTGGATCAATGGGGAAAAACAAACCTGTTCAGTGCCAAACAGCACATACTGATCGTTTTCGTGAATATACAGAGGTTTTATCCCCAAACGATCTCTTACAACACCAATCTTATCTGGTAAAGATGCTGTATAAGTAAAAACTCCATCAAATTCATCTATGGATTTTTCAAGAGTTTCTTCAAAACTCCATCCATCTTCTACCATATGGTAACCAATGTAATGGGCTATTATTTCTGAGTCGTTAAAAGTTTTGAATGTTACACCCTTTCGCTCCATTTTTCGCCTCAGATTAAAATAATTAGTGAGTTGCCCATTATGAGCAATGGCCAGTTCTGGAAGATAATAGGTTGAAAAAGGATGAGCAAAATTGATGTTTTCTACACTCTCTGTTGCCAGTCTCACATGTCCAATCCCCTGATATCCGTCAAATTCGACATCGGTGTAATGATCCATCAAATTCTTAGCCGAGCCCATATCTTTCAAAATTCTCAGCCATTTTCCTGCACTATGCACACAAAGAGTTGGTACTTTATCTATTGCTCTGTATAAAACTGGTAACTCTTCATACTTTACAGTAACATCAGCCCAGACGAGATAGGAACCTACTCTAGATCGAAGGACTCTCTCGTCATCTATGGAACCAAATTGCTCTATAATGTGTCTCAGGGTTTCAACATCTTTTTCTGTCGAGCAATTAACCCTGACTTCACAGACCTCATTGTTTTCATATACTGCAAAACCTGTTGAATCCTCTCCTCTGTGTACCATTTTATCCAACATGTTAATGATATCTTGTCCAATATTGCTCGAACCGCTTTTGAGTATCAATCCAGCTATACCACACACCACTGCCACCTCATAGATGCCACATATATTCCTCCAGTTCCCAGTCTGTTACATAATTCTCAAATCTTTCAACTTCAAATCGCTTGACTGCAAGGAATCCTTTAACGAATTCCTTTCCAAGGACATCTCGACAGAATTTACTTTTTTCAGCCAACTCAATAGCCTCTCCTAGACTCTGAGGGAGTATCTCAGCCTCTGCAACATATGCATTCCCTTCAAATGGATCTCCTGGGTCCATTTTCTTTTTTATTCCTTCCAATCCTGCTCCAAAGAGGAGGGTAAAAACAAGGTATGGATTGGCAGAAGCATCGGGAAGTCTGTTTTCAACTCTTGTACCTCCGTCTCTCTCGGGGGGGATACGAATGTAAGTGGTCCTATTATCGAGGCCCCACAGTACATTGTATGGAGCGAAAGTCATAGGTTTTAGCCGTTTATATGAGTTAATGGTGGGACAGAGAAAGGCTGTAATCTCAGGCCCAAATTTGAGCTGGCCTCCAATAAACCAGTATGCTAGATCACTCAGGCCATGTTTATCTGATTCATCGTGGAATAAATTTGTTTCTCCATCCGAAAGACTCTGGTGTATGTGGAAACTATTTCCTGCCTCTTCTGTAAATGGTTTTGGCATGAACGTTGCTAACAATCCTTCGATACTTGCTATTTCCTTGACTGCATTTTTAAAAGTAAAAACATTGTCAGCAGCTTTGAGCAGATCAGTATGATGGATGTTCACCTCGTACTGGCTCGGGGAAAATTCATGGTTATAAGCAATCACATCTATACCCATCTCGTCCATACCATCTCGAATCTTTCTAAGCATAAACTTGGGGTCCACCCTAACTCCAGTTGAATACACCATGCTCGGTTTATTGAAGTAAGTATTGCCATCATTCAAAAGGTAGAATTCCAGTTCTCCAGCAGCTACAGGTGCATAATCGATATTTTTAAGTAACCGTTTAAGGGCTCCTCTCGAACAAGCTGAAAGGGGACTTCCCTCGAAATACAGGTCACATACGAATCTGGCAGTATCTCTCTGCCATGGTAGGATAGAAAAAGTATCTAGGTCTGGTTTTGCCGTCATGTCCTTAAAGTCCACTTCTTCTCCGTAACCAGTTCCCTCCACCACATTGGCCTTTAGATCGAGAGTGAATGTTGGCACAGCAAAGTTTATCCCGTCTTCAAGATATCTTTCGATTCTGTTTGCAGGGACCTCTTTACTCCTGCATATTCCATGGAAATCGCAAAATTCAAAACGTATAGATTTCAATTCCGATTTTTCTACGATTTGCAATATCTGTTCGATTTCTGGAATGGGGGTCACCTCCATTGATTATATTGTAAGTCAAAGACTTACAATTTACAAGCATATGCTTGCAATATTCTTCTGAGATGTCACTGATATAAATAATCGTGATGGTTTATATGTAAACCCATTTTATAACCTGAAAAATCACATATTATTTTTTTAATTCTTTAGCGATGATTTCGATGCATTTGAGAATTCCTCTAAGCTCGTCTTCTCTAATTCGGACATTATACGATAAAGGCGGAATCATAATCCACACGTAAGAACCTCCATATGGTGTGATAGCTGCTCTCCATTTTTCACTGTTGAAATCGTAACTGACAGTAGCTTGCTCTATATCTAGAGCCTGTAAAAGTGAAAGAAGCCGGTTATTGGAATTTAATCGTCTGGATAGCTCATCGTCTCCCTCAAACGTAACTCCCTTTTTTACCAGAATACCATGGATTTTAAGTCTGACTGTTGCCGGAGATAATCCTGCCTCAAAGTGCCCTTCAATGGATGTTTTAAAAACCCTTCCCAAAAGTCGTTTTTCTATTACCTGACGAAAGACTATCTCTTCGACATATGCTGGACCTCTGAAGGATATGTAGTCCAGTCCTTCTTCCGACTTTCTTAAATCTGATATAAGGGGTGAAATGTTCTCCTTCATGGTATTGAACGCTTTTGATTGAACTCTGGCAAGTAGACCCATATGTCTCATTCCGGGGTTGAATTATTTAATTTTGTTGCTAAAAAAGAAGAAAAAAGAAAAAGTTATTCTTCCAGTTTCATCAACTCTTCAATGGGCGTTGGCTTAAACATAGACTCTTTCTGAACGAATTTGGTCCATACAAAGGCGTAAATAGCTGTGAGTACAATGAATATGACTGCGTAGGTATATATGGCTTTGGCAACTTCTGGGTCAGGGAATATGTTTGCCATGACGTATATCATGGAGATTATTGCCAAGACCTGAGGAATTGGGTATGCTGGTGATTTATAAGGTCTGGGATAATCAGGATATCGTCTCCGTAGTGCTATAACAGATAAGCTTACCAGGATATACGAGATAAACCATGTGAACGCTGCTGCGAGAATAAATATTACGATCTTTTCTATGTTGGTAAGCCCCGTGAGGTTCACTAGAATGAGTATTATTCCAATGAACAGTATACCAGCCCAGGGAGTTTTTGTACGGGGATTGAGGTATGCAAACACTCTTGGTATCTGCCCCTCTTTAGCCATTCCATACATCATCCTCGGTACACCTGCCATTAGTGTGCTTATGGTTGCAAGACTTGCAAGTATGCTCACCACGGAAATCCAGTACTCCCCAAGAGTACCCAGCATTGCTTTAGCTGCCAGTACATGTGGTATAGGCGAGTTTGCAAGATCTTCTAAAGGTACATACCGTATACTGGCCAGACCATACACTAGCTGGGATAAGAAGACAATCAATAGACCAATAATCATAGCTTTGGGGATGTTCTTCTCTGGATTTTTAATCTCTTCTGCAAGTGGACAAACATATTCTACTCCGATATACAACCATACAGCTAGAGCGACCAATGGTATCACCAGACTCCAGTCTGTGGGCATATTGGGCCAATAACTGGACGTTATAGGCTGTCCCACTCCTGCAAGTCCCGCAAATCCAAGAATAAACAGAGATACTATCATAATTCCTGCCATGATGATTTCTGCCCCACCGTAGAACTTAACTCCTGCCATGTTTATTGCCATAAGAATCAATATAATCAGTACTGTAAACACCAATGGAGAAAATCCGCCGGCAAAACTCTCTGAAATAACGATCCCTGGAACAGCCACCTCTGCTGAGCCGGCAAAAATGGTAACAAGAATGTATGCTGTTATCACTGCAACTGTAGCTGGGACGATTCCAAGACCTGCTCTGACGTAGTCATTTACAGAGCCTGCTTTTGGCATCATAGTTGCTAGTTCTCCAAAGCTAAATGCCATGAAATAGTTCATCAACAGAGCAATTATCATTGATGCAACAAACACTAGTCCGGCTATGCCGAATCCCTGACCCAAAGAAACTAGTGTGGTGGATGCTACTATCAGTCCAACTGCTGTACCAAGGGCGGTGGGGAATCCTACAACCCTTTCAAGTTTTACATCGCTCATGGATATCGCCTTTCATAATTTTTAATAGTTAGAGACAGGGTCATTTTACTTAAAATGAATGGTTTACATTTAAACCCAATGTAATTCTGCTTATATGTAATGGACTCTAAAATTTGTTGTTTCGTATATTTTACAAGAATTTCAATATATGTTGTATAGAATATCAGATTATTTAGCATAATATGTTATATAAGACAAAAGATTTAAATAGTCCAAGACATCTTTTTATATCATGAAACAGATGGATGCGTATGATATCCCTCTGATATTTTGCTTTGCAAGGCGCGATATCGTCTCTTGGTCTTTTTGTATGGCCTGTAAGACCAGTTGTAAAGGCTCTGAGGAGGTGCCCTGTGAAACAGAGTGAATTTCTGATTAGTATAAAGTCCAGTTAACCGGAGAAATATTGGTATATTCCTCCTTTGATGATCTTCCCAAAGATCCAGAATAACCCGTCTTACCTGATCCTCCTCAAGATCTCCCTAGCTATGATCAGCTTTTGCACTTCTTTCGTG
>MTND01000017.1 GCA_002010305.1 Archaeoglobi archaeon JdFR-42 | reverse complement strand
ACTTCAAAGCCGAATCAGCAGGAGCCGAATACGTCAGCTATGACTTCGTCTTCGTGGTGGATGCCTTCTAAATGGTAAATTCCCTTTTTTCTTTTTTTATTAAATTATCAAAAAAATAATTTTAGTGGAGATGTAAATTCTTCTTTCCTAAAAATCTCTCAGAAGAAAATGTAATTGCAATACCCTGCTATCGACTAAAGTTATTTAAAACAAAAAACACAATGATGGCAGGTAGAAAGTTTGATTAAAGAAACTGAGTATGAAAGATGGATGAAACCGGTTGAAAGAACCTTACAGTCAGCCTTTAACGATTTAAAGAATAGAGATTATGGATAGGCAAGTTTTAAGGCTCAACAATCGGGAGAATTTGCCGTTAAAGCACTGTTGAGGGTACTGGTCTGGCACCTACTGGACACTCTATAACGAGGCTCCTGAAAGAGTTATTACAGTTTGAGGTAAAGATCCCAAAAAAGAGTTGTCAGAAGATCTATCTTGTGTGGTTGAAAAAATCAGTCAGGATATTGAATCTCAATCGTCATGAAATCTGATGCTATATCCACATTGCTGAATTCCTTTTCCGCCTCTATTATCAATGCTTCACCATTATCGTATCTCGGGCTTATATGGGTTAGGATAAGACGTTTAACCTTCGATCGTCTGGCTATCTCTCCTGCCTCTTTTGCAGTGGAATGATAGGTCTCAACAGCCCATTCCTTCAAATCTTCGGTAAAGCATGCTTCATGGATCAGTAAATCGGCATCTTTTGCGAGTTCTACAATCTTTTGGCTTGGTCTCGTATCCCCACTATACACCACCTTTCTCCCCCGCCTCCTGTTTCCTACAACCTCTTCAGGATGGATAATCTTTCCGTTAATCTCTACCGGTTCTCCCATCTGGAGTTTTTTAAATAAAGGTCCCGGAGGAATGCCTAGTTTTTCTGCTTTTTTTCTGTTAAATTTCCCAGGACGGTCATTTTCGATAAAAGCATATGCATTACAGGGGATATTATGCTCTGCCCGGCAACATATGACCTTATATCCATCCCCTTCTACTGTATCACCCTCTTTCAGCTCGTGGACATGAATAGGGTAACCCATATTGGTATATCCAAGCCTTCTGAAAACATGGATGAGCTCAGAAATCCCTTCAGGCCCAAAAATGTGAATGGCTTCTGACCTGTCCTGGAGGGACATAGTTTCCAGAAGACCAAACAGTCCGAGATAGTGATCTGTATGGAAGTGGGTGATGAATATTCTATTCAGCTTTCTGAATCCAGTTTTGGCTTTCATCATCTGTCTCTGGGTTCCTTCACCACAATCAAATAATATCCGCTCTCCCTTAAAGTTAATCAAAATGGCAGAAGGGTTTCTGTTCACAGTGGGTATGGTTCCGGATGTTCCAAGGAATGTGATTCTGAGCACCACATCAGGTAATCTTCCAT
Source organism: Archaeoglobi archaeon JdFR-42 (assembly GCA_002010305.1). Classification (GTDB taxonomy): domain Archaea; phylum Halobacteriota; class Archaeoglobi; order Archaeoglobales; family JdFR-42; genus JdFR-42. Next base: position 10,832 of record MTND01000017.1, on the reverse strand, counting down.
CGGGTAATTAGTTTTTTCTATCGTTCAGAGATTGTGTAGGATTCGGAAGCTTCATACATGTCATAAGCTGGGCATTGTCAAGCATAGTTGGACGAATTGTCAACATGAGTTGACAATAATGGTGCAGAATGGATGTTCTGTGAAATGGCAAATTTTAATTAGAGGCAAAAAGTGTATTCTAGAAAGGAGGATGTGTTTATGTGTGAATCAAAAGTAGTCCTTGTGAAAGGTAATGAAAAAACGATCATAATGGAAGATGTCACTAAAATAGAGGTTATAGATGAATATTTGAGATTGTTCGGTTTACTTGGAGAATACAAAGAAATAAAAGGCAGAGTTATTGGAATGAATCTTGTAGACCATGAAATCCTGGTGGAGGGAGAAAGTGATTAAGGTAGGAATTAATGGATACGGTACCATTGGAAAAAGAGTGGCCGATGCAGTGTCTCTTCAGGACGACATGGAAGTGGCTGGAGTAACAAAAACAAAACCAGATTTTGAAGCAGAAAATGCAATTAAGAAGGGATACAGACTTTATTCAGCCATCTCTGAAAGACTTGAGGTATTTGAAGAAAAAGGGTTGAAAGTTGAGGGAACTCTAGGGGAATTGCTGGAACGGTGTGATGTTGTTGTTGACTGCTCACCAGGGGGATATGGGGCAAAGAACAAAGAAATATATGAAAGATACGGGGTAAAAGCTGTATTTCAGGGAGGAGAGAAGAAGAATATAGCTCCTGTATCTTTTGTCGCTTCATGCAACTATGAAAAAGCAGTGGGCGCTGATTTTATCAGAGTTGTTTCCTGCAACACCACCGGAATGTCCAGGCTTATACGAATCGTTACATCGCTGGTGGACATTGGAAGAGTCAGAGCTACAGTTGTAAGACGTGCTGTAGATCCAAAGGATGATAGGAAGGGGCCTATAAACGCCATCACACCCAATCCGGTGAGTTTACCCTCTCATCATGGAGTGGATGTTCAGAGTGTTATGCCGGATGTGGATATCGTTACCACTGCTGTCAAGGTGCCCACTACTCTGATGCATCTACATTCCATGAATTTTGATCTGAAAGGGGATATGAGAGAACAGGATCTGATAGAGGTCTTACGAAACGATGCAAGAATGATGCTGATCCATAGTGAAGATGGATTCACTTCAACTGCCAGAATCATTGAGTACGCAAGGGAAGTTCGGGACAGAGGAGACATATGGGAAAACTGTGTATGGGAAGACTCCATCTCTGTGTATGGTGGTGAGCTGTATCTGTTTCAGGCCATACATCAGGAGGCGATAGTAGTTCCTGAGAACGTGGATGCCATCAGGGCCTTGATGGGATTCGAAGATGGAGACGCATCAATAGAGAAAACCAACAGAACCCTTGGACTTTAATTTTTTATTTTTTATGACATTCCAGTATAACTTGGGAAAAAACTATAAATACCTTTAAATTAAATTTTATATAGATTTCGGTGTAAACCGGAGGGGATGGATAGTGGTAGGTCTAGATGGTGGTATTTGGAATACTGAGTATGATAGCCTAGGGTTTCTTTTATCAGGAGGTCATGGCCATGCGTAGTCGAGATGTTCTTCTTGACCGGATGGAACGAAAATTACAGGAAAAAGAGAAGGAAGTCAGGGAACTCAGAGAGTATCTAGATGGAAAGATCGCATATTATGTAAGAGATTTTCTTGAGACTGTCTTCGATGATGTAGCTCTTAAGCTGGAAAGCAGAATAAGGGATATAGAGTTAACTTTACAGAGTTTGGCAGATGAAATAGCTATTTTGAGACGGGATATAAAAAATGCAGGAATAGAAAATAGAACTGGCGTAAATAGAGCTGGTGTAAATAGGGCTGACACTCCAAGGAACCACAACAGAGATGACAATCTGCTGAATAAACTTAAGACAGTGGTTCGAGAGGAAGATGATCTGGAGAAGGAAGTCAGTAAAAAAACTGAGTTTATTATTGCAGAATGTGAATATCGTTCCAGAAAAAAGAATTCTGCGGGGGCGGAAGAAGATCTCATCATATGTGAGTGAGGATGAAAATAAAAGAAGTAGAAATAAAGAATTTCAAATCATTCAGCAGGCGGGTAAAAATTCCGATACTGGAAGGTTTCACGGTAATTTCCGGTCCCAATGGTAGCGGTAAGTCTAACATCATTGATGCCATAGTATTTGCTCTGGGCTTATCCAGTTCGAGGGCCTTGAGAGCCGAAAAACTCACAGATCTGATTAATAGCTCCAATGGTGCAAGGAGAGATTATGCTGAAGTAACAATAGTTTTTGATAATTCAGATCACAAAATCCCTGTGGAGGAGAATGAGGTACGAGTAACGAGAAGAATCCGTGAAACAGAAGGAGGGTATTACAGCTATTATTATTTGAATTCCTCTCCCACAACCTTATCAGATATTCATCACAGGTTTTCTTTTGCTGGATTATATGGAGATGGTTATAATGTGGTAATGCAAGGTGATGTTACCAGAATAATAGAAATGACGCCCCTTGAGCGGAGGCGAATTATAGATGACATTTCAGGGGTGTCTGAATTTGATGCAAAGAAAGAGCAGGCATTGAAAGAACTGGAAATTGTGGGAGAGAGAATCGAAAAAGTGAATATAATCTTGGGAGAGGTGGAAAAACAGCTTCAACAGCTAGAAAAGGATAGATCTCAGGCCATCCAGTATCGAGAGCTGGTGGATAGAAGAAACACCTTGGAGAAATACCGTCTTGCTCATGAGTATAAAAGCCTTGATAACAGGATAAAACGGGTTGAGAGAGATATTCAGCGATTGCAGAAAACGAAAGATAAGAATCTTAAAGAATATAACGAGATATCGATAAAGATCAGCGATCTGGAACGGAAAGTAGAGGAAATAAACGAAGCGATTATAGATAAGGGCGAGGTACATTTCCAGCAAATTAAAGAGGAGATACAGAGCATCAGAACAGAGATCAACTCTCTTAAACAAAACATCTCCATAAATAAAGGGGAAATAGAGCGTCTTTCCGGGGAAAAGACCAGAGTCCTTTTAAAAATTTCACAGATTGGATCTGAAATTAAGAGTCTAGAGAATGAGATAAACACGTATACCGTTCAGAAGGCCAGTGTCCAGGGAGTAGTGGATGATCTGCAAGAGCAGCTAGTGGTTGTTAAAGCAAGACTTGGTCAGATGGATGAGAAATTCGAAGAGTTAAAGCGAAAACTGTTTGAGCTAAAATCCAGGCTGGACTCTCTCAAAGACGAACGAGCAGAACTGGTACGTCACAGGGATCGGTTACTGGACTCGGTCAGACGATATGGTATGGAGATGGAAGAAAATGAAGCTAATCTTGAAAATCTTTCCATATCATTGTCTAGGTTACAGGAAGAAATGGCAGAGCTTTCTCGGGAGATGAGCAGCATAGACAAGAAGATCAAGGAGATGGTTGAAGAGAGGGATGTAGTAGATAGAGACATTTTCAGGACGAGAGATAAACTATCAGCTCTGGATGATTCTATCCGGGATGGCGAAGTAAAGCTTGCAGCAGTGAAAGCCCGCATAAAAGCAGCAGAGGAATCGGCTTATAGTAAATCTGTGGAGACAATTCTGGAGGCCAGAAAGAAAAAGGTACTCCCCGGTATTTATGGCACAGTTGCGGATCTCGGAAAAGTGCCAGAAGAGTATGCAACAGCTCTCAGTGTGGCTGCAGGAAACAGTATGCAGTTTGTTGTTGTGGATAGTGAAGAGGATGCTGTAAGAGCCATCAAGTATCTCAAGGAGATCAAAGGCGGGAGAGCCACATTCCTTCCCCTCAATATGATGAAACGGAAATTTGGAAAGATACGTCTGGATAAAGATCATCTTGGTATCGAAGGCGTTATTGACTATGCCATTAATCTTGTTAGTTTTGAAGAAAAATTCAGGCCGATATTTAATTTCATTTTCAGGGATACTCTTGTGGTAACGGACATTGATACTGCGAAAAGAATCCTCCAGACCGTTCAGGGAGAATTGAGGATGGTCACTCTGGATGGAGATCTTGTGGAAAAAAGCGGGGCCATGACCGGGGGGAGCAAGACCAAGACCAAGTTCTCTTTCCTTGCAGATTCAAGGAGGGAACTGATACAGGTAGAAGAGGAACTGGCCGTGTTGTATAACAGTAGAAAGGGTATAAATTTGAAGCTTAGCAAACTGGAGGAAACCAGACGAACCATTCTGAGTAACCTTCAGGCCCTTCAGGAAGAGCGGGAAAGAAAAAGAAGGGAACTAGAGTCAAAGAGAGATAAGATTGATGAAATTAAAGGCAGGATAAGTTTACTGAAAGAAGGAATTGAAAAGGTAAAGGAGGAGAAGGATAGAATCTCCTCAGAGATGTCTGAAATTGAATTAAAAATTGAGGAAAAGACTAGAGAGATCTCTTCCATTGAGACGAAAATAGCTGATATTGAAAAAACCCTGAAAGGTTCCGAAATACCTAAACTCGCCAGAAAAATGGAAGAACTTAAAGGAGAAATTGAGACCAACTCGGAAGTTCTACGAAAAATCGAGACCACATTGCAGGGATTAACTGCTAAAAAACAGACTTATGAACAGAGTCTCGCGGATAATAAAGAAATTGTAGAAGAAATTGAAAAAAGAATGGCATCGCTGAAAGATGATATAGAGTCCTACACTGACCGAATAGAGACTTTGACAGCAGAGCTTGAAAAGAAATTTGAGGCTGAGAAATCTCTCAGTGAAGAACTTGGTGAATTAAGAGAACAACGGGATACCCTTATGAAAGAGATCTCCGAACTGGAGAAAAAGAAGAACAGCCTGAAGATTGAACAGTCTGTTATAGAAGAGAAAATTGCAGGTAAAATGGAAATTCTGGATGAGTTAAAGATTCAGATTGAGGAATACGAGGTTGAGGAAATCGAAGAACTCCCACCCATTAAAGAAATTTCAGCAGAACTGAAAGAGGTGGAAAGGAAAATAAATGAGATGGGAGATGTTAACCTTAAAGCGATTCAGGAATATGATGAGGTTTACCAGAGAAGAGAAGATCTTGTTGCAAAAAGAGATACTCTTGTAAGGGAGAAGGAAGAGATATCCAATAGAATTGAAAAATATGAGATGAGAAAAAGAGAAGTCTTCTTTGAGACCTTTAATGCCATTAACAGGAATTTCATGGAAATCTTTGCCCAGCTTTCTGATGGAACCGGAGAGCTTGTCCTTGAAAATCCTGAGAACCCCTTCGAGGGTGGGATGCATATCCATGTAAAACCTCATGGAAAACCCATTCAGCGACTGGAGTCCATGTCCGGCGGAGAAAAAAGTCTCGTAGCGATATCGCTCATATTTGCGATTCAGAGGTTCAAACCAGCTCCTTTTTATGTGTTTGATGAGATTGATATGTTTCTGGATGGAGTTAATGTGGATAGAGTGGCCAGACTAATCAAGGATAACTCGAAGGATGCCCAGTTTATAGTGGTCTCTCTGAGGAAACCTATGATTGAGAAGGCGGATAGTATAATCGGAGTGACAATGAGCAACAACACCACCATTGTAACGGGAGTGAAGCTAAATTGATGGAAGTTGAGGATCCGGTGGAAATTCTGGTCGGAATGGCCAGAAGGGGGGAAATAGACCCCTGGAATGTAGATGTAGTTGATGTTACCGATAAATTCTTAAAAAAACTGGAAGAGTTGAAACAGCTTGATTTAAGAATTTCAGGAAGAGTATTGTTGTATGCTGCCATTCTGGTTAGAATGAAGTCAGAAGTTATCGTCGAAGAAGAAGATGAAGGAGAGGAAGAGGTTTTTGATATTTTTATCGGTCTAGATGAACCATTTGAAGAGGTTACAGATGTTCCTGAAACCTTTTTGAAAACATCAGTCAGAAGAAGAGTTAAACGACACACTACACTGGAAGAACTTGTAAAAGAGTTGAAGAAAGCAGAAGTGCTGGAGAAACGTAGAAGAGAACGTCAGAAGGCCGGAAATATCAGGTTGAGAAAACAGGTATCTGAGATGATGAGCATCCCTCACGAGGAATTTATCGAGGAAACCGTAGAGAAGATGGAAAGAAGACTGAAAAGAATGCTTAATGGAGGTAATTTTATAACTCTTTCCCAGCTTATCAGCAGTAATGGTCTCGATCCTGTTTCAACATTCCTCTCTTTGTTGTACCTGGCTTACCGAAAGAAAGTCTATTTAAGGCAGAAGCAGATGTATGGGGATATTGAGATATGGTGGAATGGAAATGGAACGGCTGGCAGTTGAGGCCATTCTGTTTTCATCTGATAAACCTCTCACTTCGGGAAAGATTGCAGATGTTATATCTATAACTCGTGAAGAGGTTGAAGAGATAATAGAGTCACTCATCAGGGATTACAGGGAAAGGAACACAGCTATTGAAATCATTAGGCTGGGAGACAAGTATGTCATGAGAATCAAGCCTCAATTTGTCAAATATGTTGATAGAATGGTAGAAAGAGATCTGGATCGTGGAACATTAAGGACTCTCGCAGTCATAGCCTACAATCAGCCCATAAAGATGTCTGATCTTGCAAGGAAAAGGGGGAATAAAGCTTACCAGCATGTGAAACGATTGCTTGAGCTGGGGTTGATATCTGGAAAAAAAGCAGGAAGAACGAAAATCCTGGAAACTACTTCAGCATTTAATACCTATTTTAACATTGAGGGTGATGGAAAAGAGACCATAAAGGAAAAACTGAAAGAATTAAGTTAGTTTCAGGCATGAAAGAGGCAAATCTTAAGAAGGCTGTAAAAAGAGGTTTTGATTCCAGTCCTGAAAGTTATGAGCGGTTTGAATTGAGATATGGATTTTTCAGAGAGCTATCTGGAAAGATCGTCGAGTCTATCACTTCAGATCCAGACATTTCCATGAGCAGGGACACTTCCATGATCTTGGATGTGGGATGTGGTAGCGGTATATCCTCAATTCCCCTCGAGTCTCTTGGGACAGTTGTGGGACTGGATCTCTCTCTCAATATGCTAAAAAAAGCTGCCACCAGACTTGAGTATGTGGTGTGGGGTGATGCAGAGTTCTTGCCTTTCCAGGATAATGCGTTTGATCTTGTTGTGTTCCCAGCCTCGATTTTTCTGATACCAAGAGTAGAAAGGGCCTTTAATGAGGCAGAGAGGGTTGTTAAACATAATGGTGTAGTGGCTGGAAGCTATTTTGTGGGCTTTTATTCGGGAGAAAGGCCTCTTGAAGATGTTTCTGGTCTCAGACACAGAGATGTCGTCTCGTCTCAACGGATTGAAAAACTTCTTAATGAATTTCAAGCAGAAATCACTGAAATTAATTTTGAAGTCAGTTCTGGTTTTGTCAGAGATTTTTATCTAGTCCCTGCCATGTCAGGTGCTCTGTTTCCAAAGGAGACATATAGCCGAAGAATGGAGAAGGTACGAAATATTTTCAAAAGACCTGAGCTATCCCGGGAGAGATTTCTTTTCAGGTGGAGAGTTTTTAAAGTTAAAATCAGGAAATAGCAGATGAGGGAAATGTATTAATACATGGCTGTAAGAGGTAAAAATGGTGTATCAGCAGGAGATGAAAAGACTGGTAGAGCTGATTACTTCATCGAATACAATAGTGGCTTTTACTGGTGCAGGTATTTCAGCAGAGAGCGGCATTCCTACCTTTCGAGGCAAAGGGGGGGTTTGGGAGAAATATGATCCGGAAAAGGTTGCCTCGATATGGTCGTTTCTTGAGAATCCAGCAAATTACTGGGAATTTGCAAGAGATTTTGAAGCGAGATTTTTTAATGTAGAGCCAAGTCCAGGCCATCTTGCCCTTGGAGAACTGGAGAAAATAGGCCGTCTTGAAGCGGTTATAACCCAGAATGTGGATGGACTTCATCAGAAGGCAGGAAATACCAGGGTCATCGAGCTTCATGGTAATACTGCTGTTATCAGATGCCTTGACTGTGGGAAGGAATATACCAGAGAGGATGTGTTTGAGAGGCTTGAAATTGAACTACCTCCCAGATGTGATTGTGGAGGGAATAAACTTAAGCCAGATGCTGTATTTTTTGGAGAACCCCTCCCAGAAAAACCTCTTTCTGAAGCGATGGATTTAGCGAGAAAATCCGATCTGATGCTTGTTGTTGGCACATCTCTTGTTGTATATCCGGCTGCAGAAATCCCTTTGATAGCCAGAAGTCATGGGTGTCATCTGGTGCTGATAAACCTCGAGCAAACCCCGGTTGATGATATTTTTGATATTAAGTTCTATACAAGGGCGAGTGAAGTGCTTCCTAGTGTTGTAGAGGAGGTAAGAGGAATACTGTGAAAGCTATGGAGGGCCTAAGGCAACATTTAAATATAAAATATTGTATTTCTGGATGGAGAAAGTTAACGGAGGTAAACGGCAAAAAATGAGTGCAGAAATTTGTACTGTATGTGGTCTACCGATTGATCTGTGCATATGCGAAGAAGTCGCTAAAGAACAGCAAAAAATTTACATCAAAATTGGCAAACGACGATATGGCAAAGAAGTGACTATCATCGAAGGTCTTAACTCAACAGAGATAGATCTGGCAGATCTGGCCAAGTTTCTCAAGTCTAAACTGGCATGCGGTGGGACGGTAAAGAACAATACCATTGAGCTTCAAGGAAATCATAGAGAAAAGGTAAGGGATCTGCTGGTTTCTAAGGGTTTTAACCCTGATCAAATCAGGGTTTAGCTAGGGAAATTCGAGGACCCATGGAACTTATTATTGAATTAGCTGGCAGTTTATTGCTAATTCTTATTGCATGTGAGATTTTTGTTAATGGTGTTGAATGGCTTGGTCATAAACTCGGGCTTTCCGAGAGTGCTACGGGCAGCATTCTTGCAGCTGTAGGTACTGCTCTTCCGGAGACCATAGTACCTATTGTGGCCATATTTTTCTATACCGGCAAAAGTGATATTGCAGTGGGGGCAATTCTAGGGGCCCCTTTCATGCTCTCCACGGCCGCTATGTTTGTTACTGGGTTGGCAATTCTCTCTTTTTACAGAAAGCGAGGAAAGAATTTTAATCTAATGGTAGATGAAATTACTGCAAAGAGGGATTTAAAGTGGTTCTTGGTGGCTTATTCTCTGGCTTTAGTGTCAGGGATTATTGATATCAAGGTTCTGGAATATATGCTCGCTGCACTCTTGATTCTGATGTATGGATATTACGTTTATCTGAATTTGAAGGATGAAAGGGTCATTGATCCCTGCAAGAGTGAACTTTATTTGAGACATCTGTGTGGATCTGATAGATTGGGGATTATACTTCTACAGGTTGTTATAGCGCTGGCAGGAATATTCATTGGGGCTCATTTTTTTGTAAAGGTGGTTTCAGACATATCTCTTGAAATTGGCCTCAATCCGTTAATACTGTCCCTGCTCATAGCTCCTCTCGCCACTGAATTGCCTGAGAAGTTCAACAGTCTGATATGGGTAAGAGAGAAAAAAGACACACTGGCCTTCGGGAATATATCTGGGGCCATGGTCTTTCAGAGTACATTTCCGGTTTCAGTTGGCTTACTGTTCACCCCCTGGGTGCTTGGCCTGTATGGATATATCAGCGGTCTGTTTGCCCTCTTATCGGGTTTTGTCCTGTATATAGCATCAAGGCAAAAAGGGATACCGGTGTATGTTTTACTAGTAGTGGGATTGATGTACTTTGTGTACATAGGTGTTGTCCTCTCTTTTGCTTAGATTCAGGGTTTCGTGTACCTGACAGTGGTTATTTCAGGAAAATCCCTACATGGTGAATCGACATCTGCTTTTCTTCTAGACTCGACGCAAGGTCTGAATAACTCGGTGTGGTCGGGTTCATGGAGCAACCAAAGATATATATGGGGCTTTAAATATAACATTAACAGTGAGTAAAGATGAGACCTCCATGTGAAGTGGTTGTGCAGTTCATATTGCCAACTCTCCGAGCAGAGCTGGCTAAAATGTTGATGAATGAGTATGGAATGTCGAGAGGAGAAGTAGCAGATGCATTGGGTATATCCAGATCTGCAGTATCCCAGTATCTAATGGATAAAAGGGGTATAGGAGTGGATCTCTCTCCCCCTATATATGGCCTCCTTAAAAATCTTGCCGAGATGATGTCCAGTAAGATGGACAGAGATATGATAACTAGGGCTTTCTGTGAGATGTGTAAGGAAATTCAGAGAAAAGGCTCCATGTGCTCGCTGCACCATGAGGTCTCCAAAGTGGAAGAGAGCTGTAAAAGCTGCCTGGAACCCTGAAATATAGCTAAAATCTTGAACGGTGGGAGTGAGACAGGTAGCTGAGGATATGCCATGACGTACGGGTTTTTACTAAGATTATGTTGAGAGAGCATATTGAGTTATGTTAGACAATATATTGATCATAGTTGGATAATATATAGTATAAGATATAGTACTGAAGCTGGTTCTGGGAATATAGGCCTGTATATGTGGCTAGCTTTTGTATCTCAAAACTTACGAGTATATTTTAACGAGTATATTTTAAGTGGAAATAATAGACCTATATAAGATGATATGTCATGAGACGATATATTAGAAAATAAAAATTTTAGTTTTCATTATTATAATAGTTGTAATTACTATTTTTAATAAAAATGGGTAGAAATATTTAAATATTGAAACTTCTCTAACAATAATGTAAAATCAAGAGGAGAGGACATTTTGGAACTAAAAAAGTTGAAACGAGATGTGATTGAGAAGGAGGTTTTTTATGAAATTTAATGGGAAAATAAGGACAATAACAGCCCTACTCTCTTTCGTAATTCTGCTGGTTATAGCTGGGAATGCAACTGCTGCCACGATTACAGTTCCTGATGATTATTCAACAATTCAGGCTGCC
>MTND01000013.1 GCA_002010305.1 Archaeoglobi archaeon JdFR-42 | reverse complement strand
GCTGGAGTAACGATGCTTGTGAGTGCGATATTGGGATTAATAGCAATGGGATTGTTTTGGGCTATTTCGTTTATACTGTTGCTTGTCGGAGGGATTCTGGCTTTAAGGAGTAAGTAAATTCTTACTTTTGACAGTATGATGAGGTCGGAGAGAGTTATTTTAATAAGATGAACATATTTAGTGTAAAATATACTATGAAATATGTAGGAAGGACAAAAGTAGGAAAGGTAAAAACAAACCCAAGTACAGAATTAGCAATTAGCCATAAGACTACCGGGTCGAACTAAAAGAGTACGCTGGGAAATGGGCGCATATCTGGAAAGTTGACTATGACATAATTGTGATAAAGTTTAGTGAGAGCAAAGAAGTTGAGGAGCTGTCGAGTGTATACTATGGTATGCAGCATGGAGCGAGTGGGGATGTGAAAGAGAGGCTCAGGAAGCTTGAAATAGCTGTAGAGGAACTTAAGAGGGTTGTGTTTAGTAGAAACAATGCTGACGAGTGTGATGATAAGCATAAGAAATGCTCCGGCCGGGATTTGAACCCGGGTCACGGGATCGAGAGTCGAGTTTTGCCGTTTTGAACTACTCAGAGCACAAATCTGAGCTGATAGACTGGTTTAAGCGGAGAATTAGTAAAGAGACTTACAAGAGATATATAAATTTCCTTGATGAGATGCTTGCAAATAAGATCGTCTCATCTCCAAAAGAGCTCGTTGACACTCTGACAGAATACGAGCAAAGAACTGGGAAGAGGGTCGAGAGGCACAGGAAGATAGCGATCCGCAATTATCTCAATTTCCTTGTCGAGAGAGGTTACTACAGAAAGAGCCAGATAATCGATTACCTACCTGTTTTGAAGCTTGAGAGAACAGGGATCAGNGAGGCGAAAAAAGCTTTCACGACTGAAGAAAAGATAGTCCAAGCACATGGTTATCTAAAAGAGAAAGGCGACAAAAAGAGGTTACTCATCTTCTATCTGATGCTCTTCGGAGGATTGAGATTNTCTGAAGCATGCGACATCCTCAACAACTTCAGAAAAGGAGAACTGCAGATAAAGGGCCGCATTGCGAGATACGATCTTCTTGAGATGTACAAGAGATTAAACAGCACAAAAGCCAGAGCAGAGACAACGAAGAGGGCTTGGGTGGCCTACATGCCATCGTGGGTTGCGGAGCAGCTTGAAAAAATGGAGGTAAAGGAGGATATATTGAGGGGCAAACACTTCTGCAACGGCATCATTCTGCCAAACATGCTGAGAAAATGGTTCAGCAACTTTTTAAAGAACNACGGTGTTCCTGAGAGGACGATAGAATTTATGACAGGCAAAACCTCTGACAGCGTCCTGAGACAGTTTTACTTTGAATTATTGGAGGAGGCAGATGAATGGTATGCCAAGATTGTAGATAAGTTTCCGATTAAAGAGGTGAAAGTTTAATGGAGAGAGAGATTGTGTTGATNTCTAAACGTCTTCTAAATAAAAACAAGAATAGAGTAACAATAACAATAAGGATTGACAAAGATTTGCTCGAAATTTTGAGAACAAAACAATTGAACATAAGTGACACAATAAATATAGCTCTTGCGAGGTGGTTGGATGAAAAAGATTATCTCTAAAATTACAATCAAAAGGCTCAGAAAGAAGTTGAAGAATCTCGATTTTGATGAACAGATTAAATTGCTTGAGAACTTGGTAAATGAAAGGTTTGCGGAGGACTACGGTAAATCCCCTGATGGCAGATATCGACTCTTCATAGTTTCAGATCAGATCGCCATTTTTGCAGACTTACAAGAAAGGAATTTTAGAGTTATAGAGAAGAGAAACGACCCAAAGGCCTTCAAAAAAGTTCTCGCAGCAGTAGATAAGTAAGCTTACACTTATTTTTAACTGATGTCGTATTATTTATCCTTTATTTCAAGTTGATCAGTTTCATATATACTCAAAATTTTCATTTTACTTATAGATTCTTAGCAAATTTATTTAAACTTTATTTACAGATTATTTTAGAATCTATATTTTTATAAATGGCTGTTACTACTTTTCAGCAGGGGGTGAGGGAAAAATGGTATCTGTTGATTGGACGAACCTCAGCAACCTCATCAGCGGTGCAGCGAGCCTCTTTCCGGGCATTGTTGACTTAATAACTGGTGTTGTTCCAGTGATCTTTGTTTTGATAATCGTCGGCTTCGTGGTAGGGCTGTTCAGAGGGCTTGTGGACGGCATCGCCGACTTGCTGAGGTGGAGGTAAAAATGAGATTTTTACTTTTTATTTTGTTTTTCAGCCTTTGTATCTCGGTAAATGCTGCAGTAATCGATTTTAGCAACAATGCAAGCCAAACAATCACGTTAACTTTCTCAAACCTTGATCTTGTTCGGAGTGTGAAATACATCTTTTACCAGGGAGATAACTACCTTGGAGAAGTAAACGCAACAGATTCTGTTATTCTTGATGCTACAAAAGATTACCTGGTAGTGATAAAGCCAGATAGGGGTGTCTGGTTCTCAGATCCACTCCAAACTCTAAATCTTGTTTTGAACTCGATGCCACAGGCATTCAGCATAATTCTCGGCCTGGGTGTGGCTTTTTTGGTTCTGGGATTGATTGCTCGTGCTTTGGGGTTTAGGATTGGGTGGTAACGTGGCTCGAAAATACGTTTACCTCGGAAGGCGAGTTCCGGATACTGGTAAGAGAGGACTGGATAATGTCAGAGAGGTCAGAGGGGTAAGAGATGCAATCATAAAAGACAGAAAGGCTGGAAAGATAAGCAAAAGGACAGCAGCAAGCAGGATGAACATGCTTAAGCTTGCTGTTATGCGAGATAGAGATTTCAAAGGCACAAAGAGGCAGAAAGCGATTCAGGTGGTAAACAGAGGCATTAGGCAGCTAAAGAAAATGAACAGACAAGTAAGGAGGCGTAGAAGATGAAAAAAATCGATTTTATTTTTATTTTTCTGACAGTTCTGTTATTTGCAGATTACGTAACAACAGTATTAGGCCTCAGCATTGGTTTCATTGAAAAGAACGATTATGTAAGCTTTGTAATAGGTAAGTTGACAGGAAACTGGCTTTTTGATTTAAGCATACTTTTTCTGCTTAAGCTTTTAGTTTTAACTGGACTTTATAAAATCGCTACACTTCCACAAATAGATATTAGCCGTTCAGCAATTTCTGTTGGCCTTGTACTGATTGTTATTTACTCTGTAATTTTAATAAATAACGTTACCTTAATAGCAAGTGCTGAGAAATATTGTGAATTCTCAGATTGTAAAAACGTACTTCCAATAGGTTTTGCAGCGAATGGATTTGCGACATTTAGTGGAAGCGGTGATGTTGGTTTTCCGTTATCCGATAAAACAGGAGAAAAGACACTAATCACTGTTAAGGTTACAAATCCAAAATTGGTTAAAGAGATCCATATCTATAGCGACGATCCAAATTTTTATAAGGCACAATTTAGAAAATGGAACGATCAAACACAACAGTATGACTACGTGACGGTAACTGGGTGGGGAGAAACATATGATTTGATATATAATAATACTGATTACGGAGATGCCTTTGTTTATCACACTTCTGGCCAGATGGATATTTACTTTGTCTGGGAAAATTCCATTAAAAACTTAGATTTTGGAATAGAACTTTCAGCAGTTAGAAAATCAGTGTGGGCTTATAACTTCCCAGACTACAGCTTTTTTAAGCTGGGTTTACCAAAGCACTGTGATAAAACGTACGGAAGTTTTGACGATTCAGATTTTCAACACCTGATAAAGTTGAGGGCGGATAGCTGTAATTCGTATTGTAGCTGTGGAGTTGGCAGTGAAAATAAGTATATAGAACAAATACCAGACATCAGTTCTGCCACAATAGTCTATCAGGTTGAGGGAGCAGGTACACTCGAGTTTTGTACAGATGAAGTAGGTAACTACATAAATGCTTTTGAAGTTGATACAAATGTCAATTTTAAATGGATCAACTACAATAGTGGTGCTGAAATCAAAAATGGAACAGGTTATGGAGACCTGTTAATTTCAACCGTACCAGCTAAGCTGATCATAAACAATGTGTTCACGTTTTCAGCTATAAATGAAAGTTGTATAGGAACGAGCCAAGTATCAAAAGATCAAATAATCTTTTTGTTCGTGGATGCTCAAAACGATGCTCTGCTCGATTCTGTAAGTTTTAACTTAACAGGTTCTGATTTCAGCGATTTTGGAGTTTACGATTATAAGGTAACTTACACAAGCGACCAACTCACAGAAGGAAATCAGTATCACTATTCTGCAGAAAGAACAGGATATTTTGGTGAAAGCGGAAGCTTTGTATTTACAGGAGGACAGGTAATTAAGATCTTTCTCAAACCAAAAACGCATTACATCCACGACGAGCGGAATTTCACAGCTCTTAGCTTTATGGTTTACGATGCTGAGACAAATAAAACAATCCCAAATGCTCAGGTAGTTGTAAGGTCTGGTGGATCATCTTTTGNCGTAAGAACAAATGAGAACGGTTATGNGTGGGTTGAAGCTGCTAAAAACAACACTTATGAGTTTATAGTTTCAGCAGAAGGTTATTACAGCATTAAAGACAGTGTTTGGGTAGGAAAAGATCCTGTTCATGTAGACGTTTACCTGCCGCCAGTTGAAGGAGGGACTGGAACTGGAGGAGTGAGTGGAGGACAAGGTGGCGGGTTTGGCAACATTACTGTGCCTCAAACACAACAAGAGGCAGAAGAGCAAATTTTAGCAGCTCTTTGGCGTTGGGGGACGATGATCGTCTGGTTTGCTTTAATGATTACGTTCATGAATGTTTTTGGGATGATTAGACTGCCATTCTCTGGCAGGAGGCGGAGAAGATGAGAATTTTGTCTCTCTTCATTTTTCTAATCCTATTGTTTGAACCTTCAATTGCAGGGGGAGTATACCTTTATGGAGGCAATTCTGAAGAACTCGTTTCAGTTAATGACGTTCTACATTTTCAATATGATGCTTACAGCGATGGTTACTTCATTGAAAGTGTTGAAATAACTGTTCCAAATGATCCCACTAATATTACGATCCTTTTCGGAGGAGCAGGGAATACTATAACAATAACANTCTCAACAGATCCTTTTGCTTCTTATGAAAAGTACGATGTGAACGTCTATCTGAATAATTATCTGATAGCGAACCATACAATCCAGAACTGGCTTGGAAACGTCTTTACAGATACAATAAGAGTTAGAGTTAGTGGAATAGGCATTGATTTCAATGGATTTATTGTAAGCGACGATAGCCTGATTGATGTCATTGAGAAAGATCCACCAAGAACTATTGAAGTCACTTCATCAAGACTTGCAGACATTAAAGTTTATGGATTACAAGATTCAAGCTATTTTCAGAAGCCTGAGACTTCAGATCCGCTTACTACAGCTCAAGAATACGCAAACACAATGATGGAAATAATTTCAACGAGTTTGANTCTTATCACAGCAGTGTTCTACTACTTCAAACTGATTCTGATCGATAACGGAATAATCGTTTTTGGTGTTTGGGAGAGCTTGGTTTTGTTATATGCATCATACACGAGCAGAGACATTGTTTCATTTTTCAGAAGAGTTGTGAGAACTCATAGGGAATTCGTGGAGTTTGTAATCCAGGTAATTTACTTATTGGTACAGATTTTCACGAGTGTAATACGAGCGATTGGCTCTCTTATTCCGTTTACATGATTGAGGTGGTTGTATGCCCGGAGACCGGTTTAAAATAATCCTCGTTCAGAACGGGCAGACGATCTATAAGGTGGCTAAAGACAGCGTTGAAGAGGCTGTTAAAGATTTAGAGAGAATGGTTAGGAGAAAATTTAGTGGGAGGTGAAATATGAGGATTGCGAGACTTTTTGGATTGTTTGTTTTATTCTATCTGGCTGTGCCAGTCTTGGCTGATGTTAAGGTGAGTTTGGACTCAGAGGACTATGTGAGAAGTGGAGAAAGGATTGAGGCAATTGTGCACTTTGAAAACCTCGAGAATGCAACAAATTTCGAGATTAATCTTGGGTATCCTAATAATTTCAGTTATCTGTACGTCAAGGAATGGGATAATTGCGAATTTGTTACCAGAGAAAAGCATTTTGGTAAAGAAGGACTATACTGGCTGGAAATTACTGCTGAATGTGATAAAAAGATTAATGGTAGTAGGAATCTAAAAGTAGTTTTCAAAGCTTACTGTGATGAGCCTGAATGCTACACCAACTTTGAGCTTGGCAGAGTTCATGTGAATGATGAGAGAGCTGATGTGGAAGATGATTACTTTGAAGTTTACGTGTTCAATCCACAGGCTGTTATACCAACACCGCCACCAGANCTTCCATCGACACCTCCACCAACTCCACCGCCAACTCCAACACCTGAACTTTATGTGGTAGTGGTAAACTCAAATCCAACAGGGGCGAGAGTTTACATTGATGGGGAGTTGAAAGGAACAACTCCTGTAATTTTAAGGCTTAAACAAGGAACTTATGGTTTGAAAGTGCAGAAAGATGGATACAGAGCTGAGGTTGATGTTCTGAAAGTAAATACTGATGTAACCAAGAATTACAACCTCGAAAAAGAGAAAGAAGAGACTGCGACACGTGTGGTGGCAGGAGCTAAGAATCCACCTGTGAATCCAACGCCACCCCCAGCAACAAAACCAACTAAAACTGACTACTCATGGATTGGCTGGTTAATCGGTCTCGCAATTCTTGGAGGACTTGTTTATATGTTCAGAAAAACAAGAAGCGAGACGATTGAGGAGAATATAACATACATCGTGGGGGACGATCCTCATGAATGGACAGAAAGGAGAACAATGTTTGACGGCGGAATAGCTTACGACAAAATGAAAGGTATGGCTTTTCTTGTTAGAGCTGGAAGACCTGTAATAATAAAACGTCAGGATGGAACTACTGAGACTGTATGGCTTGTTGATGGGAAAACAGGGGCTGGTATAATTCTCGAGAGAGGAGAATTGCTTGAAGGAAAGACGATAGATATTGATGGCGTAGATGAGGAGGGTAAACCAACAACGATCAAATTCAAGCTGAATACAAATCCGAAGATGATAAGCGACGTACTCTCAGCAAATCTGCTAAGAGAGATGGCTAAACTCAAACCATCGATGGGGCAGGTGATACTTGCTCTGTTTGGCGGTCTGCTGATCGGTTATCTATTTGGCTTGATATTCTGAGGTGATAAGATGGAAAGAGAGATTGATAGAGAAGAGATTCTTAGACAGAGAATTCAACCATATTCACCTGAACACGTAAAGCTGCAGAAAGTTGATTTGCTTATTCAGGAGATGAATGATGCTCTAACAGATCTTTCTGAGATGGAGATCAACATCGTTAGCTTCTTTATTTCTTTCCACAGAGAGATTTGTCCAATTCCGGCAGTAATCATATACTTGCACAAGCTGATGAGTTTGCGGAGAAGTAGAGGACGGATGGGTAGGCAGGAATACGTGGAAGTTCTGAAAAAGAGGCCAGCATACATGCCATTGCCGTATTATCCATTCGAGGAAGAAGAGGATGGGAAAGGAGGTATAAAGGAGAAGCTCGGGTTTATCAGTTACCTGTTCAGGAGGAGATGAGATGCCGAAAACAAGTAGTCTTGTTCTGCTTGATGCGGTCTTGTCTTTTATTTATTCATCAGGCAGCTCAATCAAAAGGAGGATCGATTTACTTGCTGCCTGCCTCGGAGTTGTTGAGGGTATAATGGGTAGAGATCACAAAGATCTGAAACCTCTGAAAGACAGTCTGAATAAGTTGATAGAATGTTATGAGCCTGCTGTGGATCTTGATTTTACTGGTTTTGCATTTGAGAAGGCGAGTATTATGAATTCCGAGATATACGATCTTTTTGCCAGGATGATGGTTCTGATCGAGGATTATGAGTTGCTGGACGCGAGAATCGTTCAGGAAGTTGTTGCAAAAATGTGGGGGGAGAAAAAATGATCTGTGTACCTGCTGAAAAGCTGTATGATGTGGCTGCAGTATTCACAATAGTTGGGTTTGGCGTTGGGTGGTTTGTCGGAGTTATTTCTGGTTTTGTAGCAGTAAGAAGGAATCCGGCGATACTCGTTAAGCTGATGAGGTGAGAGGTTGAACTGGCTTAGCAGATTTGAGAAAGAATTTTTGAGGAAACCGGGCGAACATTTGTTGGAGGTAGGCATCACTGGTTCAGGAAAGACTCAGGGCCTATACTGGATATGTGATGGTATCGTCAATGTGGGAAAAGAAGCTGTTGTGTGGTTTGATATCGGAAAAGGAAATGAGATTACCGTTTTATCTCGATTTAGATCACTGAAAATCTTCTATCCTTACGAATGCAAGGTAGAAGTCAGAGGAGTTGATGACGTAAAATATCACCCATTTGATCTTGTTGATGAAATATGGCTTGAACTTGACCCTTCAAGAATCAATGTCGTGAGCATAGAGCCATTCATTGACGATCCTGAAGTTTACAGCCGAATTGTCGGCACAATTTTCAAGAGACTCGTTAGGCTTAGCCATGCTGGTGAAATTTACACTCCTTTAACTGTATTTCTTGATGAATTCCACAATGTGGCCCCAGGCAAGGGGCAGGGGATGACAGATAATCACTACAGAATCGGTGCATATGTGCAGAAGAACGTTGAGAGGTTGAGAAGCTTGAAGGTGCGGATTGTGGCCTCTACTCACGGCATAACTAAAATCAGAAAAGGTGTCAGAACCTCATTTAACTGGCTGATGATTAGACGGATAAGCGATAAGCTGGGGCAGGAGATTACAAGACTGGACAGGTATCTCGACATATTTCAGACTCTGGCAAATGATGAGGCTATAATCGTGTATCCGACCAAAACTTACTCGGATAAGATCAAGTTGCCTTTCTATGCTATTCCTGAAGGTGCCAGAGTAGATTATATCGGTTTGGTGGGAGAAGAAGAGGATAGAGAGGAGTTGAAGCTGAGCCATATGGTGAAACATTGAGAAAACGTAGGCCAATCAGAGTCATAAGACGGAGAACTCCGAAAGGCTCTTACATGAGATTATTTGTTGGTCGTCGAACAATCGTTGGAAAGAACAGCCATCCCTTTAAGGGACATCAGAAGGTTGATCACTACCATTTTGGTGAACGGGTTAAATACGTTAGAAGGCCGAAAGAGTTAAGAGGTTGGTGGATAAAATGGAGAGGTAAATATGAGAGGTTTGGCAAGGTTGTTAAGAGGACCGCAAGAGAGAGGTTCTCAAAACTGCGTGGAGGTAGAGGTAAGAAGCGTCGAGGAAATAGACAGAGAGATCAGAAAGCTTGAAGAGAAGTATGGAATGAGCTATGAGGAGTTCTATGAGCACATAGAAAGCGATATTAGCAAGCTAACTGAAAAGTTCGATCCTGAGGAGGTGATGGATGACCTGGCGAGGTTAATAGCCTTGATAGATGCAAAGGAGAAGCTAACTGGTGAGAGGATTTTTGATAGGCTGAGTGAGTATTAAAGCTTGATTTTCTTGGCAGATTTTTTAGCTGTGAAAGGTATAACTAACCACATAAGAGATGCCAGCACTAACAAATAAAACCCAATCTGGTAGCTTGGTTTAACCGAAAAGAGTCCTAAATTCACAAGAGGAATAGACTGTGAGACAACATATATCAGAATGAGACCAAAAATTCCACTCATTATGGCACTACGAGGGTCAAAATACGCTGCAATTGAGAAAGTGATGATGATACCTAAAATTGCTAAAATTATATGAGTTCGATACGGTGCATTAATTATATCTGCTAAATATATGTTAAGTAGTTCTCTACCTGCGATCGGTAAAATAAAAGATACGAGAAACAAAAATATTGATATTGTGTTTAATATTTTTGATGCTGTAGTCGGATTTGTTACCTCTATTTCTATTTCTCTAATTTCCTCAATTGCATCAATCAAATCATCTGATCCTCTTACAGCCTCATAACCAAATTTTGTAAGTTTATATTGACCGTCCTCACATACAATATAACCCATATTTTCAAGCAAATTAAGTGAATCTAAAATAGCGCTTTTAGACATGGCAGGCATTTTTTCTTGGAGTCTCTCAAAAGTTGTTGAAGAATGATTGAGAACATGACGCTCTGCGAGTACTACATCAGCCAGGGGTATGTGCTCGTTCCCTGGCATTATTTTGACGTTGTGGCTGCGGTTGGGTTTGCTGTGGGGTTTGTTGTTGGGGCTGCTGTGATGTGGGTGAGAAGAAAAAGAGGAGGTGAAGGCGAAAGCAAAGCTGAAGAAGGCTGATGAAGAGATGTGGGATAAGGTGTTTCCTTTAGCTTATCTCTACGATATAATCTTCAACCTCGCTCCACACATAGACTTTTGAGAGGTCTTCAAGCAGATCGAAATGTTCTTTTTTCCAAACATCTGACCGGTCATCTACAATCGTAACGTATTCAAATCTACCATCCAATCTTTTGATGTCATACCACATCCTCACAACCCTATCTATCAACCTCTCAGCGTACATCTTGGAATACGTTGAAATTGCTTCAAGCAGATTTGGCTTTTCTACATCAATGTAGAAATCAACTTTGTACTCTTTGCCTGATTTTCCAAAAATCGAATAGTCTATTTCATAGTTCAAATTTGCCTCTTTTAACACTTCCTCAACCTCTTCTTTAAAAGTTGTTGTAACTCCAATGCGTTGCAAGAAGTATAGATCGCTAACTCGGAATATAGCTTGTGAAAGATCTAAAATGGCTTTTAGAAGTTCTTCAGTCTTTACTTTCACTTTCAATTCACCTTTAAAGAACTCTATCTTGTAAGACCTCAAAATATCCTCGAACAATTTTCTTCTCCTTTTAGATGATAGAAGATCAAAGTCAAGGGTTTCAAAGAATCGTAAGGTTTCGGCTAAGTCCGTGACCTCAAATAGATTGTCCATCTTGATGATATACAGCTGAATGAGGTCACCATCAGGATATTCGAATGGAGTAGTGACTAACCATGTCTTTTCATCTAACTTCTCACATTCAAATTCTTTCGGTAGATTCATCAAAGCTTCTTCTATTGCTTGAGTGCAACTCATAATTTCACCAATATTTATCTAAGCTATCTGGTATTAAGGGTTTTCTGATTGTGGCTTTTAGCTTGATGTTACATTCCTCTATAAAGGCTCTTAACGCTCCAACTATACTGGAGCAATCAACCTCTGATGGAATATAAGCTTCTTTGTCTTGATACGCGTCAGTCCACTTATGTTTGTGTACACCCTTTATTTTCTCACATTCAGGATTGTGATGTACTTTCCTACCGCAATCAAGACCGCGAATCCTTCTATTCCTCAAAAGTAGTGCGAAGCTAAAGTTGCCAGATCTAAAAGAGAATGTGCCAACCAATTTGAGTGGATAACCGTCCTCGTTCTGAACATCTACTTTGAACTTGTGTATTCCATGTTTGTATGCCCATTCTATGGGATCTGTAATTTCTTTCTTGATGTTTACAACAATATCTTCAATTTCCTCTTCAGTTATTCTACCAATCAGGTCCTTGCGCATTGTTTCACCTCACTTAAATTCTACAGCTCTCTGCCTTTAACCACACCGTTAACCTCGCAGGCGTTGAACTCATCCATAATGTGCTTAAGAAAGATCTCAGCATACTCAGGATGCAAACCATAACACTGGCTGATTTCCTCAATAATCTTCTTTTTTGAGTATTTGCCTTCAGCGATCATCCACCTTGCCGTTTCACGAACAGAGTTGTAAATATTCTTGAAATCTGTGAAAGAGATGGATTTTGCGTGTTTGGGTATCCACTCAATCTCAGATACTTTGTAGAGGCCGAGATCATACCTTTTCTTTTTGATTACAAACTTAAATTCGATTTCAACCCATTTTTCCAGCTCGACATCGGCTGGAACGAGCATTCAATCTCCTCCTAAACAGTATTGAACTCCTCTTCAACTTCATAAGTTGGTTTTATTTTCTTGGCAAGGATCTCCTTCTCGATCTCCTCGATTGGTTTGTCGGGTGTTTTTGCTATGCCCTGCAGGAGGTTTTCAAGCTCTTCAAGCTTTTCGAGGACGGCTTTGCCGTATGGGGTTAGATGGTACGGTTTTATTGGCCTTCCAGACTTTTCATTAATATCTGGAGAGGCTTCAATGAGCTTAAGTTTACGCAACTCTTTTAATTTCTCATCAATAGTGCTCTGACTAAGCTTTGTTTTTTCCGTTAGAACTTTCCAATGTGCTTTTTTCTCCTCTTTTAATATCTGCAGTATTTTTAGCATTGTTTTTGTTGTTATTGTAGGTAGTAGCTCAAACTCCATTGTAGCGATATTTATTTCTGAAATATATGATTGTTTCTTCGAAAAATCAAAGTTAAACTTTGCAAAACAAAAGTTTTAAATACTTCTTATTACAGAAGATATACTACGAAAAATCGAAGTGGAGGTGTAAAAAGTTGAAGAAGTTTGTTGGTGTAAAGGTGGAAGACGGCGTTTATAAGAAATTGCAGGAGTTCAAACGAGAGAGAAAGTATTCAAGCGATTCTGCAGCGGTCAGGGAGATTCTGAGGCACTACCTGCTCGACATTTGGCCGAAGGAAAGGGCACAGGCGGAGGTGACTGCCAATGCCTAACGGCTCCGTTCTGAAGTGGCTGCGGAAGCAGAAAAATGTGTTCTCGTTCAGCATATCTCTCGACCGCCTGTATCTCCTTGATGAACTTGTCGAGAAAGGCGAGTTCAAGAACCGCAGTAAAGCCATTGAGGCTGCAAT
>MTND01000023.1 GCA_002010305.1 Archaeoglobi archaeon JdFR-42 | reverse complement strand
CATTTTTGATAAAATGAACATCCTGATGAATCTATTTTTTTCTCAGGGAGCATTATAGGTTTCCACTTCCGTCTGAAATCTGGAATAGAGGCCATCAGAACGTTGGTATATGGATGTAAAGGCGACTCAAATAGTATGCCCGATGTACCTTCTTCTACAAGACGTCCTTTGTACATGACACCTATTCGATGGCTGAGGGATGCAACTACACTTAAGTCGTGGGATATGAACAGATACGAAACTCTGTAGTCCTTCTGGAGTTGCCTTAGCAGTTTGAGAATCTGTGCTTGGACGGAGACGTCTAAAGATGAAGTAACTTCATCGGCAACCACCAGCTCGGGCTGAAGTATCATTGCTCTCGCAATGGCAACTCTCTGTCGTTCACCTCCACTGAGCTGGTGAGGATAACGTTTTCGATAACTAAAATCAAGTTCCACTTCTTGAAGAATCTCTCTGAGTTTGTCATTGCCCTCTTCCAATCCATGAATCCGGAGAACATCTAGGATGATATCCTCCACTTTTTTTCTCGGATTCAGAGAAGAGTATGGATTCTGGAATATAATCTGCATATGTCGACGGATTGGTTTCATTTTTTTCTCGTCCAGATCTGTGACATCAATTCCACGAAAAACTATTTTCCCCCCATCCGGATTATAGAGTTTTAGAACCGTTCTACCAAAAGTGCTTTTTCCAGAGCCACTCTCTCCGACTAAACCATAAGTTTCCTGTTTTTCTAAATTTATGCTCACACCATCGACAGCTTTTATGACTCTCTTTCTTTTTCTTAAAGTGTCAATAAGCCTTCCGGTTGGTTCATAAAAATATTTCTTAAGTTCAGTGACTTGGAGTAACGGTAGTTTCATCATCCATCCCTCTTGATGGCAACCCTTACTGATCGACAGACAAAACTTTGAGGTTTATGGGCTTGAATCAGCGATAGATCCTCTATCATCAGGTCTCGACTCCGTTAAATATTGTACGTATTTCTTTCTCAATCTTGGGTATAGAATTGATTAGCAGTCTGGTGTATTCATGCTTCGGGTTAAATAGAACTTCTTCAGTCTTTCCGATTTCAACTACTTCTCCTTTATGCATTACAGCAATTCTTTCACATATTTTTGAGGCAAGGGATATATCATGAGTTATAAATATAATAGATGTATTGTTCTCTTCCTGCATACGTTTCATGAGTTCAATTACCAGTGCTTGGGTTATAACATCCAGAGCTGTTGTGGGCTCATCTGCAATTACAAGGGATGGAGAACATGAAAAAGCTATAGCGATCATAACTCTCTGACACATTCCTCCACTTAGCTGATGGGGATATTTGTTAATAACACTCCTAGCATCTTTTATTCCTACCTGATTCAGAAGTTGTATAACATGCTCTTCTGCCTCTTTCTCAGACATGTCTGTATGAAGAGTCAGGATATCCGTCATCTGATCCTTAATCCTGAAAGCTGGGTTTAAGGATGAGAGAGGGTCTTGTTGAACTGCTGAAATCTCTTTCCCTCTTATCTTTCTCATTTCACTCTCTCTCAATCCAACCAGATCCCTCTTTTTAAAAAGTATTTTTCCTCCTGTGATCATCCCATTGGGAGGGAGCAATCGAAGTATGGACTTACCAGTAATGGACTTCCCTGTACCAGATTCCCCCACCAGTCCTAGAACTTCTCCATAATCCAGATCGAATGACACTCTATGAAGTGTAGGAATCATCCTTTTCGGAGTTGCAAAACTAACCTTTAAATCCTGTACTTTCAATAACATATAGTTCACCTCATCAGAGAAAGTCTTGGATCAATCTTTTCTCTGAGACCATCTCCCAGGGAATTGAGGCCAAGGATCACCACGATAGTAGCCAGCATGGGGAACAGCATCCCCCACCATCCAATTCTGAAATAAGCAAGTCCCTCGGATATCATGGATCCCCAGGAAGGGGTAAAAGCCTTCACACCAAGACCAACATAGCTCAGGAGAATTTCTACAGTTATAGCAATGCTCATCTCAAGAGTTGCAAGGATTATTATGATAGGTATCGTATTTGGAAGAATCTCTCTGAAGATAATATGAGTATTTGACATCCCTACTGCTTTATCAGCCAGAATAAAATCTTTCTCTTTTATGTTTATTACTTCAGCCCTTACGACTCTGGCAAACCTAGTCCAGTCGATTATAGCAATTGCAAGTATGACATTTTTCAGCCCAACTCCAAGGATTGCTATCAGAGCTAGGGCAAATAGTACTGGAGGAAAGGACATCCATATATCTACCAGTCTCATGAAAATCTGATCCACTTTTCCACCGAAAAAGCCAGAAAGCAACCCAACTAAGATTCCAGTTATGGCTGTAAGGATAGTCGCAACAACAGCAACAACAGCAGCGACCCTAGCTCCATACACCAATCGGCTGAAAATATCCCTGCCCAGACTGTCTGTACCTAGGATGTAATTTTTATCTCCCCCCTTCACCCAGAATGGAGGTTTATAAGCCTCGTTTAACCTCTGCTCATTGGGATCAAAAGGTGATATTACCGGAGCTAAAATGGCTGTTGAAAATAATATAATCAGAACTATAAGTCCGAAAATAACTTTTATCGATAGAATTGATTTAAATCCTTCAAATAAGCTCTCTGTTATGAATTCTTCACTGCTCATGTTATCTCAACTCTATTTTTGGATTTATTATGGTGTATGTAAGATCTACGAGAAAGTTGGTCAATACAACGATCAAGGCATATACCATTACAATTCCTTGGAGTAGTGGCAGATCTTTATATTGAACAGCCGTGAACAGCAGAGTACCCATTCCAGGCCATCCAAAAATGTATTCTATGATTATACTACCTCCCATAAGAAAAGTGAACTGTACTCCAAGAATAGTAATAGTAGGAATCAAAGCATTTCTCAAAGCTCTTTCGAAAATTATCTTTCTTTCTGGTAGCCCTTTCATTCTATCGGTGAATATGTAGTCTTCTCCCAGCACATCCAGCATACTAGATTTAAGAGTTCTGTGGAGAATGGCAATTAAACTTAATGCTAGTGAAATAGCTGGCAATGCTATATGGGCCAGAGCACTTTTAAAAGCAGCTAGATTGCCAGAAACCAGAGAATCGATGAGTATGAATCCAGTTATGGGAGTAACCTCGAAATCAATATCGATTCTACCAGAAACTGGTAGTAAGTGGGCAATAGCCCCAAAAATGACTATAAAAACTATCCCCCACAGAAAATGTGGAAGAGAAAAACCCAGGAATGAAAAGCCAGTGAGAATTCTATCTGCCCACGAACCACTTTTAACTGCTGATATGACTCCTATAAGCACTCCTATTACAAAAGCTACAAGAATACTAACGATAACCAGCTCCAGAGTGGCAGGCAATCTGGAAGTTACCAGCTCCAATACATCAGTATTGTACCTGATTGAGGTTCCAAAACTACCCGACAGGAAATCCCTAAACCAGTTTACATACTGGATGTAGAGGGGGCGATCAAATCCAAGCTGGTGTCTCAAGGCTTCAATATCTTCAAGGCTTGCTGTAGGACTTACCATCATTAATACAGGGTCTCCTGGGACAATCCTGAAAAGGATAAAACCAAAAACTGATACTCCGATTATGGATATGATCATATATAACAATCTTCTGAGAAGATATGTAGACGATACTGGCATAAAATCTCCCTCAAAAAATAAAAAAAGGGATTAGTAACTCATATAGTATGGTAGGACATACCCCTGAGGCCAGGGCTCGTAGTTAATCTCTCTCCTCATTATAAGTGGTTGAGCAAGCTGGTACAGTGGAATCACAAGGCCCTTCTCCACGACCCATCTGGCAGCTACTTTGGCAGACTCAATTCGTTTCTCTTCGTTCTTTTCTGTAAAGAGTGGTGTAATAATCTGAGTTGCCTCATCCATCAATCCTGTCTGGTCGGGGAGATTTGCAGCCTTCAAACCCCTCCATGCTGAAAAAGGAGAGTTCGGCCACTGAGAATAACCTATGGAGTTAATGGGATCTCCGGTTGCATTGGACCATACATATAGGGCAAGATTGGCAAGTTTTCCTGTGTTTCTGAACTCGAAGAACTGAGCTAGTGTTATGGTCTCAATATCTGCTTCAACACCTATCTCTCTCCACATACCTGCTATAGCCTGCATAACCTCGAAATCTCTTGCAACGAATCCTTTAGTAGTCATAACTGAAATCCTGAGAGGATTATCCTTTGAGTATCCCGCTTCTTCCATCAGGGCTTTTGCTTTGTTCAGATCATAGGGGAAGGTGAAATTGGGATCGTAAGCCATATATCCGGGTGCCTCAGTAGTTGATACTGGTCTACCAAACCCGAGAAGCACATTGTCCACTATGCTTTTTTTGTCAATAGCATAATGAAGGGCTAACCTGACCCTTTCATCTGCAAGCTCCTCTTTATAAGGAGCAACAAATAACATGGCAACATCAGTAACGAATGCTTTAATCCCCTTTAATGAGGGGAGATTGTCGAGTCTGGTGAAATCAGTGATATCGATCTGAAGGGTGAAATCAGAGGTCAGGGACTCTATTTCTGCGGCTCTTGATTTTGGATCCAAAACCTCTTTAAAGACAACCTCTTTAACAGGAGGGCTACCCATCCAGTAATCTTCGTGAGCCTCTAACTCTAACACACCTTTTCCATAGCTTTTAACTTTATATGGTCCAGATCCAACTGGGTTTTTCCCAAATTCGTCCTCTCCTACCTTTTCCCAGTATTCTTTAGATACCACAAAAGCATCGAGAAATCCGAGCCATGCAGTAAATGATGGATCGAACTTGCTTAGAGTGACATTTACTTCGTAATTACCTGTTGTCTCAATAACCTCCATCTTCTTCCATACTCCTGAATACGCGTTGCCAGGATCTTTCATTCTTTCAAAGCTGAAAACAACATCTTCTGCAGTTAATCCAGTACCATCGTGAAAAACAACGCCTTTTCTAACTTTCATGGTCAGTGAGAGTTTATCCTCACTCCACTTCACCTCTTCCAGAATTCCAGGCTGATATTTCAGATCTCTATCCTGTGTGAGAAATCTGTCAAGAATGGCAGCCACAGGAGATTCTGCAAGCATATTTCTATGGACCTTGTAAGGGTGGAGAGTAGTCATTTCTGTAGGCCATGCAATGATAATCTTGGAAGGCATTTCAACCTCTTCAGGAGTTGGAGTAGCAGGAGGTTGTTTTTCAGCACATCCTAGAATTGAAATGCCCCCGATTACAAGAGATCCGCTTATTGCTGCTTTTTTCAAAAATTCTCTTCTGTGTAAAATTCTTTTTTCCACTTAATCACCCCATTGTATGGATTTTTCATTATATTTACCATGGTTCATGTATTTATTCATTTCGAATTTGGAAAATAGATTATTGATTGGTGGTACAAAAATGGATTTCCTAGGCCTGTAGTTTCAAACTACAGTTTGTAGAGGATGATTAAGGTATTACTGTTAATTTTGCTACCATCTTAACATTAGACTGTTATTTAGTTTGATTTACTTGTAGTGGTGGGAACTTTATCCAATTTATTGGGAGTATAATCAGAATTCTTGGAAAAGTTATTTACTGATAATTTGTGTCAAGGAGTGATACTCCCCCTCCTTTATGTTGACTTGATAAGATCCATTTGTTGTCTGATTTTTTGGTGTGTATTCGAGATACCTTCTTGCTGCTGGTTTATACTTTCTAGCCGTTCCACTCTATGCGACCCTTAAATCCAGTCTTCACAGGAGATAAATTCGTATCACATCGCATTGAGATTTGTCTATAGATCTGAATTGAAAAATGTTGATACTTTGGGTGTTGTCAACGTAAGTTGACAATTTGTAAAACTATATTTTACGATATCATAGAACTTTAAACCAGAATTCCACTATCTCTCAGCAGTCTTTCAGCCCACATTAATTTTCTTTTTTTTATTTCGTTGTCTGCTTTATGGAAATCAAATCCAACTAGCCTGATCTCCTTTGCTTTAAAATGCTGTGCCATGATGGCAGCCCTGTCTCCATCCGTAAATCCACCGAAGTTGTAGATTCTGTCGAATGGCTCGGTCTGTGTTGTGCCAACAAATCTATTAACTTCCGGGATAACCTTTTTTTGTCTGTCCATGTTATCTCCATGAGCATGAAGTACTAGCAGGCACCCTTTCTGCTCCATTTCCAATATATGTCTGGGTTTTTCGTCCATATCTGTTACAAGGATGTTGACTTTAGCTAGATCCTGAACGGATTCAATAGCTTTTCCGGCTACAATCACGACATACGGTGTATAATCAATGCTTTCAAGTTCATCACATACATCAGGAGAATTCCCCACTACCATGACCTTTTTATTACGGAGGAAAGTGAGTATGGAAGATTCCATTAATCTATCTTTCCCGAGTTCATGCATCAAGATAGCAGATTCTCTGTCTTTTTCAACTGAATAGCCAAAGTCTTTTACAATTCTCAAATAATAATGCCACCAATTCTCAAATCTCATGTTATGCTCTTTTTACCCCAATGATTATGTTTTTTCCTTCTACTTCCCATTTCTTTATGAATCCGTCTTCTTTAACATCAGGTTCAATGCCAGAAAAATGGAGTTTCTTGGCTCTCGTCTCATTAGAAATGTAGCTCTCCCATTCTTTCAAGTCCACCTCACCGTCCCATTCGATCCAGACATTGATGAACTCCTCAACCCTCAGATCCAT
Organism: Archaeoglobi archaeon JdFR-42; assembly: GCA_002010305.1. Taxonomy (GTDB): domain Archaea; phylum Halobacteriota; class Archaeoglobi; order Archaeoglobales; family JdFR-42; genus JdFR-42. The sequence continues at coordinate 8,333 of MTND01000023.1, read as the reverse complement.
TTCTTTTCTCATATCCTGAATCCGGCGAGTAATCTCTCGGGCGAACCCCTCTTTCAGTATGTCCTCTGTCATGGAGAGATCAATCAGCACTCTGCCACCAGAAAACTCTTCTGCAACCAGATATTCGGGCAATTCTTCATCTATTTCCACCATCTCACTGCTCAGTATAATTTTATTGCCTCTGAATTCCACTTCTTTTTCCTGTTCTACCATTTCCTTTATTTTCTTGGGTTCGAAAGACATGAGAAACTGGAAGAATTCTTTGGTATGTTCTTTAAATACAGGTCCAAGAACCTTATAGTTGGGTCGAATACTCAACTCATATTCTTTCCAAGACTCGGTGAATTCTATATTTCTAGCATTTGTCTGAGTAAGAAAAATGTCGGAGAGGTTCTTAAGGGCCTGAATAACCTCCTCATCTTTAGTCTCTACTATGACTCTCTCGATAGGCCACCGAAGTTTTCTTTTCCCCTTCTGTCTGGCTCCTAGCACTGCCTCAACTGCCTCTCTCACAATTTTCATATGTTTTTCCAGATCAGGTTTCAGTAGTTTCTCTTCTGGTTTCGGAAATTCTGTCAGATGAACTGAGATCTCTGCCTTCGGGTTAAAAACTTTAATCAATGTCTGGTATAGTTTCTCGGAGATATATGGGGTAAACGGTGCTATAATTCGTAGCAGTCGATCCATCACATAAATGATGGTGTTATATCCGGCGAGTTTTGTAGGAGAATGCTTCTCTTCCCACGCTCGAGGCCTTACCAGCTGTATATACCACCTGGACAGGTCTTCAAGGATAAAATGCTCAATGGTTCTTATAGCTCTGTGAAATTCAAATACTTCAATATTTCTGGAGACCTCTTCAGCAAGAGCTTGAACTCTCGAGATAATCCATCTGTCTTCAGGAAGGAAATGCTGATCAACCTCATGAAGACCATCATATCTGAAATCATCCAGTTTCATGTATGGAAAGGCGAATCTGCATGAGTTCCAGAGGATATTCAGAGTTCTAAAAGCGTTCTCTACTTCACTCCAGTTGAATCGGATATCTTCCCAAGGAGCATTTGATGAAAGGACATACAGCCTGAAGGCATCCACACCAACTCTTTCTATCACTTCTTCCGGAGCCACTACATTTCCCAGACTTTTGGACATCTTGCGCCCCTTCTCGTCCAGAGTAAATCCATGCATCAGGACTTTTTTATAAGGGNCCTTTCCAAATGCTACAGCAGACGTCCCGAGCTGAGAATAGAACCACCCTCTGGTTTGATCATGCCCTTCTGTAATAAAATCTGCGGGCCAGAGCTTCTCAAAACCCTCTGAATTTTTTGGATACCCTATCGTAGCCCACGAGGCAACACCTGAATCAAACCACACGTCAAATACATCTGGAATCCTTTTCATGGGTTTTCCACACTTGCATGTTAGAATGACTTCATCAATGGCAGGTCTGTGTAGTTGCATCTCATCAGTTATGCCCAGCTCTTCCGGGCTTTCCACTACCCTTATGTGACCATCTTGACACTCCCAGATGGGTATAGGTATGCCCCAGTATCGTTGCCTTGATATACACCAGTCTCTGGCATTCGATACCCAGTCCTTAAATCGGGAACTGCCAGCCCATACTGGGAACCATTTCACACGATCCACTTCATTGAGCATCAATTCTTTTACTTCAGAAATCTTGAGAAACCACTGTTCTGTGGCGAGGTATAGAATGGGTGTTTTGCACCTCCAGCAGTGTCCGTATCTGTGTGTGATGGTCTCTTCAGCCAGTAGATAACCATGATTTCTGAGGTCCTGTATTATAACAGGGTCTGCCTCTTTAACGAACAACCCTTCATATTTTCCTGCCTCTGATGTATATTTTCCATCTTCTTTTACTGGACAAAATATCTTCAGCCTTTCTTTCATTCCCAGCTCCCAGTCCTCATGTCCATGGCCAGGGGCAACATGAACACATCCAGTGTTTTCTGAGCTGACAAATTCAGCCATATAGACTCTGTGGGAAAAATTTCTCTGAATCGGAATTTCATGTTCCAGAGGATGCTGGTATTCCATACCGACAAGATCCTCTCCTAAGTATGTTTCGACTATTTCGTAAGAAGAATATCCGCCTCTCTCCATAACCCCTTCTATCAGCTCCTTTGCCAGTATAAGCTCTTCTTGTTCCCCATTACTTTTGATGGCTTTTATCCGGGCATATTCCAGAGAAGGATGAACTGCCACCGCCATATTAGCTGGCAGAGTCCAAGGTGTGGTGGTCCACACCACTATGAATCCCCCCTCCTTTAAAGGGAATTTTACGAAAATAGATGGGTCAGTCTCATCCCAGTATTCTACTTCAGCATCTGCAATAGCAGTCTCACAGCGGGGACACCAGTTCACAACCCTCTTCCCTTTGGTAACAAGTCCTTTATCATAGGCCCGTTTTAACGTCCACCATGCAGCACGGATGTAGTCTGTGGAGATAGTCTTATATGGGTTATCCCAGTCCATCCACACACCAAGTTTTTTAAACTGATAAGCCATTTCATGCATGTTGTTGATGGCGTACTCCATACATCGGGCAATGAATTTATCAACTCCAAATGCTTCGATCTCTTTTTTTGACTCAAATCCCAGCTCATTTTCCACTTTGACTTCTATAGGTAGCCCGTGCATGTCCCATCCTGGACGATCTAGTACATCAAAACCTTTCATACGAAGATATCGCAAAACAGAGTCTTTGATGATTTTATTCCAGGCAGTTCCAAGATGGATACGTCCAGTTGTGTAAGGTGGTCCATCAACAAAGAAAAATTGTTTTGATCCTTTATTTTTCTTTTTGGCTCTATGATAGATATTATTAGAGCTCCAAAAAGATTCTACTTCTTTTTCAATTTCATCTGGTTTGAAATAAGCAGGAAAGTCTCTCATTGTTTCACCTCTTCAGTGGATTTACTGACGAATACTGTGGTTTAAATATTTCGTTTATTGGCTTTTTGTGAGAACCCTATACATGAGTTTGTCAAGATGGAGGAAAAAGGTTTAGTAATCTGTATGTATACAGTATAGAAGTATGATAGCTCGATGGCTGGTTACAGGCCTGGCCATCTTTACCTTAGTAGTTGTAGGATGCGCAGAGAAAGTAGAGAGGGAAGGAGGTTTAGTAATTACATCGGTTTTTGATAACGGAGGGCAAATACCTTCGGTTTACACCTGTGATGGGAAGGATATATCACCCCCTTTAACAATCACAGGGATATCAGACAGGGCAGTCTCGATGGTGATCGTGGTTGATGATCCAGATGCTCCCTTAGGGACTTTCGTCCATTGGCTTATGTGGAATGTAAAACCCATAGAAAAAATCCCTGAGGGCATTCCCCATGGGAGAGTTATAAGTGAACCGGTTCCTGCATATCAGGGTAAGAACGATTTCGGAGTGTATGGATACAAGGGCCCCTGTCCTCCATCAGGGAAACCCCATACCTATCGGTTTAAAGTATATGTTCTGGATACCATGCTGGATCTGCCATCAGAAGCTACAGTATCTGATCTGGAAAAAGAGATGAAAGGCCACATACTCCAGTTTGGGGAGTTAGATGGTGTATATGAGAGGTAATTAACTGAAAATTATTGTAAATCTTTGATTTGCAATGTATACTCTCCCTCGCTACGAGATTCAGCCTAAAAATGATACAACCGTGTGCTTAAGAGTACATAGAGAACTTAGCTTATGGATAAAAGTTTATGAGGTTATTGATAGGAATAACAACCTGTAGTAATTGATAGAAAATCTTTTTTACATCTCTATTTTCTACTACAACCTCTATCACAAAATTCGCTTGTTTCCCACCCTCTTCCATAGAGGTAAGGCAAGTTATATTATCTAATGTACCCTCTTTTTGTTCCTTGACTCGTCTTACCCCTCTTAATTTCATTGTCTATGAATCTTTCTATGGATTTCGAACCCTCTGTTTACAGACTCCCCTATAGATCCTCTCAAATACACTCTGAATCTTGATTAAGCAAAAACCTATACAATTCCAGACCCCATTGTTCCACTTCTTATAATCGCTATTTTTTCCTATTTTCGGTTTTTCACTTCCTATTTTTCTCATGTTGCCTATCATTTTAGTTTATCTATAGTCTATTTTGTAAATTATATCTCGGGGTGTTATTTCAATTTGAATTTAGCTTTGGAAATTCAATTTAACCAATTATCCATTAGTATATTCTCTGTCTTAATCCCGCTATTTTACATGGATGTTGGTATCACCATCTTTTAGATCTAAGCATCATCAAATACAGAAAAGAATTTTCATATAATTCAGCTACAGTTTAACCCGCTGTACCGTTTTCATATCTTTATATATTGTTTGCTCAATATTCTTTATTCAGGAGGTTTAATCTCCTACCACTTATCATAGAGATATAGCTCAAGATATCAAGAGTAAAGTCGGTTGTAGTAATCCCATGCTCTCTTTATTGTTGATGGATTGAATACATCTTCTCCAATTTTCTCTGATTCCTCCTCTCTTAGGTAAACCGGCTCTCCTAAGCTACCTGCAAGAATCAAAATTCTTGCATTCTCTTCAAGATATATCGATTTTAATGTCGCCTCTTTGATATCTTTACCAACAATTACCGCACCATGTCCCCTTAATAGAATTGCGTGAGACTCTCCGAGTAATTCAACCATTCTTTTTGCTTTTTCTTTTGTGTTTATTAGTCCAACTTCTTTGAATACCGGAACATTCAGGAACATATAACCCTGATTGTAAATCGGTCCGAACTCGATTTGCGAAGAACTTACTGCGATTGCGTTAATTGAGTGAGAATGTACAACAGCACCAACATCATCTCTCCTCTTGTAGATCTCACTGTGTATCCAGGTCTCTGAATACTTTTCTCCTTTTCCCTCCAAAATTTTTCCATCGAGATTTACTAACAGCAAATCATTTTCGAGAACTAATGCGGGACTTTTCCTTGTGGGAATGAGAAATTTCTCGGAATCAACTCTAACACTAACATGTCCGAAATCTCTTATCAGTTCTTTATTTGATAAAATTTTACAGGCAGTTAAAAGATCCCGTTTGAGTTCAGTTATATTCATTTCCATCACCTCATACAGTCTAAATCCTAAAAGCTTTACCTGTAATGATCCTTTTGATCTGTGAATAAAATATTCCTGTCAATATTATCACTATAAGAAGTATTGAAAGGGGTCTTGTAAAGAATATTGCTGGATTCCAGAAGCTCATCCTGAGAGACTGGAAAAGAGATTGTTCTACGATTGGTCCAAGGATTACACCGATGATCATACATACAGGAGAATAATCGTATTTGTCCATATAATATCCGATTATCCCAAAAATAACAGCAATGGCCACATCTATCATGGAGTTGTTTAGTGTGTAAATTCCAAGCATAGAAATCACAAGGATAACAGGTACAATTGATTTTACAGGAAGTGTTACCAGTCTGGTCATGGGTTTAATTAGAAGAATGTAAAGAAGAAACGCAAATGGAATTCCAATCAAAACTCCAGCGAATATCCCGTAGACAACCTCTGGGTGATATATTGCTAGAGCAGGACCAATTGGATAACCATGAAACATGAGTGCTGCCATAATCAATGCCATCCCACTACTTCCAGGTATGCCAAGAGTAAGTGTCGGAATTAAAGCACCCCCAGGGGTTGCACTGTTGGCCACATCTGGAACAAGAACTCCTTTGATGTTTCCTGATCCAAATGGATCCTCATCCGTTTTCCCTTCAGAGATTTTCTCTCTCACAATTTTTGACTCTACCATATAGCTGTAAAATATCGACGTTCCTTTTCCTGCCCCAGGAATAATTCCTATAGCAAAACCAATAAGTGCAGCCCTTATAGTTGTGGTCCAGTATTTAAAGGCAGATAGTACGCCTCTCCACATATCTTTCATTGGATTTGCTACTTCAGCTCCTTTTTCAACAATTTTCCCACCCTTAACATAGAGTCTTATCATCTCTGAGATTGCAAACAATCCTATAAGCACTGCAACAAAATCAACTCCATCAATCAGTTCAGGAATTCCAAAAGTGAGTCTAAGCTCTGATGTGAAAATACTCATTCCAATTAAACTGATGATAAATCCTAGAAATCCAGAAACCAGTCCCTTGTACAATGGGCCTTTACTCACGGCTGCTATCAGAGTTATCCCAAGGACCCCCATCCAGAAGAACTCAGGAGGAGAGAACGCCAGAGCGTACTCTGTGAGGTACGGAGTGAGGAAAATTGCAATTAAGATACCGATAAGACCTCCGACAAAGGATCCTCCTGCCCCAGCGCCCATGGCATATCCAGCTTTTCCCTTTTTTGTCAGTTCATACCCATCCAATGTTGAAGCTGCGGCTGAAGCATCTCCTGGAACTCTAAAAAGAATGGCCGGGAGAGTATCGGCAAAGCTTGCGGATTCACTAGCTGCCACGAACATGGCAAGTGCCCCAACAGGGGGTAACCCTCCAGAAAGTGGTATAAGAATTGCTACAGGAACTTTGGAGGTCAATCCAGGGATTGCACCCGCTAATCCCCCCAGCACCACCCCAGCAATTATGAGCAGTATCGAAACCGGTTGAGTAAAAAGAAATTCGAAGCCTAACATTAAATTGGACAGAGCATCCAGCATATCACCACCTTTTTCAGAGGAAGACTTGTTTTAGCAGAACTCCATAATACAGGCTCATATTCAGAATTTTTTCAAAGGTGAAATAGAGCACGAGAGGTATTATTCCTGTTACTGCGAGTGTCTTTCTGTTCAAATGGTTGTTCATCTTGAAAAAGATGAGTAAAAACAGAAAGGAGCCTATATAGTACCCTAACAGATAAATAAGGATAAAAACTGCAATCACCCATCCTATCCCCAGACTTTCAGCCTTTATTTCGAACTTATCAAAAATTTTGAACTCCTTCTCTTTTATCAGTTTTGCCAGCCTGTACACTATTAAGCCTGCAGCGAGTGGTGACATAACGTAAAAGGTCAGTTTTGTCTCCAAGGCAGATCCCCAAAGGTCAATAAAAAAAGCTATTAGAAATATTAGAAAAATTAATAATAGTAGAAACTCACTGAAAGATCCTCTCCTCTCCCTTCCAATTATATGCTCATTCATTGATTTAACCTACCATAAGGTCTCTGTACTGTTTCAGAACCTCAAAGGCTCTCATCTGTCTTTCTTTTGGTATATCTCCCCTTGCCAGACCACTTAATGGCCTATTCCACTTCTTCTGCAGTCTATCTAGTGTATCTTTGTATTCTTCAAACAACCTGTCAAAGGCGTCCATCACCTTATTTGCTATTTCAGCAGGCATCTTAGGTGGGCCAATTATGGTTCTGTATGCAGAGACAACAGCTGCCATATCATCGTTGCTGGGAAGGTTAAGACCTGCAGAAGTTGGAACATCAGCCAGACTAATATCATAAAGCTTTTCGTACACTGGCACTACATCAATCTCAGAGGCACTCTTCTTTCCAGAAATTATAAGGCCAACTTTAAGGTCTTTTGAAGCACTGACAGCTTCAAGTGATGAACCGATACTGTAAACCGACAATTCTACATCCCCTCTCATCAGAGCGGCTCTTCCTTCAGTGCTGGATGCAAATGGGACAAATACAAGGTTCATTCCCCATAGTACCTTCATTAAAATGGGACCAATTTTTGAGGTTCCAGATGTCGTTGCAGCTCTTACCGGTTTCTCTCTCGAGTATTCATACAACTCCTCAAAACTGCTGAACTTGCTCTCTTCACCTGTATAAATCGTTACAACACTTGGCTCATCCGTTATCTGATAAAGAAATGTCATATCTATCGTATTAAAATCATATATTCCAGTTATGTCTCTGCTGTTTGAAATATGTCCCGGGTTATAAATTCCTATTGTGTGTCCATCTGGTTTTGAGTTTATCAGCTCTTTATATCCTTGAGCCCCTTCTCCTTTGGGTAGATTCTCAATTCTCAAAGGAAGTTCAAGCATTTCAGCAAGGAGAGGGGCCAACATCCTCGAATAGGTATCATAACCTCCTCCCGGTTTATACGGAACGATCCATCTCAATGTCTTCCCAGGAATCGGGAATGTGGGTGCTGGTGTTGGTTTCGGAGTTGCTTTGGGCGTGGAAACAGGAGTTGGCGTTGGTTTAGGAGTTGGTGTTGGAGATGGTTTCTCAGCACACCCAAGGAAGTAAATACCTGCTCCAGCAGCAGTAAGATACTTCAAAAATCCTCTCCGTGTCAGTCTATCCATCTACTACACCTCTTTGTTAGGATTTATCATGCACAACCATATAATATTTCATGTTCATTCATGAACATCTGTG
>MTND01000019.1 GCA_002010305.1 Archaeoglobi archaeon JdFR-42 | reverse complement strand
CAATTCTCCAGCCAGTATAACTATACTTGTTGTCCCATCTCCCGTTTCATCATCCTGGGCTTTTGCAAGTTCTACCATCAATTTGGCAGCTGGATGATCTGCTTTTATGGATTGTAGCTCCATTCTTTGGAGAATCATCTTTCCATCAGCTGTAACTCGATAAGCATTATTTTCGTCGATTAGTTTAAGCAGGCTATGGGGCCCAAGAGAAGATGCCATAAAATCCTTTATGACTCTCATTGCAGAGAAAATACTGGATTTAGTATCTCTTTCACTGATTTTCTCAGTTTCTTCGGGAAACACCTGATACTTTCTCATTTTCGTCTCCAAACGACTTTTTTAAAAAATTGAACCAGAATTTAGTTTTAGAGATAATCTCTCTCATCTTGTGAGGTGGCACAGATTGTCCCCTAATTACTCCGGTAATCACATCCAGTATCATGCCCTGAGTTTCTGGCCTCTCTACCTCTATACCTCTCACATTAATCCCCATTGCAGCAAAATCTTCCAGCTTTACCGGAGCTTGGCATACTATAATTGCTGGGACATAAACATGTCTTAAGAAAAGCCTTGCTTTGTATAAAAAGTGACCCGGTATATTCCCAAAGTGTAATATCGCAAGTTTATGTGCATTAATTCTGGCAACTTCCTTTTCGTTTATTCCAGATACAGAAGTTCTCATACCACCGGGTGCATCTTCTGGAGGTCCCATCCCCGCCTCTAATACCAGCACACTGACATGGAATCCCTCCTCTCTCAAGGCATATGTTATCTCACATACTGGCTTTGTTATATGTCGCTGCCCTGGACCCATACCCACACAAATTATTTCGTTTGCTCCATCCTCAGAGAGAGTCCCTCTTTGAGCAAATCCACCCCCCATGCCTATCGCGGGAGCGTTCCTGCATGCTACAGAATGAGTCCTACGTCCAATCTTCCATTGGCTTTCTGTATCTTTTTTCATTCTGTTTCACTCATCTCCACGTACCTATTATAAATCTTTTTGTTCAATAATTACCTTTAATGATAGATATTACCGAAATTTACTTAAATATAATGGTCAATTTTACCTGTGATGATAAAGTACTCTCACAAAGAAATACTTCAAGTTGTAATAGAAAAATACACGAAAGAGAAAAGGCCAATTAAAAGTAGTGAGATAGCCAAAGAGATTAACAAGGATAGTGGGACCGTTAGAAATCTTATGATAGATTTAAATAAACTAGGATTGATAATTGGCATCGCTGGTCCAAAAGGGGGTTATATACCTACAGAAGGTGCCTTTAAATCTATATTTGCTTCTGAAGATATTCAGAAAAAGATTCCTGTGTACATAAATGGAGAACTGAAATCAGGATTGATAGTTTATGATGTATTTTTTATGAACCTTTCAGATGTGGATAACTGCAATGGCATAATAAAAGCAGGTGGAGAACTTGCTGGAATTTCTCAGGGAGACCATATTCAATTCGGTCCAACTCCCGTTAGAAAAATAATGATCAGTGGGATAGTGGAAGGAGTAGACCTCAAAGAGCAAAACATATTCTTTGAGCTATTAGGTATTGCAACGATTCCTAACACCCCTGTGAGATGGTACTCTGAAACCAAGATACTTCAAATTTCAGTGGATACTGAGATAAAAGAGGCTATCCAGATTATGGCTAATAATGGTGAACCATATGCTGTCGTCGCTGATTATGAGAAATTACTAGGAGTAGTTTGGCTAAAGACCATCATAAATGAAATGGATGAGAAAAAGACACTTGAAGATGTAGTGTTAGAGAAGATAATAATAATCGATGCAGATGAAAGCATAGTTGAGGCCCTATATCGAATGGCTGAAAACGATGTAGAGTCTCTGCTTGTAGTTGACAACTATAGGCCAATGGGTGTAATAACCAGAGAAAGAATATTAAGAGAAGTGCTTTTGGGGGAGCGATATAGATGAGTAAGAAAGAAGAGAATGTTTTAGAAAAATACAGAGCTGAATATGAAAAATTGAAAGTGCTTTATGATCATATCTACCAGGTTTTAAATGATTGGCTTTATGGAATTCAAATGGTGGCAATAGATGATGGAGAAAAGTTATACAGGAGAATTGAGAAGATAGGAGTTACTCACTGGATAAAACATACCTTAGGATTGAATCTCAAGAAAGTTGATAGCCCCCTCAAAGCTATTGAAACGTACATTGATATAGCTGATAAAGAAGGTCTAATGAAAAGAGATCAATGCCATTTGGAAAAAAATGGTGAAAAAATCAAAGTAACTATTTCTGGATCGTGTATATACCAGAAAGTATGTGGAGATATTTTGAAAGAAGGGTTCACCCCTCTATGTGGGAGAACCATCCCGTTTCTAGTTGCTATAGAACTGACTATGGGGGAAGAAGTAGCTGAGAAATATAGATGCGAAGCTGTAGAAATAAATCCTGGAAAAAAGTGTGAGATTGAGATCATGCCCGTATGGTGGCTTTCCACAGAGTCCAATAAGGAATATATCAAAAACTCTGGATAGTCTGTTAGGTTTAAATGGTCTATTTTATCTGATGAAACCATAATAATTGATCTATTCTATTATGCCATCTATTAAGTTCATACCAAAAGACTAATATTGAGTAAATGTATACCCAATATGGGTGTTGATTATCCCTATATGGAAAAGAGCTGATGTTCATAAATGTGACAATACGGATGAGATACTCATTGACAATATAGCTAATCGTTTTGAAGAGATAGTTTCGTTAATACAGTCTCATGATAAACCTCTTGGAAGACCATCTCTTGGTCAGTATGTTTCTATCCATTCTTTACAGGCTAAACTCATTCCTGCTCTATTACTGACACCTGGAATGGAAGTTGCATTATATCATGCTGGATTATGCTGGGGGAGGGCAGCAGGAAAGGTTATGATTGAGAAATTCGATATAAAAACTGTAGAAGACTTTGTTAATCGTACTAAATTGGTCACTCAGATCCTCGGGTTACAAATTCCAGAGTTGAGAGCAGTACAGAAAGATAAGGATGGAGAAATCAAATCAATAACAGTGAGGTTGTATGAGTGTTCTGACTGTTATGGACTTCCAAAAGTCAATATGCCTCTCTGCTATTTTGAAACTGGGAAATGGGCAGGAGGTATGGAAATCTTATTACAAAAACAAATGGAAGGTATCGAAAAAAAATGTTCTGGATTGGGGGATGAATTTTGTGAAATTGAAATTAAAGAAAAATAAAATGTGTTCCTTTATAGGCTCTCAAACTCCTCTCTCATTTTTGTCTGGTTATCATAGAATTCTTCAGGCCATCTGAGTTTATCGTTTCTGTAGTATCCTTCTGTAATTGGTTCTTCCGGAACATCTGCCCATTCTTTCGGTCTGTAAAGCTTATGCTTGTTTTCACACTCGTAGACCCACCATTCAACTACTTCTCCAACCCTTCCTCCTTCTGGTGGATTTGCTAGCATATGACCGATATCAACGAATGTAGCGTAAGCTTTCTTTTTTCGAATTATTTTTCCACCACATACTCCACTCTCATACAACTTGTTTTTTGACCAGAACGGGCAAATAGGATCTCCATTCTCGTTTTTCGGAGCAGTTTTTACCAACGCAATCACCTCTATTCATTCCACTTCAAACTCAATTTCGAATTTATTATATGTGCGTCTCAAATTCTCCTCTACATCATCCTTTGGGGTATAGTATTCACATAACATTACTTCAACATCATCCACATACCGTTTAGTGCATGTTATTTTTTCAGTTCTACCCCCATATGCTTCATCAAGTCTCTCGATTTTAAAATAGGTACAATCTTCACACTTAAAAGCTGGAGAGAAATTCTTGCAACTTAATGAAAAAGGGTTGTTAATAGTTATCTTTGTTCGTCCCCCTGATGTCTTATATACTCGAGAACATCCAACTTCGCCATCAAGGTATTCACAGTAAACACAGGCTATTATACCATTTTCCAGCTCCTGTATGGGGTTTGTACCTCTTATTTTTATCATAAATTGGACCTCATCACTCTGCCAACCATTCTGGATGCTCTTCTCTAGCTTTCTGGATTATCTTGGTAGCTTCTTCCAATGGAACTACAGCAGTTTCTGGCAGAGGATACGGATCGCCTGGCATGACTTTTGCATCCTGTCCATATAGATACTTGGATTGTCTGAAAGTTTCAGGCCACTTGTACCGGTCCATACCAAACCTGATACTCATATGAGCGCTCTCATCAGGGGTGGGAGGAATCATCTCGTTTCCTATAAACTCATGGCAGGTTTCTTGAGGACCTATGGTATGTTTGGAACACCAATCCTCTCCATAGAGCAACCCATGATATCTATATGTAAACACATCACACGGATTTTGGAGCATCAAATCCAATCCTGCAGGTCTTGGAACATGATCCTCGTTGTAACTCTCAAAAGGCCATCCAACTTTATCTATGTTGAATCCATGCCATAGTTCAGCCATACTACTTATAGAGCTCCGATCCACAATACCCTGATCTGTTGAAGTCGCCTGATGATATGGGAAGTTATGAAATGCAGCTCTTGCAAATTCTGGGCTTTTCTCATTTCGTATGTCCATTTCGATATCTCTAACCAGCATGCCTCCCTCATGAATAGGTCTTGAGCAGCAAATTTCACGTACAGGTTCACCCACTTTAGGGTGTCTCCTATTTAACAATTCAGGATCAATCTCATAGTTTGATGTCCATCCATATGTTTGCATACCATTTTCGTAATGGTAATCGAAGAAATAATGTATTTCAATTGTCCAATCATCATGACATGCAAAGCAAACGTCTACTGAACTTCCAAAAAGCATGACAGTTGCTGATGGATTAAGATTTGTTTTGGCTACAAATGCTGGAGGATATGTTAAAAATGGTGTCACTTTTTCAGGATCTTTAAGCCTCCCCTCTCTAAAATATCTGAAGGTATGTACACATTCTGCTATCCTACTCACCCAATCTTCTAGTTCTTCTTGGAGCATTCTACTGTACATGGCCTGAGTGAGCTTAACTGGCTCATCTCTATCATTAGGACGTCCCAAAACGAAAGCGCTGTACCAATGGCGGTTATACGGCCATACCATCGTGGGATCATGTATCGGTCTCTCAGCTTTTGTCATATATGCACCTCCGATTTTGTCATTATGATATATGATGTATAAATATTTTACCTATTATCACTTATAATCTGGACAAATATAAATTATCATATATTATAATCATACCGCAACACATAAATATTTACATTATTTTTACAACAAGTATAAGTATAGATGAAGGACTCGAATAAGGAGTGTGTCTTCAATGGAGAAAGAGTATGAAGTAAGCATCTACAATGATGAAGGTAAAAAAGTTGCAGAAGACATTCCAGTGAGAGCGTTCCATCCCTTAAGGAATCCGTATATGAAAGAAATAGCATGGACATTGAAAAGAACCGCAATAATCAATCTACGAAAAATTGAAATGATGTTGAGTGAGGGCAGAGCGGGTTGGACTACAGGAACCGGTCAGGACGAGATTCAGATGCCATGGTATGGATTCGATGTGGATTTGGTTGGGAACGCTGGGTACATAGTTGATGAACTGAAAAAAATGCTTCAAATAGAAAAAGAGGATGATACGGAAGTAAAGCCCATTGAAAATGGGCAGATACTGATCGTAAAGGTCCCTAAAGGTAGATTGATTTATGGGGCCGATTACTCAGCAACTTTTACCTCTACGGCTGTCGCTCTTGGGCAGATAATCGCTAAGCTGGCTAATTTGACACCTTTGGAAGAACCGTATAAGCTTGGACTTCTGAAAAACGTTTTGTGGGGAAGGTATCCTCAGTCAATTACTCCACAGAAGGGTAACCCCGTCAGCCTTATGATCAAATATCCTTCGGCTCTTGAAGGACTAGGAACTGGTTTGAAAAGTACAATTATAAACCATCTCGTCGCTTTGGTGGATAAAAGAACGTTATGGGGTGCAGCTCTGACAACTATACTAGAACAGCTATCACAAGCAGAGATGGGAAATAATATGGGCTGGTACGAGAACTATAACCTCCTCGGATCTGTTTACCAGGGATTTAACGCTAATAATATGGTATTGGATCTGGTCAAAGAAAATAGAAACGGTACAGTATACAGTGTTCTGGTAAGCACTTTAGAGAGGGCAATCGAAGACAAGGTAATCGAAGTTAGAGGTGAGGGGTATCCCTACGTGCAACCTTCAGGATACAAGTTATATTCTCCAAAGGATTTCTTACTATGGAATGCGTATGCCTTAGCAGGTATGATGGCAGCCGTCATCGTTAATGTTGGTGCATCTAGAGCGTTACAGTCTGCTGGAGCTGTATTATCCTTTTTTAGTGATGTACTTGCGTTTGAAGCAGGAGGATTGCCAGATGGTGATTGTGGGAGGGTAATGGGAACAGCTCTGGGATATACTTTTTATACCCATGGAGTTTTTGGTGGAGCAGGTCCTGGAATGTTCTCGCTTGATCACGTTCTGACAAGGCATTCTTCAGGTTTCTTTAACCCTTGTATAGTTGCAGCTGCTTGTCTTGACGCTGGAACTCAAACCTTTACCCCAGAGATATCCTCGGGCACGTATTTTATTCTCAGAAAGCACCTTCCTGAATTTGACAAGCCAATTGATAAGGCCGCGGAAGCTGCTGAGAAGATTAAAAATGAGGTGTGAGGTGAAATTATGGCAAGAGTGAGAAAAAGGCGAAAAGGAAGAAAAGTAAAGAGGTATAAGGCTCAGCTGTATCCAGGACCAGATGAGGTATCTGAACGCAGAAGATTTGTGATGGATGCATCCAGACGTTTGAAGAAGTTCAGAAGTATTCCTGACGATAATCTTGTAATGTTGCTTGGTCATAGACATCCAGGGGAGTTATATCTCAGTATTCACCCTCCATTAGATGAACTGATCGAAAAATATGATCCAATTAAAAATATAGTGGAGCCTACTCCTGGGGCCCGAGCGGGTGATAGGATCAGATTCATACTGTTTACAGACTCTGTATATTATCCTCCGATGGCTCCATGGTTAAGGGCCCGGACATATTTAAACAGATTTAGAGGGATCGATACAGTGGTTTATTCATCAAGACAGCTATTAGAGATGCGAGAAAGAGATTTGGAAGCAGTAGCTAAGGAACTAATTGAATCAAACTTGTTTGATCCGGGAAGAGTTGCTATTAGAGGTTTGACAGCTCATGGCCATTCCTTACGTTTGGATGAAGATGGGCTCATATTTGATGCCAGAAGAAGATACAAATTTGATAAAGATCTTGGGGAAGTTGTTTATATAAAGAACGCCCAAGCAGAAATTCTGGATATGCCTATTCCAATAGGGAGACCTTTATCAGAAAGAGAGGCTAGAGGGCAAGATGTAACATATAGATGGGATGTGGCACCATATAAAAGTAGAACTGAAATTATGTCAGTTATTGCAAGATACGGTACTGCTCGAATACTAGGGGGATATAATCCAGAACTCTTGAATGAGATTGATCCTCTGTATTGCGAGCCCTATGAGACCCTAGATAAGATGATGGATTTAGGGAAATCCAAGACCGAAGGAGGTGAATGAATTGGCTGAAGATGTTAATCCATCAGGCGATGCAGGAGAGAGTAATGAGAAGTTTTTCCATTGGAGGAGTACGAAAATCCCACTTGCGACAGAACTCTCCTACAGGTATGACCCAATGGAAATGAAAGAGAAATTCCTTCCAACTGAGAAACAGAGGGAGATCTACAATTCCTTAAATAAAGTATTTAGTGACGATCCAATGGATAAGGTTAACAAAAAAGTGTATAAATACGGAGGAGTAGTCGGCCAATCCAGAACAAAACAAGAGTTTGTAGAGTGGGGGAAAAAACTTGCAAGAGAAAGAGGTATACCGGGGTACAATAGAGAAGTTGGGATCCCTTTAGGTCAAAGGTACTATGAGCCTCAACTCATTTCTGGAACAGATGTGATAGTGGACTTTGACGATTTGAATCTTTATAATAATCCGGCGATGCAACAAATGGTCGATGATGTTAAGAGAACGGTGATCATTGGATTGGATATACCACATAGAGTGTTGCAATTAAGAGTTGGAAAGGAAATAACCCCTGAGTCTATGAATCTGTATATGGAAACCCTCCAGCATACCCTAGGAGGGGGAGCAGTGGTTCAAGAACATATGGCTGAAGTCCATCCAGGTTTGACGCAGGATGCTTATGCCAAAGTCCTTACAGGTGATGATGAATTAAAAGACCAGTTTGACAAGCGGTGGGTACTTGATGTTGATAAAGAATTTCATCCTGAGAGGGCAGAAAAACTCAAAAAAGGAATTGGTGAGAAACTGTATGTAGTAACGAGGAATCCGACCTTGAGAGTAAGGATAGCTGATGGTGGAGCAATAAAGAGAGGTGCTGCAATAGCATCCACAATGGCTTTTGTTGCATCTTATAGATTAACCGGAGAGGCCGTAATCTCTGACTTTGCTTATGCAGCTAAACATGCCCAACAGATCTCTATGGGAGAGATTATGTGGCAGTCTAGATCTAGGGCTGAAAACGAGCCAGGGGGGATACCTTATGGGTACTGGGCAGATATTTGTACTGCTGAGTCTAAATTAGAGCCCAAGCCATTTTTACCCGCTTTGCTAGAGGATTTAGAAGAAGGAAAACGACAGTTGGATGCTGTACTTGAGGCTGGAGCGATAGCAGCCCTTGCGCTAGAGAACTACTGGCTTGGGGTTTATATGTCTGGTGGAATTAGCTTTACCTCAGCGTCTTCTATAGTATTTACCGGGAATATACTCGATGATTTTGTATACCGGTTTGCTGAGCTTGTAAACACGTATTACCAAGGACATGAGAGATTACCCTCTAAATGGACAACTGGAAGGTCGATTACAGAAATGGCAAATCAGTATATGATGGAAGTATATGAGAAATATCCCGCATTACTTGAATACCACTGGGGTGGAGCGCATCGAGTAACTACGATGGGTATTATTGGTCCTGCGCTTGTTACCATAACAACTGGAGACGCTATGCTTGGAAGTATGCTAGTTAATTATGCTATAGGTCTAATAACAAAAGAAGGATGGCTTAGAACAGGGTTTTCTGGTCAGGAGGTTCAGGACCATATTGGGATGCCTTACAGCTGTTCTCTCAGGGCTGAAGAAGGAGGGCTGATTGAGTTGAGAGGTCTGAATACACCATATAAATCTTATACAGCTACTCACGCTGCTGCTTCTGTGGTACAGTGCTATGCTGGGATGATGGGTCGAGGTTCGGCATGGTGTACTAGCCCTCTTGTTAAGGCTGCATTTGCTGATTCACACCTTGTTTTCAACTTTAGAGAGCCAAGAAAAGAATTTGCGAGAGGTGCTTTGAGAGAATTTGAACCTGCCGGGGAGAGAGATCTAGTAAGGCCAGGAAGGAGGTAGGATAAATGGCAAGAGAGGAGTTAGGAGTAATCAAACCACAACTCGAAGAGGAACATTTTAAGCCTAAACCACCACTTCCAAAGGACTGGTATAAGAACGTTGATTGGATTAACCTTAAAGATAGGGAGCCAGATCTTTACACACTGCTATTCGATTTTTTAATTAATAAGATGGCTCCTTGTCCAGCCTGTGTAATGACGACTGCTAAGTTTCCAGCAAGGTCAATACTGATAGAGACTCGACATCCAGAAAGAGGCATAGAGTATGCGAGAATGAGAATCTCTCCCAGTTCTGTTGTTAGAGGTGCTCCTGAACCAGGATCGATGATTGAAGTGGATACAGTTCTCAGAATAGATTACTACGATCTTGTGAGAATACTACTTGGGGAGATAGATACAGTAGATCCAATTGAAGATGGGACTGCAACTTTTATAGGCAATATGACGGCATTGCTGGACTTAAAGGATGCCATTGACTTGGCAATCAAAGGGGATTTAAGCGCTAAGCTTCCTCGCCCATTGATGTGGCCAGATGGCCACCCATAATTTGTTTATTTTTTTAGAGAGATGAGAGTCATTTTGAACAATAGAGAGTTGATAGTGAAAGATGGATTAAATGTTAGAGAGCTCTTACTGGAGGGAGGGTATGATCCTGAATTAGTGAGCGATCTACTTGTAATCAAGAAAAAAACGAATGGAGAAAGTGTATATGATTTAGCCACTTCCAAGGGGGTAGTAAGAGTCTCTACAGAGATACCCCTTGAAGATATACCTGTGCCAACTTCTTTATACATTAAATCTACTCAAAGTATGTATTTCGGTCCTATTAAAAATAACACCATAACTACTAAAAAACCAGGAAGAACAGCCTTGAAGGAAAAGGATGTTTTTTTCTTGAAAGAAGAAGATACATATCTCTCATTTGCTCTTAAAGATCAGGTTGTCCAGGATGCAATTAGAATAGGGAGTGTAATTGGAGGTTTTAATACCCTGGCTACTTTATCCGAAGGAGATAAAATAGTCAGTTTAGTTAGGCTGGCAGATTTTGATGTTAAACGGATTGAACCACATGAGGAATTGAAAGATGGAGACAAGATTTGCTCGGAAATGCATATAATGCTGACTGATTCCCCGGTTTCATCTGAGAGGTTATTTGGGTATGTAAGAACAATGAAAAATGTGTTTCATGTTGATGGATCAACTAATAGCTTTATTATGGCTCTTCCTGATGTAAAAGGAAAGATTCCAAAGGAAAGTGTTGAAGCCTTCAGAGAAATGGGTGAGATATTTATAAGAAATTCTGGAGAAAAAGTAGGTGGGATTTACATATATAGGAAAAGAAGGTTTCCTTCTGTTTATTTCAATAAAATTGGAAAAATAACCTTTGGAATTGAGCTTTTACAAGTTGCTAAAGAAAATGACAGTATTTTTGTAAGAGTATACCCAAAATCGTGTTTTGTAGTAGGGAAGACTCAAATAGAGGCAGGAGAATATCTTGAAAAACTGGGTATAGTTCAGGTGAGGATGGGAAGTACAAAGGACGATAGTATTGTGGTAGATCAGATCCCGGCATTTACCCTTGAGATACACAAGAATAAAAAGGTAAAAACCATCGGATTGGATAAAGAGGAATTGATCCATATCGAGCTTTATACTGAGGATGCCCCAAATTCAGTTAATTATTTTAAAGAAGCTTCAAATTTAATCTATAGTCCTAAAATTGGAAAACTTCGTGTAGAATACAATACAGGCTCTTTAATCCTTTTTCAGATGCCAGAAATTAGAAAGAATGTACTGCCAGAGAATTCGATAAAACCAGAAGAAACAACAGGGTTGGTGGGTATAACCAATTCGAGTAGGCCCCAGTATGGAAGGATCGGAATAAGAATCAAACCAGATCAAAATTTTGGTCCGACTGGAGAAGAGTTTACAGCAACTAACATAATCGGCAGGGTTACTAAAGGGTTAGATAGATTGAGCATAGCAAAAAAAGATGACTATGTATATTTCGAAGTAAAGGAGGCTTAAGGTGGAGATATTCATAGAGTCCGAGCAAAACGAGATTGACGGTCTCAAGGCATATTATGCGTTAATCGAAGATGTATCGAAAGACCTTAACGCATTTAACATTATAAGATCAGTTAGAGTTTTTGTAGATCTTTCCAGTAGCCTTTTTGTTCTTGCATTAAACAGGAAATTTGAAGTTAAGAAGATAAAAGTTAACGAGATTTGCAAAGTAAAAAAAATTAAAGACAGAGTTGAGATAGAAATCTTGGAAGAAAAATATAGTCCAGAATTAGTTACCTTGCTATTCCAAGAGTTCGGCCACGAGAATGTGAATCAGAAAGAAAGATTATTACTGGAGATTACTAACGTTGATGAAGAAGCGATTCAGAAGTTTGTGTATTCATCTTTTATTCCCTTGGATATGCAGCACATCGAGGATATAATCGTTGAATTCGCAAGCAGAATAATTCCAATTGGGTTCTATGCAAGAAAAAGAACATCCTTTGATGATTTAGATGTATTTATCGCAGCTGAGAGGACAATAACCCAAAGAGATCTCGAAAGAACTAAAGAAATCCTTAGTAAACCTCCTAAGAAATTGAAATTTGAAGAAAACTTGATAGAAGAGGGTGAATTCAAATACGTTCCGTATAAGGATGAGTTGATGTGAAATGTTCGAAGTAGCTATGTTTCGAGGAGGAGCATATAAACATAACAAGTTGGTAGAATTGATTGAGGACGTAGGAGGATACATACTTGAAAGTAGAAAAGTCGCTCAAGAAATTAATCTTCGATTTGCAGTACCATTTGAAGATTGGGAATATATTCAGGCTTTTGTAGTGGAGGAGTTGGATGGATCTCTTAAAATATTACCTCTGTTAATGTGTGAAGTGGCAGTTGTATCTCCGACAATCTCAAGGCATCATCTACCTCACTCTGTGTGTGATATAGCTGAATTTTACCGGCGTCGTGGTGCTTTTACAAATGTAATCGGACTTTCAACAGGTAGGGGGAAGATAAGAACAGGTCTTACAGATGAAGAGATAAAAATTATCAATGAACATGAACTTGCTGTAATAGTGCTAGGCAATTTTAGAACTTGCATTGAGGAAAAGGTCAATATTTTTGATGAAATCAGAATACCAAAGATATTCGTTGGTGCTCCAAAGACCATTAATGTCGATGTATCGTATTTAGGTGGAATTGGTAGGAAAGGTCATAGATTCAGCACGATGCATGAAATTCAACTCCTTGAAGCATTAATAGAGAAAAGTAGTATGCTCATTAAAGAATTGAAAAAAGAACTTGAATTAAATCCACCCGTTTATCCCGTTTTTTATGTGATAGATCAGATAAAGAAAAATATAGAAGACCTTCAATACACCATTGCTCCCACTCCTCTGGTACCAAAACTAAATGGATGTAGAGTGAACTTACCATATGGACATTATAATTCAGCATTAAGGGAGATTGAAGTGGGAGAACATAAACTAAAGGAAATATCTAATATGCAAAAATCGTATTTTAATGATTCAATTTTGATTAGACTGAAACCCAGGTATTTACTGGAGGTATAAGTATGGAAGATATGGAAGAAATGACATATGTGGTATTAATATCCCCTGACTCTCACCTTACTCCATCACAGGCTGTAAAACAGATCTTAATGCTAAAGGCCGATATAACTGTAAAAGAAACCTGTTTTGGGATTATCATGCAAGGTAAAAAGGAGATATTAGATGAAGTAATTAAAGAATTAAGGAAGCTTGATGAATATGGGATTTTTATAAAAGAAAGAGGTTTTAAAATATTCGATAATAGAATTTGTCGTTTGGTTAGAAAAAAAAGGAGACCGGGTTTCCACCAAATTGAACGAGAATATTCATCTTTACCATATATAAGAGAAGGATTAATCGCGTATGACAAAGGAATAATATCCCCAGAGAGGATTAAACCGAAAAAAATCAAAAAAGCAGAGTTAGAGAGGATTATCGAGGAGATTATAGATGCGAGTGATGGTGTATCCCCCAACTAGTATTGTAATTGCAGATCTTATCAAAAGAATAGGTCATGAACCTCTTGTAACAGGAAAAATTCTGAGGGATAAGGTAGGAGTGGATTTAGATTCTCCACCATATGAAATAACTTTGAGCGATCTCAAACGATCGCTAAAATATCTTTCAGTTGAGACTCCTGCTGGAATGAGAGGTAGAATTGCGTTAATGATGCCTTTAATTGAAAAAGCTGAAGCAGCAATTATTGTAATGAATCCAGACTTTAGTTTTGGTTGTGGTGGATGTGATAGGGCTAGCAAATTCCTCATATATCAAATTAAGAGTAAAGGAATACCTATTCTGGAGGTCCAATATCCAAATAATAAAGAGGAAGCAGTGATATTTGTAAAGAAAATAATGGATTTTCTCAGAGAATTAGGAGGATAATTATGTTAAAGATCGCTCAATTATCCTGTGGAACTGAATATGCTGGGGTCCAAGGAATTCTTGAGAAAGTAGCAGAAGATTACAACATCCAACTGGTTTTTCCAGATGTGGGGTTTGATGAAATAGAACCACTAAGTTATGAAATTGGTTTGCTACCTGCTTCACCCAGTCTAAAACTCATGATTGCACGAGCTGTAAAAGTACTGGAAAACTCAGAAGATTATAATGGTGTGTTTATTTTGACTTGTTTTAAATGTGCAGAAGGGACTTATATCCGAAATGAAATCAGGCGGTTAATCCATCAAAATACACCTTTACCAATAATAACCTACAATGTGGTGGAAAACCTAAAAATTTCAAATTTGAGAATAAGACTG
Source organism: Archaeoglobi archaeon JdFR-42 (assembly GCA_002010305.1). GTDB lineage: Archaea > Halobacteriota > Archaeoglobi > Archaeoglobales > JdFR-42 > JdFR-42. Next base: position 2,797 of record MTND01000019.1, on the reverse strand, counting down.
GAGGCTTTGAGGACTATAATAACAAGAAAAGATATTCTTATGAGAACAAAACAAGAGGGTCTTACTATTGGGATAGATTCTGGTTCTTCTACAACAAAAGGAGTTTTAATGGAGGAAAACGAGGTTACTGCAACCTCGTGGATTCCGACCACCACAGTTCTTGATACAGCTTCAAAAGTACTGGAATCTCTGTTAAATTCCGCTAACATAAAGTTAGGGGAAATAGATGGTGTTGGAGTAACCGGGTATGGAAGAATAGAAGTCGGTAAAATGTTAAAAGCGAAGTTAGTACAGGAGGAAATTAGTGTCAACTCAAAGGGAGCTGCATTTTTAGCCAATCAGCAAAAAGGTAATGCAACGGTTGTAGATGTAGGGGGACTTGATAATAAAGTTATAACCCTGTTCAATGGTCTCCCGGATGATTTTACTATGGGTGGAGCGTGTGCGGGTGCATCAGGGAGGTTCTTAGAGCTTACAGCTCGTCGTCTAGGGGTGACACTGGATGAACTCGGAAAAATAGCGATGGAAGGCAATCCCGAGAACGTACATATGGATAGTTATTGTTCAATATTTGGAATCCAGTCTCTAGTCTCTGCCTTGAGTGAGGGAGCTAAGAGAGAAGATGTTGCAGCAGCAGCCTGTTTCAGTGTTGCAGAGCAAATAATTCAGCAGCAGATGGAGGAAATTGAAATCAGACCTCCTATAATTCAGGTAGGTGGTACTGCCTTGATAAAGGGATTAAATAGGGCTTTTTCTAGCATTCTTGGTACAAAAGTTATTGTTCCAGAATACCCGCAATTTGCTGGGGCAATTGGGGCTGCATTACTTGTGTCTTCTTTTATTTAGTACTAACCCTACATATAAGGGGAAACTTTTTTCATTCTTACGGGCAACATTGTGTGTGATAAAATATGGTAGAAAGAATAGTTTCGATTAATGGGAATAAGAAAAGACATGATATGAGGGTAAACAGAAATGATGATGTTGAAAGCTGTCATGAACTAACTATTGATTTCAAAAATAAGTTGAAAAGAGGTGAAAAGCAAAATCCAGCATCGGAGCTAACACAATGGCCAGTTCAACTGTATTTAGTCCCCTCAAAGGCCCCCTATCTGAAAAATGCAGATTTAGTTTTTGCTGCTGATTGTGTGCCTTTCGCCTATCCTGATTTTCATAATGATTTTTTGAAGGGGAAAAAATTAATAATTGGCTGTCCGAAACTCGATGATTCTGCTTTATATATAGGTAAATTGAAGGAGATCTTAGAGGAGAACGATGTCAACTCGTTGACACTCGTCCATATGGAAGTGCCTTGTTGTTATGGGATAGAGATGATAGCTGAAAAGGCCATTGAACAAATTACTAATAACAAGGGAATCCAAATTCCTGTAAAGAAATTTGTGATTTCAATCCAGGGTGACATTAAGAGTCTTTAGAGTCATGATTTAGATCTGATTTCCTTACCATGGTTTAATACTCTAAATGAGACTGGTATTGGATTGGCAGAATCTAGAGGTAGGTTACTGGTAATCTCTTATTAAATCCAATCAATTTTGATTTTACTGCCCCATAACAGATTGAGTGCTAGTATTTATTGATCTTAGGTATCATCATACTATAATGACAAAATCCATTACAAGGGTAAAAAACGTATACAATTGATTGTAGTTAGATTTAGAATCTTTAAAAATTGGCATGATGAGCTATTTTACAATACTCGCTCTCTTGTACTCTCTTATCAATTTTTGAATCTCCTCTAATTCAATAGGAGTTGGAGAGGGAGATGCTTGATTATTTTTTATTTTTTCTGCTAAGACTCTGTACTCTTCAGCCTGTAAAGAGTGTGGAAAAGCCTCTAACACCGTCTTCCCTTGTATCTCTGCATCTTGAACAACTCTGGAGCGAGGAATATAATGAATCACAGGTACGTTGACCATTCTCGAAAACTCATGTATCATCTCTCTTTCGTATGGTATACCCTTCATATTGGCTATTATTCCCTTCACTTTGAGTTCTCCCCCTCCTCTCTCCATTTCAATAATGTTTTTTACTCCATGAAGTAAATTATTTGCAGCATACAGAGCCATTAGCTCTCCACTTGTAACTAAATATATCTCTTTGGCAAAGTTGGCCCTTATGGGAGAAGCCAAGCCTCCACAAATTACATCTCCTAATACGTCATATATTACAAAAGACACATTATATCTTCCAAATATATCCAATTCTTTTATCTTCTGAAGTCCAACCAAGATACCTCTTCCAGTACAACCAACTCCTGGTTTTGGTCCACCAACCTCAATGCACATGACTTCACCAAACCCATGGAAGATTACACTATCGATCCCTTCTCGAGATATCTTCTCATGATCTGAAAGATGCTCCAATAAAGTTGGAAGCAATTTTCCTCCAACTAATGTCGAGGTTGAGTCTCTTTTTGGATCACAACCAACTAACGCAACTCGCTCTCCAAATTCAGACAGAGCTGCAGCCAAGTTTGACGAAATAGTTGACTTTCCTATACCACCCTTACCATAAATTGCAATTTGACGAAGTGTCATCATAAAACTTCCTTTGACGATACTGGTTTTTTATCATCTCCTTTTTTCGTCTTGTTAATTTGATTAAGCTGTTTTGCTAGTTCCTCTCTTTGTCTCATTTCCTCGATTAAATCGTAGTCAATTTTCTTAGGAATTGCATCATCCACTCTAACCAGCATGCAAGCAATCTCACTCGCCCCAAGGATCACATTCCTCTTAACCTCATAGGCCTCCACCACCCCTGCCTTAACCATATCCCC
>MTND01000020.1 GCA_002010305.1 Archaeoglobi archaeon JdFR-42 | reverse complement strand
CACGAAAGAAGTGCAAAAGCTGATCATAGCTAGGGAGATCTTGAGGAGGATCAGGTAAGACGGGTTATTCTGGATCTTTGGGAAGATCATCAAAGGAGGAACATCTCTCATCACATTCCATGCAGTACAACCAAGAGACAGTATGTCTGATTTTCCGGCAGAACACAACAGGATATTCAGACATCACTTTACCAGACCTCTTCAACTTTCCTGCATCTTAATATTTAACATCTCTCATCATGGACTGGAGCATTAATTATTAAATCAGCAAAAGTGAATCACCAAGGCTGTTTGATGATTTAAACCCATACATTTTTACTAGAAGAACATTTCTAAAATTGTATACCTCAACGTAAGGTAAAGGTGATGTAAATGGAAAAATATAAGGAATATAGAGACGTGCTCGACCAATTGCTGAAAATCGCTATAGCCAATGGAGCAACTCAAGCTAAGGTTATTGAGAGTTCTGATATAGTGGTGGACAGACGTGTTAGGTTAAAATGTATGGTGCCTCCATGCACTTACTTTGGAAGACATCTATTCTGTCCTCCAGAATTCATATCCATTGATGAATTCGAAAAAATTCTTAAATCTTACAAAAAAGGACTGATTCTGCAAATTGAGGGGGAACTTAATTCAACTGACAAAGCACCTGAGAGTCTTACACAAGAGCTTTACAAACAGCTTGAAGAGGAGACAGGGGAAAGAGATTATGCATTACAATTACACAAACTTGTCAATACTGTGGAGAGGGAAGCGTTCAAACTCGGATTGTATTATGCCACAGGATTTATCGCTGGAGCCTGTAAACTCTGTGAAGAATGTGTTGGTCCTGGTAACGGACATGTATGCAGACATCCTTTTGAAGCAAGACCTTCCATGGAAGCCATGGGTATAGATGTGTATGAGACATTAAAGCGTGCTGGATTGTCTATTCGGTTCTCATCTCCAGAAAAGGTTAGATGGACAGGGCTTGTCCTGCTTTACTGATTCCTTTCATTTCCCGTAAATATTATAATGAAGATTGAACAATAACGTGATTGGGGATTAAACAGAAGAAATACATTAAACATAAGCCATACCCAATTTTACTTCGTTAAGTATGAAAATTCTTTTATATATTCATTAATCAATTGAATAACTAAGATGGTGTCTAATATGAACAACTGGTTCACATTTAGTGTAATCGCTTTACTTATGTGGGGTTTATGGGGATTTTTCCCAAAATTAGCAACTTATTATCTTGACCCAATGAGCATACTAATTTATGAGATCGTAGGGACTATTTTCATTGGTGCAGTGATCTTATTTATTGGAGGATTCAAACCAGACATACATACCAAAGGGATAATATTTGGGATCCTTACAGGAGTTACTCTGACACTGGGGTCTCTGTTCTTTTTATTTGCATTGAGTAAAGGTAAAGTGTCTGTTGTCGTTACAATGACCGCATTATATCCACTTATCACAATTCTCTTGGCTTTTTTATTATTAAAAGAGCCGATTACAATTAAACAAGGTATTGGAATTCTGTTTGCACTATTAGCAATGATATTATTCTCGACATGACATCCTACCAATCTGATTTCCATAGGGAATATACTACTGCTAAAGCATTACTTACATGATCGGAGAGCTTAAAGGATTGACAAAGATGATCTGGATTCTCTTTTCGAGAGAATTGTTGAATACACTACCTTCAAAGAACGAAATATAAGCAACATCTAATATGTTCCAAATAACACTCTTGCAACCTCAGCAGGATAATTAGCCAGAAAGTCCCTTTCTTCCTTTATCACATTAAGTACATACTGTGTGGAGGTTCGTTCTACTTCCTCAATTTTTGCAATGGCATCAATAATACGCTTGAGATCTTCTCGATTTATGGCCTTGGAAACCACTATGAAGTCTATATCCCCAAGGACATAATAAACGGATATGACTCCAGGAATTTTTGCCATTTTTGCACCAGTTTCACTCCCAGAGGCTCCAGCATATTTGGTTCTTACAAAAGTGATGGCTGTTATATCCACTCCCAGCATTGATTGGTCGATTTCCAGATTTACACCCTTTATGAGACCTTCTTCTTCCAATTTTCGATAATTATAATAGACAGTAGACTTTGGGATTTTGAGCTCTTTAGAAATTTGCTCTAAGTTCACTTCTTTCATAGCTGAAATCTTATAAAGAATGTCCAGTTGCAGAGGAGTCAGGGTAATCCTCTTCTTTACCTGGCCTGTGATACGAGGATATATGTCCTCAAATTCAGTTTGTTCTTTACTTTTTTTCACGCTATTCGCCTCAAGTTTTAGTTGTTATTTTTTGGTTGTTATATCTCCAATATATTAACGTTACTTAAAATTTATCTTAAATTTTGTAATCTGACCTAGTATTAAGTAGCCGAAATCTTTAAAATCAGGTGGAAAAAGTGAAGACCTGATGCTGTCAAACTACGCGCTTACAGTTCCTTAAGCCTCAGTCTTTCTATGGTTTCATCTAAAGGTCTTCCTTCCTCATCCCATCCTCTTAATCTATAGTATTCAAGCAACATTTTCTTAAAATCTTCTGGTTTAATCGAATGTCCTTTTGCAGCTCCACTCTGTATAGGCTCTGTAAATCTTTTCGGTAGGCTATCCTCCTTTATCCCAAAACCTTCTCTAACATTAAACAGTCTTGTCAAGTTATAGATCCTTTCTCCGATGATTAAGTATTCATCGACTGTCATATTAAAGCCACTAGCATTAAGCATTTCAACTGCATATTTAGTGTTGTACTTTACAAAATCACAAGATGTGAGGGACCACAAAGCGCTATTTTCATTTTGTTCTTTCACTACTATCTCAGCTTTACCTTTTATCGCAAATGGGTCCATGTCTCCAAATGCTTCATATGCGATTGGCCAAGCTCTGAGATGATCTCCACCTCTATCAGCCGTTGCATACGCCAGAGCCATCCCAACAGAGCCACGAGGATCATATCCAGGAATCTCCATTCCTTTTACATGAACTGCGAAACCTGTTCCTCCGACCTTTTCTGCTGCTTTTTTAACACCCTCAGCAAGAATATCACCTACACTTTCCCTATACGCTATTTTCTTGACCATATCAACAAGTCCTTTAGCATCGCCAAACCTGATTCCAAAGTCATAAATCCCTTTTTCAGTGCATTCCATAGCCCACCCAATAACGACTCCTGCTGAGATCGTGTCCATCCCATACCGATCGCATGCATCATTAAATGCAACAATAGCTCCCAAGTTATCCACTCCTGTGTTCGCTCCTCCAATCGAGATAGTCTCATATTCTGGCCCTTCTGCTTCTACACCTTTGAACAAACCATCTGGAACTTTCACCCATCTTGAACATGCAACAGGACATAAATAACAAGCTTTACGATTTTGCTGAATATTTGAAACAGCCTCAATGTCTATCGATTTCGCTCCTTCAAATTGACCTTCCCTGAAATTTCTTGTAGGAAGTACACCTGCACTGTTGGACCATTCTACAATTACCGGAGTTCCATGATCTTTAGCCCATGCAACGTCCTCATCTTTTGGTAGCCTCTTCAGATGGAATTCCCTGAGCTTCCTTAGCTCTTCAGGCATTTCTTTTAATGCTTTATCTTTATCAGCCTTTACTGCAATCGCCTTCAGGCGCTTTGAACCCATTACAGCCCCAACACCACCTCTACCAGCCTGCCTACCCTTATCGTTAGTAATACAGGCAAAACGAACGAGATTTTCTCCTGCAGGGCCTATAGATGCAACTTTGTAACTCTGAAAATGTTCCTCCACTTTGTAGGTGTCTTTTCCCTTCAAACTAGGAACTGCTTCAAGCTCAATTTCATCCTCATCAATTTTCAGAGCTACCCACTCATTGGACTGGCCTTCAAATATAATCCCCCAATATCCAGTAAATCTTAACTCGGCAGGAAAATGACCACCGCTATAACTATCCAGCCATCCACCAGTCAAAGGAGATTTGGTTATCACTACATATCTAGAAGTACTAGGGACATAGCCTGTCACAGGTCCTGTCATAAAAATCAATTTGTTTTCAGAAGACAATGGATCGATTCCCTCAGGCAATTCTTTGTAAAGATAATATGCACCCAGTCCCTTTCCACCAATATATTTTTCGATGACTTTCTTTGGGATCTTCTCTTCTTTAACATCTCCTTCTGTCAGATTCACTCTCAGTAATTTTGCTTCATCAAGAAACCCCATCTGATCACCTGATTTTGTTTTTAGTATTTGGTTAATAAATAATTTATGGTGTTTTACTATTGGAGGAATAATATTTCAATGCATATAGAAAATAGTGTATTTCAATCTAAATTTCAGCTTTAAGTTTAAAACATAACCACATTAAGATCTTAAAACTCATGCAACTTTACCAAATTTAACAACATGCAAATCAAAAAGATCGTTTTACAAAGTCTAGTGAGCTTATGTTTGTTTATTTAATATGCGTATCCCATTTTTATTTATAATTTATCAAATATTACAGAAAAATATTTAAACAATAACTTACAATAATGAACTTTAGTGAAAATGGAGGTATAGATATGCGGATCGTTACTGCCATTGTAAAAGCAGAAAAAGTAAGAGATGTAGAGAGAGTACTAAGGGAGGTTGAAGCTCCAGGTTTTACATATTATCCCGTCAAAGGACATGGTAGGGAGGTTCAGCCTGAACTAAGTGGAGGGAGGGTTGGAGTCCTATTTGCAGATGTTTTACCAAGAAAAAAATTTGAAATCATTTGTCCTGAAGGTATGGTCGACACCATTATCAACAAGATTAGAGAAGCTGTCTCAAGTGGAAATCCCGGAGATGGCATAATCTACGTAACTCCTGTGGAAAGGCTCATGAGGATTTCCACTGGTGAAGAGGGTGAAGCTGTTTTCAAACATTAAGGGGGTGATAAAATATGAAATTTAGTATTGCATATCTCCCAGACCACGATCTAAAAGAGACTTTAGAAATTGCAAAAAAAGCTGATGAACTAGGTTACTATGGATTGTGGCCAGTAGACGAGATTTATCATAAAGATCCGTGGATTACCATGGCAATGTGTGCAATGGAGACGGAAAAACTTGTTTATGGTCCAGCTGTAACCCATGTATATCTAAGAGACCCGACGTTAATAGCCCAATCCTTAGGTACACTGGATGAACTGTCCAATGGGAGAGTTGCGTGTGCTATCAGTATCGGGAATATAATTATGTTAGAACAGTACCATATCCAGTGGAAAAACACCAAACCTATTGCAAGATTGAAAGAGGCTGTATCAATTATCAGAAAACTATTGAACGGAGAGCCATTGACCCATGAAGGAGAATTCTATAGATATTCCGGACTTTTTTCTGCTTCTAAAAAAATTGGAAAGATTCCAATATACATAGGTGGTATGGGCGGGCCAAGATCTTTCAGACTAGCCGGCGAAATAGGTGACGGTGGAATGTTTGCTCTTGGATACTCTTATGATTACTACAAAGAAGTGGTCGAAGAAATGGAAAAGGGTGCCAAAAAAAGTGGACGGGACTTTGAAGAAATAGATGTGGCTGGTTGGATTAATTACTGTGTATCCAAAGATTCTGACGCTGCTAAAGAGGCTGCAAGGCTTATGGTTGGATTCTACATCCCTGCAATGCCAGAGAGACAGCTCAGGGCACATGGGGTGAACCCTGAGGATGTTAAAGAAATAAATGAGGCCTTTTTCCAAGGAGACGTGAAAAAAGTTGTTGATCTTACTACCATGGACCTTGTGGAGCGGTTATCAGTTTCAGGTTCTCCTGACGAGATTGTAGATAAGATAGAAAAAGATTTCATAAAAGCTGGTGTGAAGCATCTTGTTTGTTGCTTTATCGATCCATCGCTCGTTAAATTTTTCACTGGACAAGACATAAAAGGAGTTCCATCTTATACAGAAATGCTAGAACTTACGAAAGAAGAAATAATGCCGCATTTTGAATAACCTAATAACATTTTATAATGTATATTTACTTTTTTATAAACGGCTTTCTTTGATTATTAGTTAAATTTAATTCGATATTATTATTTTATAACGGTGGATTGTTTATATAAATCCTAAATTAGATATAGAAAGTTTTAAATATATGCAATAATCTAACAGATAGAATGAATTAAAAGGATAAATAATGAGCTATCTGGAGGGTTTATATGGGTGATGAAAAATTGCCAGTTGATATACCAGGTATAGATAAAGACCTTAAACAGGAAATCGAAGCCAGGATAGCAGAGTACGAAGAAAAATATGAACCACTTGTTTTTAAGAATACTGATGCCGTAGTTCCAAGAGTTAGAACTGTGGATTACCTAATTGCAGCAGTCATTAACGCGATTTTAGTGATCTATTTTGTCATAGCTATACTCGGAGGTGGCTAATATGCCAGAAGAAGAGATAAAGAAAGATGTCTTTTTTAATCTGCTTCCACTGAAAAGAACAGAGAGGATCTACGGTTTCCTCGATTTTCTAGCGATTCAAATTTGCTTTGGAATTGCAGCGTGGTTCTTTCTGGTTGGTGGCCTTACAGGTTCTGTGTTACCGGCAAGAGAGGCGATTCCTGTCGTACTTTTCGGAAATGCATTCCCACTATTCCTGATCTCCCCTCTTGCAGTGATCTTTGCTAGATATGGAATTGAACAGTTCATAGGATCAAGAGGTGTATGGGGTCATAAAGGAACAGATGTTTGGTTCTGGATCTACATAACTTCAAGTTTTGGGTGGATAGCTTATGCAGCATTCCTTTTCGGTGAGAGTGCTATTAAGGTGGTAGGATTCCTTGGAGTAACTGGAGCGCTTACACAAGAAAGTCCAGGAGCTTCAATCTTCGCATTTGTCGCAACTTTTATCGGACTGTTCATAGCGTTTAAGGGACCAAATGTGTTGAAATGGTTCATGAGATTTGCTGCAGTATTCATGATGGCTATATTGATAGGATTCATTTATTTACTGTTTTCAAAATATGGACTACAGCATATTATGACTACACCACCACCGGAGCCTTTTGAGAGTGTTGCCTGGAGTAGGGCATCCGCTCTTGAATGGAATGTGGGTCTAGGGTTTTCATGGGCTTTTTGGTACGGCCAGTGGACACGTCTTTCGAAATCTGAGATGCATGCATATCACGGATGTCAGTGGGGATGGGGTATCCTAGCAGCTGTTGCTGGTGTTTTCTCCGCATTGACTGCGATAGTTGTTGGATCTTTCGATCCTACAGACTGGATAGTCTCAGTAGGTTCTTTAGGCGTAGCCACTATCGGACTCCTTTTGTTTGCAATAGCAAACATATCATCTATTGGAACACTTATATATCCAATGTCGATTACTCTAAGAAGCAGGTTCCCTCAGCTGAAGTGGGTAATTGCAATACTTATTTGCTCAATCCCGGCATTTATTCTTGAGACTACTCCAACAGTGTTCTACTCTTATGGAAATTACTTAGCAATAATTGCATTCATTACAGGGGTATACGGAGCAATAATGATAGGGGACTATCTGCTGACAAGAGGGAACTACAAGCTTAGAGAACTGTATAACAGGAAAGAAGGGTATAAATATTGGAAGGGATTCAACATACCTGGATTCGTTGCAACAGTTGCGGCCGGAATATTCTACCTCACAACCATTAACCCGATAACCTGGGAAAGCTATAATGGCTTATTTCCAAAGATTACTGCTGGTCTTCCTGCATATTTCATAGCTTTAATAGTCTATGTGGTATTGGCTAAGGCAACAAGGATTCGGTAAATCCTTTTTATTTTTTAATACTTTTTTGAATTATGGTATTTTATTTCAATAAAATTTTATTATAACCTGATTAACCTAACTAAAATTCATAAGTTTTCTTATGAAATTACCGAAAATTTAATATAATATCTAGGATTTACTTTGCTTGGTGAGTTTATGACGAGTATATTAAAATATGGGACAATTGACGATAAAATACTAGAAGAACTGAGAGCCATTGTCGGGGATGAGAACGTTTTTACTGAACCTCACCACAGGGCCATTAGGGCGTCAGTCCCTGCTCCATTTCCTTTACACAAATGGTCAGAGCATACACCAGACGTAGTAGTATTACCAGGTAGCACCCAAGAGGTTTCTGAGGTTCTAAAGATATCAAACAAATATAAGATACCAGTAGTACCCAGAGGTGGAGCTACAGGTCTTGCTGATGGAGCTATGCCTTTAAGAAAGGGAATAATCCTCGACATTAAACGAATGTGTGAAATCCTAGAAATAGATGAAGTGGATAGAACTGTTACTGTTCAACCTGGTATAAACATGCAAGAGCTCAATAGAGTACTAGAGAAACTGGGCTTGTGGTTTCCAGATGATCCAGCCTCTTATCCTGTTGCAGTAGTTGGAGGTAGAGTGGGCACAGGTGGATGGAGTCTCGTAGGAGCTTTCGGAGGACATGTTCCTGATTTAGTGCTAAGTATGGAAGTGGTTCTGCCAACAGGAGATATAATCAGAGTCGGCAATGGGGGTGGAAGAAAAATCAGAAAATCTTCGGTTGGGTATCGTCTCAAGGATCTCTTTATCGGGCACCAAGGCACCCTTGGAGTCGTCACAGAAATAACTTTAGATGTATTTCCAAGACCAGAAGTAGAATTCCCAGCCTTTTTCGGATATAATAGCTTCGAACATGCTTATGAGAATGCATTTAAAATGACGACATCCGGTTTAAGGACATTGGGTGCTGTAGTGATATTTGATGAGGAAAAGGTAGAATATCTGAGAAGAGATGACGAAGCATATATTCCACAACCTAAAAGCATTAAATCAATAATAGCCACTGTGATGTATGGCACTGAAGCAGAGGTAGAGGGTGCTAAAAAAAGACTGTTTGAGATTGCAGAAAAAGATGGAGCAATCTATCTCGGAGAGGAGCTTTCAGAAGGAGACTGGGCATCCAGACATGATAGATATGCATTACCACTCCATGGAAGGAGGAGATCCGATTGGCAGGTGGTTCCCATGACTTGGCACTGTGAAGATGCTGCTATTAACCATAGCCAGTTACCATATGTAAGAAAAAGATGGCACGAAATTGCATCTAGATACATAGAACAATACGATGGGGTCTTCGATGACTGGGGAATGTTTATGTACTCTAATCCACCGTTCAGACCATGGGGGGATTACCTTACAGAAATCGATATCGGGATTAATGAACTTGCTTTAGACGAGGAGACCTGGGAGGCGTGGGTTAATATGAAAAGAGAGATTGCAGAAGTTGTCATTGAAGTAGAAGGATCTATATCTGCCTGTCATGGAGGGACGAGAGAGGGAGATGTAGAAGTGTGTGTGAGGCAGGAACTCAAGGATGGTCAGTTTGAATTAATGAAGAAGATCAAGAAAATGCTGGATCCGAATAACATTATGAATCCAGGGAAGTATATGCTGGATGAAGCATATCAGGAGGGATAAAAAATGGTAGAACTTCTCAGCTACAAGAAATTTTATGACGAACCTTTAAAAAAAGACGAACCAGTTTCAGAAGAGATTACTAAAGACTGCTACACTGTATTCGCATGCAGGCATAAATTCTGTAGAGAAGTCTGTCCCGTATATCAAGAACTAAGAAACGAATCTTACACATCATACGGTTTCCATGCGGCATTACTTTCAGTTTCTCGAGGAATTGAGAGTCTTGGAAACATGAAAGAGACTATTACCTACTGTCTGGAGTGCGGTGCATGTGAACTAAGATGTCCAAACACATTGTTTGGAGGAGATTTCTATAAGCGACGAACAACAACTGTGGACCTTGTTAGGAAAATCAGGAGAGACCTTATAGCAGAAAATGAGAAACCAAACAACTGGGGAGAAGTAGAGAAGAAAATCGATCAATACAAGAAATATTATAACAGCAGCCCAGAAGAGATACGACAATGGGCAAAGGATCTCGAAATCCCAACAACAGGAGATACAATTCTGTTTGTAGATTACTTTACTGCCTTCCAAGAGACTGTAACAGTACGAACAGCGGCCCAGATACTCATGAAAGCGGGTGTAAAATTTGGTGTAATTGAGAGACCTGGACTGACCCTGGGAGAGCTATATGAGACTAATTTTGATGAATGGTTAGCTCATGCAAAAGAAACAATTGAAGCCTTAAAGAGTGCTGGTGCAAAAACAGTGATTGTGGTCAACCCACACGAGTACGTATATCTAACCAGAGAGTACCCAAAATACATGGGTAGTTTACCCTTTAATGTTATTTTCATAACAGAATACGTAGCTAAATTGATCGAAAACAAAAAGATAAAACTTACAACCGAAGTAGATATAAAAGCAACCTATCACGACCCGTGTGCACTGAACAAGTTCTCAGGAATATGGGAATCTCCAAGGAAGATAATAGAGTCAATACCTGGCCTCGAATATACGGATGAAGACCCAGTGAGTCAATGGTACAACTGTTGTGGAAATGGAATCGCAAGCTTTAAAGAATTACATCCAGAACTGTCATACAGAATCGGTACTTCAAGATTGAGAAAAGCTGCAGATCTAGGAGTTCAGTACTTACTTTTGGGATGTCCTCATTGCAAAGACCAGCTATCTGAAGTGCAGACTAAATCTAAAATCAATGTAGAACCTATTCATCTTCTAGAAATAGTTGCAAAGGCCATGGGTCTGGAGGTGTAAATATGGTAAGACATGCAATTATCAAATATGGACACTTCATGGTTGACCCTGATGATATGCAAGATGTGATCCGACAGCAAGAGTTAAACGAGGAGGAGATAGAGCGCATTGTAAAATACAGATGGATGTATCTCGACTGGATGCACAAGCGTTTTGCAGACAAGGTGGTAAAACCACCTGAATAATTTTTTATTTTATTCTTAATGGCGAAAGATTTTACTCATGATATTATTTCAGGAATACGGGTGAGAAGGGATGAGAATTGCAGTGTGTATGAAGCACGTGGTAGATACTACAGAGGTGCGAATTGACAAAAATTCAGGAGAACTGATCCTCAGTGGAATTCCAACGAAAATAAGTGATTACGACAAAAATGCCATTGAAGAGGCTGTCAGAATTAAAGAAAAGAACGGTGGAGAGATTACTCTGATAACTGTTGGACCCAGAGATGCGTTTAAAACGGTGAAAGAAGCGCTGGCAATGGGATGTGATGTTGGATATATAATCTTAGGGGATATGCTGTATGATATCGCAAAATTCCTTGATCCTATTACTATAGCTGAGATACTTTCTAAAGCCATTCAGAAACTAGGCTCATTCGATTTAATCTTTTGTGGAGAAGTTTCAGAAGATGGTTACAACGCTCAGGTTGGCCCAGCTCTTGCAGAACTGCTCGGATTACCTCATGCTGCATATGCATCAAGCCTGGAAGTCGAAGATAACTTAATCAAAGTTGAAAGTATGTATGAAGATACTATCGAGACTTTTGAAATTCAGTTACCAGCTGTAGTTACAGTTAATAGACTAATAAATACACCCCGGCTACCCACTCTTATTCAAGTTATGAAAGTACCCAAAAACAAAATTATTTACTGGGATCTTGACGAATTAGATTTATCTGTTGAAGAGATTAAAAACTCAAAAATCTATACATCTCTAAAAGAATATCATGAGATGAAAGTAGAGAGAAAATCAATTATCTTTGAAGGTGAGGCTGAAGACGCTGTCAGCAAACTAATTAAGCGATTAAAGGAGGAGGGATTACTGTAATGTCATCTATTCTGCTATTTTCTGAGAAAGAGGAGGTTCTTTCGAATCTAATCAGTGCTGGAGTGCATCTTCGAGAAATAATAAATGCTGACCTTTACGCTATACTCATTGGAAAAGAGTTGAGAGAAAAGGGTGAAAAACTCCTTAAGATGGGGATCGATAAATTGATCAGAATTGAAATCGAACAAGAGACTCTTTTTCCAGAAAGCTATGCAGATTTGCTACAGAAAATGGTAGAAAAATACAATCCTGAACTTGTGTTAATAGGAGCCACTCCCAAAGGTAAGGAGATAGCACCAAGACTGGCTGCCAAGCAAAAAGCAGGGTGTATCACTGAATGTACTGGATTTGAAGTTTCCGATTCAGGAGAACTAATATTCAAAAGAATGATTTTTGGAGGGATTGTAACTGGGTTCTTTACTATAAACACTGCATTAAAGATATGCACCATACACCCTGAACACTTTGAAGCACCAGAACCCACTGGAAATATTGGCGAGGTAGTTGTGGAATCAGTGGAGTTTTCAGTTCCAAGCAAGAGACTCATTGATGTGAAGAAGATAAAGAAGACTGTTGACCTGTCAAATGCTGAAAAAATTGTATCTGTTGGAAGGGGGCTTTCAAAAAAAGAGGATCTTGACATGATTTTTGAACTGGCCTCACTGATAGGTGCTGAAGTAGGATGCTCCAGACCATTAGCAGAGGACTTTAAGTGGCTTCCTAAAGAAAGACAGGTTGGGCTAACTGGTGAAACAGTAAAACCGAAGATATATATGGCAATTGGGATCTCAGGGCAAATACAGCATTTTGTTGGGATGAAAGAGACAAAAACCGTGGTGGCCATAAACAAAAGCAAAGATGCCCCCATATTCCAACAAACTGATTATGGTATTATTGGAGATTTATACAAAGTTGTACCACTTCTCATATCTGCATTGAAAAATCAGCAATAGGGTGTGTAAATGATACCAACAAGAGAATACATGCCATTCATGCCAGAATGGACTCCATACCTCATGTATCTTTTTTTCTTTCTTGCTATTGGTATTTTTTTGTATAGATTTAACTACAATCTAAGAATATATGGCATAGGGTGGATTCAATATTTTAAAGAGCTCAAAGATCACCTGAAAAACGAATCTCAAGTTAGATTTGGTCTAATCCTAAATTATGTCTTTGGGCAGAAAAAAATAATTAGAAAAAAATATGCAGGTGTAATGCACGTACTCATTTTCATCGGTATTATTGTTCTATTTATCGGAACATTTTTGATATTTCTACAAGAGGATATTCTGAAGTACGCTGGTATAAAGTTCTTAAAGGGTGCATTTTACCTTACCTTTGAAGTAGTAATGGATACTTTTGGCTTATTTTTGGTTATCGGTTCATTAATGGCATTATACAGGAGGTTAATAATAAAACCAGAGTATCTCGAGAGCAATGCTTTTGATTATATTTTGCTGTTGGCCTTGTTATTTATGGGGGTGAGTGGTTTCATCCTAGAAGGGATGAGACTTTCAATTACGCAACCTCCTTGGGCCAAATATTCGTATTTCGGCTATATTTTTTCGTGGTTCTTCGCTAGAGAAAGCTTACAGACAATATACCCAATCATCTGGTGGGCTCATGCTCTTGTTGCCTTTTCTATAATTGCAGTTATCCCGTACACAAAACTATTCCATATTGTTCTTATACCTACAAACCTTGTTTTTGCGGATTTAAAACCATCGGGAAAGCTTACAACTCCATTTAACCTCCTCCAAATTATGGAAAGTGAAGAAGATATGGACATCGAGGTGGGGATATCAAAGACTTCTGAATTGAAATGGAAAAAACGGGTGGAAGTAGATGCCTGTGTCAATTGTGGGAGATGTCAAGAAGTGTGTCCGGCTTATGCTGCAGGAAGAGATCTCTCACCTCGATTGGTGATTCAAGAAGTCAAAACTCACTTATCTGACAGGGATAAAACACTAATTAACGGAACTATTTCTGAAAATACCATATGGTCGTGTACAAACTGCTATGGATGTGTAGAAGAGTGTCCTGCACACATTCATCATGTTGATTTAATTACAGACTTCCGTAGATTTTTGATTGGAGATGGTAAAATAGATGAACAGAAGATTACTATACTATCCAACCTAGACAGAAATGGTAATCCCTACGGAGTCCCCTCTTACCAGAGAGCTGAATGGCTTAATAGTTTGGAGGCTCCAAAAGTAATGGATAATCCAGATTTTGAGTACCTGTACTGGATAGGATGTGCTGGATCAATAGACTCTAGAGCTCAAAACATTACTCGATCAATGATCCAGATCCTGAATAAAGCTGGTATAAATTATGCAATTCTTGGGGAATATGAAAAATGTTCTGGAGAGATCGCTAAGCGGTTAGGGGAAGAGGGGAGGTTTCAACAAATTGCATTAGAAAACATTGAAATCTTCGAAATGTATGGAGTTAAGAAAATAATAACCCATTGTCCCCATTGCTTTAATGTGTTCAAACTCGAATATCCAGAACTTGGTGGGAAATATAAAGTAATTCATCATTCTGAATTTATAGCCAGATTAATAAAAGATGGTAGACTCAAAATCGAACCATTTCAACTCAGAAATATGATATACCACGATCCATGCAATTTAGGCCGGATAAATGGGATTTATGATGAGCCTCGAGATATCTTAAAGGCATCAGGTGCAAAATTAATAGAACCAGAAAATACAAAAAGTAAAGCCTTATGTTGTGGAGGTGGAGGGGGTAATTCGTTTTATTCTGTTCCAGAAGAGACTAAAATCAGCCAGATACGAATAAAAGAACTTACAAGCCATGGAGTAAACATAATTTCTGTTGCCTGTCCATTCTGTATGAGTATGTTCGAAGATGCCAAGAAAACAGCGGGTCTAGAGGAGAGTATCCAGATCAAAGACTTAGCAGAAATAATCGCTGATATCATACGAATATAAAGAAAATTTATCTAATTTGGATGACATATATTTAAATTCCAGTACTTCTTTAATCATATGGGAATTAAAGTTAAAAAAGTTTAAATATTACTAAAGAAAATACAACACCAATTAGAGGGATCAAAATGTCCGTCTCCAAAGAACTAATCAAGATGAGAGAAAAATATGTTGCAAGAGGGGTTTTCAACACAGCTCTGCAATTCGTTTCTCGTGCGAAAAACGCAATAATTGAAGATGTTGACGGAAATAAACTGATAGACTTTACCTCAGGTATTGCTGTCCAAAATTCTGGTCATTCTAACGATCTAATTACCCAAAGAGTGAAGGAACAGCTTGAAAAATACACTCATGTGTGCTTCCATGTTATAATGTATGAACCATATGTGATGCTCGCAAAAAAACTTGCAGAAATAACTCCGGAAGGGCTGGAAAAATCCATGTTTGCAAACAGCGGAGCTGAGGCTGTCGAGAATGCCATCAAAATAGCAAGAGCATACACCGGAAAGAGAGGGATTATTACGTTTGAAAATGCTTTTCATGGTAGAACTTTCATGGCCATGACCTTGACGAGCAGTATTCAACCCTATAAAAAAGGATTCTCTCCCTTCATGTCTGATGTTATTAGGTTGCCTTTTGCATATTGTTATCGCTGCCCTATTAAAAAATCATATCCTGAATGTGGGATTGAATGCTTGGAATTCATAGAAAGGGCCTTTGTAACATACATATCCGCAGATGATACGGCTGCTATTATTACTGAACCAATCCAAGGGGAGGGTGGCTTTATCATACCCCCAAAAGACTATCTCCAAGAAATGCGAAAAATTGCAGAGGAAAATAATGTCCTCTTTATCGCTGACGAAGTCCAAACTGGATTTGGGAGAACTGGCAAGACATTTTGTATTGAGAACTATGAAATAATTCCGGATTTAATGACTGTAGCCAAGGCATTTGGTGGTGGATTCCCGCTCAGTGGTGTGATAGGTAAATCTGAGATCATGGATGCTCCAGAAATTGGGGGAATTGGAGGAACATACGGTGGGAATCCCATAAGTTGTGTGGCTGCCTTAGCTGCCATTGAAATTCTTCAAGAGAAACGACTGGCAGATCGAGCGAGACAAATAGAAAAAATTACCATGGAACGATTTGAAGAATTTAAAGAGAAATATGTTATTGTAGGAGATGTGAGGGGGATGGGAGCAATGAATGCTATTGAACTCGTCAAGGATCGAGAGAGAAAAACTCCTGAGAAAGTAAAAACTGGAGAAATAATCAGAGAGTGCATAAACAATGGCCTCCTCATTCTTAAAGCTGGCATATATGGTAATGTTATCCGGTTACTCCCCCCTCTAACTATTGAAGAAGAAATATTGATCCAAGGACTGGATATACTTGAAGGTGCCATCAAAAAATTTAATTAATAATATATCCAGGAAATCGAGAAAGGATTGACTTATATGAAGTACCTGTACGTTGATCTCTCTGAAAGGAGAATTGAGGAAATAGAAATCCCTCCAGACTGGAAGAGTAGATTTATAGGAGGCAGGGGCCTAGGATTAAGATTACTGGTGGAACATACTGAAGATCCTTCAGTAGATGCCTTTTCCTCTGAAAATCTTTTGGTTTATTCCATTGGCCCCCTGTCCAAGACAAACGTACCTTTTTCAGGTAGAATGAATCTGACGAGCTTTTCACCCCTTACCAACACAGTTTTTTCTTCGAATGTTGGTGGATTTCTTTCAGAAGAACTCTACAAAACCGGATATGACGCTGTTGTTGTGACTGGAAAAGCCGAAAATCCATGCTATCTCGTGATTGATAGAGCACCAAGAATCGTTGATAAAAAATCTCTTTGGGGAAAAGATGTGTTTGAAACATCTGAATACATCAAAGAGAAAGAAAATGTTAAAGATAGAAATATCGCATGTATCGGACCTGCTGGAGAGAATCTTGTTCGTTTTGCAAATATCATGGTTCAGAAACACAGAGCCTTTGGTAGGGGTGGACTTGGGGCAGTTATGGGTTCTAAAAATCTTAAAGCCATAGTTTTCAAAGGTAAAAAAAGGGAGAAAAGAAATCCTGATTTTATAGATGAATTGAGGAAAAAAGTTAGAGAGACGCCAAGCAATCTGAAAACTATGGGAACCAGCAATATAATCACTATCGCCAACGACAATGAGGCTTTACCAACCAGATACTATGCAGAAACTAAATTTGAGAGAGTGGATGATATCAGTGGAGAGAGACTCAAGGATTTCACCATAAAAGCCGATACTTGCTTTAGCTGTTTGGTTGCATGTAAGCGTATTACAAAAAGCGAGACCTTTAATGTCACAACAGATGGCCCAGAATACGAAACACTGATGGCATTTGGATCCAACCTTCTCAATAGTGACCTCGAGAGTATTATCTATCTCAACGACCTCTGTGATCGATATGGAATCGATACCATATCAGCAGGATCTGCTGTGGGATGTCTCATCAGAGGGGCCTCTCAGGGAATGGTACAGCATGCCATCAGATGGGGAGATATCAAAAAAATAGAAAAAGTCCTAAACGACATCGTTCACAGGAAAGGTATTGGAGAGGAGCTTGCTGAAGGGTCAGCGAAATTTGGGAAACGATATGGAATTCAGTCCTTCCACGTTAAAGGTCTTGACCTTCCCGGGCATGATGGTAGAGGGCTGTACGGGCAGGCACTAAGTTATGCTGTATCCAATAGAGGGGCAGACCACCTATATGCTACAGTGTACATTGATGAGTACAATCAGCCCCATAGAAAGGACATAAAAGGAAAATCTAGAATTGTAATTAAAAACGAGAACAGAAACGCCGTTCTCGATTCTCTTGTCCTCTGTAAATTTTCCGTTAGGTTCTATGATGAGGAAGACATAGAAAGAATTGCTGATTTTTCTTTTAACATGGAGATGGAGGATCTCATGCGTACTGGGGAGAGGATAGTTAATTTAGAGAGGTTTGTAAATTCCCGAAGGGGATTTTCAAGAAAGGATGACATTCTCCCTCCTAAAATGAACATTCCTATTGAAGAGGAACTTCAGCAATATTACAGGCTTAGAGGGTGGGACGAAGAGGGTATTCCTTCTGAAAGAAAACTAGAAGAACTTGAACTAAGTGAATTGATTGAAAATAATTTTCAATAAATCTTCTGGATCATCATATCAGGATAATAAGGTTTAAACGGTAAACTAAACTTTCACATGACCGAATGAACGTTTTTAATTGGTCTTATCCTTTGTTTGATCATCAATTTAGCCCACTACACATAATGCCTCATAAGATAAAGTATAGGATAGAGGTGATGTGAATGGATAGAAGAATATGGATGCTGGTTGGAGGATTGC
>MTND01000007.1 GCA_002010305.1 Archaeoglobi archaeon JdFR-42 | reverse complement strand
GTTAATTTTGGATAGGGTTAAGGTTGAGCTTGGGTTGGTCGAAGTCAGGGGTATGCTGGTTGAGCCCTGATTTAAAAACTTTATATAAATTTTAATGGTGAGATAATGAAGGTAAGAACATCTTTGTACATAAACGAGGATTTGCTTAGTCAAGCGAAGGAAAGAAAGATTAATCTATCTCAATTAATGGAAAAAGCCATTAGAAATGCCTTGAATGAGGATAAAACAAACGAAAAGCAGGCCTGGAGAGCCTGTGTCCCCCTGGGACGCAAGGGTTCAAATCCCTTCCTCGGCGTCTTTTATCTGATTATTAACCCTTTAACAGTTATTTTACAAAACAGATTGGTTTGATAATTAATGTCTTTTAAATATATTTAATCTCTTTCAATACACTAGCATAATTTTCTATATAATCACTCTATGTGTAATTAAATTGAAGAGGGATGAGATTTAACTTCAATTTATTGGTGGAAATTCGGAAATTAGTGCTAACTTAAAAGAAGTCCATTTTTCGGTAAATTTTTGCACTGTCTAGAGTCTCTTCAGGGCTTTTTGAGGGAACTTATCTCTTAACCCCCCAAGCTTTTTATGCATGGTAATTTCAATATATCGCATTGGTAGTGCACTTTTGCATACTCTATGTCTATACGCTAATATGAGATTTTCATACTTCCATAAAGTTTATATAATAATATATAATGACAAATGATAAAACCAATAGTTGTGAGAAGACTCGGCGATTCTGATATTAATTGGGACCTCCGAAGTCTCCTCTCTCATCGACTGAGAAATTATGCTAAGTAGAGGATTCTTTGGAATCCTAATTTTATCAGAACTCCCTCACACTCTTCTCACGACTTATGGGGTTAAGGAGGTGAGACAAATACTGTTTGGGATGGTAGAATTGAAAGTTGAGAATTTTGAGAGATGGAAATCAACCTTTGATGAAGCTGCTAAAAATGGAAAGCGGATAGGTTGATAAGAGGGATATATTTTCCGCAATGTTAACGGCCCAGATGATGTCATCGTTTTTTAGTTCGAAAAGTTGGAGAAGCTCAAAGAGTATGCATCATCTGATGAGTTCGAGGAATCCTAAAAGAAAGTTGGAGTAATAAGTGATGTCTGAAATAATGTGTCTCTCGAAGAAGTGGAATAAGCCATCTGAATGATTTTGAAAATGTTTGTGGCAAATTAGATTAAGGTAGGAGGTGTTTGGAAATGGTAGATTTGATCTTAACCATTTCAATATTTTTGCATCTCATAGCAACAGTACTTTGGATAGGTGGTTTGGTCATATTCAATGTATTGGTTGTCCCATCGGTTCAGAGATACCTCGAACCACCCATCGCAGGTAAATTAATGGGTCCAATGGGGGCAGTAGCAAGAAAAATTTTCTACATCGGTGTAGTTCTGTTCCTTGTGTCTGGAAGTTTAATGACAATTGTAAATCAGAATTACGAGGGATTACTTAATTTTGGAAATGCTTGGTCACAGGCAATGCTCGTGAAGCATATTTTGGTCGGAATTCTGATAGTTCTTGCGGTATACCACCACGAAATCCTTATACCGAAACAAGCCAAGCTCGCAGGAAAACCATCGAAGGAGCTGGAAAAAGTTGAGAAACAGCTAAAGTTAGCTGGAATTGCAGCCTTAATACTCGTTTTTGTAATACTATTACTAACTGCTATTGCTTCGGCTATTACTTCAGTTCAGTAGGTCTTAAATTGCCCCTTTTCCTTTTTTATCATTCTATATAAGATGAGTTGCATTATTTACTTTTTCAACTAGGGCAAAACATCCTTTTAACCTTTTCTCAGAGATTGACTATAGAATGTAGGGCATCCTAAAGTATTTCCATGGCCTTTTCACATGGTTGTGGGGTTAGAGTCTTCTTCTACTGGGTCTTTAGATTTTTCTGAGGATTCAATACTTTCAAATAACTTAGTGTGAGTATATATTAAAGTAGATTGAGAGGTCTAGATTATGGGTCTGAGGTTTTACATTGTAGATGTCTTCTCTTCCTGTAAATATGCGGGTAACCAGCTGGCAGTTGTGAGAAATGCAAGTGAGTTATCGAGTCATGAAATGCAGCAGATAGCTCAAGAAATGAATTATTCAGAGACAACTTTTATTCTATCTGATCAGGAAATAAATGGTGGATATGATGTACGCATCTTCACTCCCAAAAGAGAAGTTCCATTTGCAGGACACCCATCCCTTGGGACTGCGTTTGTAATTCAAAAGGAGATTATAAAAAAGCCAGTTGATACTGTGTTTCTGAATCTGAAAATCGGACAGATTCCTGTTACATTGAGTTATAAAGAGGAAAAGCCAGACATATTGTGGATGCGTCAGAAGAGACCAGATTTTGGTAGGATATACTCCCCAGAAGAGATAACATCAGTTCTGGGTTTGCAAATTAGAGATATAGACAAAAGGTTTCCCGTTCAAGAGGTTTCTACAGGGATACCATTTATTATCGTGTCATTGAAAACACTTGCTGCCCTGAAAAAAACAAGAATAGAGAAAGACAAGTATTTTGAGCTTATTAAAGATACTGATGCAAAAGCCATTCTCGTTTTCTGTCCGGAAACTTATCATAAAGGGAATCATCTTAGCGTGAGGGTATTTGCAGATTACTATGGGGTTCCTGAAGATCCAGCCACTGGAAGTGCAAATGGATGTCTAGCGGGGTATCTTGTAGAATATAAGTATTTTAACAAAAATTACGTTGATATTCGTGTAGAACAGGGGTATGAGATCGACCGCCCTTCTCTGCTATATCTGAAAGCAGAAAAAGTTGATGATGAAATCCTCGTTTTTGTAGGTGGGAACGCTGTGATGGTGGCAGTAGGGGAGCTTGTATAATTTTACAATGCTATACGCTTACAAATTAGAGAGTGAGATAAGCAATTTATTTATATGGTAAACACAGTGTGAAACCTCCATGGAGTTGAAAATCACCCCTCTCAAATGTACCGGTTGTGGGGCCTGCGAAATTGCCTGTAGCATGTACCAAGATGAAACCAACTCCACCATGGTCTCTAGTATAATTCTTCACAGAGAAGAGAAAAAAAATTATTTTGGTATAATGATCAAAACCCAAAAAGATGTGTATCTTGCAAGGCCTGAGGGGCCAGAATGGCTTAGCCAGAGTGAGGGGGCAAGTGGTCCTAAACCCATTTTACTAAGACCTCCCTGCGATGGTTGTAAAAATCGTGAGGATAAACTCTGTGTAAAGTTCTGCCCATCAGGTTCAATTGAAGAAGGTTTTACAGAGGAGGCGGGATAATGGATCTGTATAATGGTAGATTACTGGTTGTTGATCTTACTACTGGGAAAGTAGAAATTAATACATTGAAAGAAGACTTTTTTGAGGAAAATGTTGGTGGTATACTTGGAAACATACATCTTTTTGAAGAATATGAAGAGATGGATCCATTGATTATTGGAACCGGTCCTTTCACTGGTACACTCTTTCCAGGCTCATGTGGTGGGGTTATCTCTGCAAGGAGTCCTCTCACAGGAAATCTATCTCATTCTCCTGTAACTTGGTTTTTTACTCCAGAGATGAAACTAGCGGGATTCGATCATGTGGTGATAGGAGGTGCGGCTGAGGATCCATCCTTTTTATGGATCAGGAATGAAAACGCAGTAATAAGAGAGTTCCCGGAAGACATAATAGAGAGCTGGGAAATAACAGATTATCTCCGTCATGAACTAGGGGACGACAGGGTTCAGATTTTGACAACCGGAACTTACGGATTTGATGGAGGTCTGAATGCCCAGATAATAGAGAATTATTGGAATTCTTTCGAGAGATATGGTTTTGGTGGGCTAATGGCTGGAAAAAATTTACGTGCCATAGCCGTAAGGGGATTAGGAGATATATTGCTCGCGAATCCAGAAAAGTACATGAAAGGTTGCCTTAAAGTTTTGAATCAGACAAAAAACAGTCCTTATTATCCTGAGGCTTTCGAAAAGCTCGTCCACTCATATAGTGCTGACCCAGGCATAGAAGAGATAAAACATAGAGTAGATGGTTGTTTTAACTGTCCTATACCCTGTAGGGTTTTTGTAAAGTATAACGAACCTGCAAATGAATTGTCGTCAACTGATATTGAAGAACCTGGGATGCTATTAACAGACTTCGAAGCATTTGCAATATTGAGAAAAAAAGGATTGAATGGAGAAAAAGCCGCTCGAGTTATGGAAATACTCTCTAGGAAAGGAATTGATCCTGGAGTAATAACCTCAACTAAAACCAATGCCTTTGAAGGCCTATTAAAGGAGATTGAGGAAATATCAGGTATTAAGGAGCACGTTGAAGGAGACATTTTTTTAATTTCTCGAAATAACATTGCCAATCAAATTGTAGCATATACTTTTGGGTTCTGTCCTGTACTTTCGCACATGGCAGAGATTGTTGATTATGAGTTATTTTCGCAGCTAATCATGGATGGGGCTGACATCGAGGTGAATATGGTTGAAGTCGAAGGGAGGATAAATAAGATTACCCCTTGATCTGGATATCACCTCTGAGGATAATATTTGAGAAGTATTAAGTGGAAAGATTTTTATTGATTGGCACAATCACTGGTTAGAGGGTGACATGGATAAAGAAAAATTACTCATTGGGGGATTAACTGGACTGATTATAGTCGTGGCAAGCCTTGTAGTATATTTCAAAGGGATATTGGGGTTGATACAGGTTATAGGTATACTTTTTTACCTAGGGGTTGCTGCCGTATTGTGGATAATGTTTTTTATCCTAGTATATGCTAGAAACATCAAATTTTCAACCCTCTCGCTGTTCTATGCTCTCATTTCGACTTATGGTATCTATGCAACCTACCACTTTTTGTGGACTGCACTGGCAATACTGGCATTTTTCATCATATCGGCTGTAGCCTTATTCTGGTGGATCTCTGAGCCAGATTTAACTCTGACAGACAGGTTCAGAAGTCCTGAAAAGCTTGAAAAACTCGGAAGATGGTTACAGGCGGCACGTAAATATGAGAAGACGGAGAGATATGAAGAGGCCGGAAATTGTTATATCAATGCCGGTATGATGGAATCTGCAGCCTGGAGTTTTGAAAAAGCTGGAATGTACTACAAGTCTGCAGAATTGTACCAGAAACTTGCAGAAAACAAAAATGAGCCATATTACTGGAAAGAAGCCTACGAGCTATTTAAGAAATCGGGAGAATTGAAGCAGGCTGCTAGTTGTTTGGAAAAGTACGCTATTGATGAACCATGGTACTGGGAAGACGTAGCAAAAATACTTGAAGAAACTGGTGATAGTGAGGCTGCAAACCGGGCATGGGAGCGTTATCTCGAGTATTTGATGAAAGAGGCTAAAGAAGAAGGAGTGTTCTGGGAGGATGTGGCCACAGTATATGAAAAGCTTGGGATGAAAGAAAAGGCTAAAGAAGCAATGAAAAAGTATCTAGATTACTGTATCAACGAAGCTGAAAAAGATGAAGCTTGGTGGAAACATGTTGCCGAGGCATATAAATGGCTTGGGATGGAGGAAAGTGCTCAAGAAGCCATGAATAAATACGAAGCATACAGAGAGAGAACCAAAATTCCAGGTTGATATCAGTTTTGTTCGTTTTGTAAACTCTTTAATCATAATTTGAGATTCACTGAAAAGAGTGTTGTTGAAGATTACATCAGTCAAAGCTCTAGGAAAAAGATTGGAAGTATATACCCTCTGAAGATCTTGCAAGAGGTATGGGCATCAATCTCTCAAGATTTCTCGAAGAAAAGCTTAGAGAAGAGCTGAATCACAAAAATAATGCATGCGGGGGAGGGATTTGAACCCTAATTTGCTAGTAAAATTTAGTTAGATCAACATTCGAGTATATGTATCTGATGATATTCTGATCATGATAGTTGATTAGTCAATATAGCGATATAAGAAGAGTCCAAAACGAAACAGATCAAAGAAAATTATATTTAATATGTGAATTATAGCAGTTTTACGATGGTATATAAGACTAGAGATTTGATAATCCCGTTCATTATCTTTCTTATAGCACTTGTCATTACTTTTATCTTACTCCGAAAACTTGGTAAACCCTTTTGGATTACAGACAGGAAGATTTCAGATCCATTTATATTATCTATAGTGGTGAGTATTATCATTCTTGGAATAACTCTTCATCTATCTGGTCAGATGGAGAATATTCTAAACGAAATACAATCTACAACAAAAGAGACATATTATGAAGTAAAGAAATTGTCAGGAGAAATAAGATTTGGCAAAGAAACCTCTCCTCCAATAAAGATAAAAACAACCAAAGTACCAATCACTCCTGATGGCACAATAACCTTATGGCTAACTTTAAATCGACCTAAAGGTGTATATCAAAAGGGCTATATTTTTGATATTGCTGACAGCTACGTAAAGAACAGAATGTCTTTGTATGTGGATGAGAATGGATTTTTGACATGGAGAATTATAGATAATAATTTTGTCATTCATTCACTTCGGTACGATATAACACAGTTTCTAGACGGTAAAATGTTTTATGTAGCTCTAACTTGGTCAAAAAATGGTGAGCTAAAAATGTACATCAACGCCGATCTGGTTAGCCAAGTAAAGCTTGATAGGTTGGATCTTAACATAACTTCCACTGAGATGTATTGGGGCTCAGACATAGATGGTAATTATGCAATAAATCTCAATTGATAACATTTGAAAAAAAATCTATGTAGTGTTATTGAATCTGTTTAAACATCACTAGCTTTATTTTAGGCATAAACTCAAACTTCACCTATTACTTGAGAATTTTGACCATGTAGTTAACACTAAATTTGAGCAGATTGGCGAGTGGGTCGATCTTTGAAATATGGAGAAGAGTAATTTAACTTCTTGGTGGTGTTACCTCATCCTAGGAAATCGAAGAGGGTAGAACTAAAACTTTTGAGGGTACTCCTCTACCCATACAACTGGATTTACTACTGAAATCAGGTTTATTCGAGATGGACAAATAATTGAGATTATCTCTCATACCGTAAATTTTTTAGTTTTTCGTTCCTTAAAAATGGTTGTGAAAGTTAAAGCATTTATTAGCCTTAATAACGAACATGGTCTCTTCGTAAAAGATGGGGTTTTTGAGGGATTATCAAATTCTGATTTTGTTATAGTAAGATTTCCAATCACTAGCAAATATATCATAGAGAGAATTTCTAATTTTTCAGAGCTAAACTTAGAAGAAGAATCAAAAATGCTCATTAGTTTGTTTGATGCTTTGGCATCTCAGCACTACTATTTCCTCTCTGAATTTGAATTTACAGAAAAAGTTGAATGGAAGCCTAAGCAGTATGATTTCCTTTCAAAACTCAACCCATATTTTGACATAAACAAAGGAAGGAGAGAGTATAAGGCATTTAAAGAGCTATACAACTTGGTAGAAAATTTATTTTTAGATTTCACAATGTCTCTAAGATCAAACGGCAAAGAACCGTATGAGTTATTTGTAAAGAGGGATGAAGAATTCGTAGGATTACTGGAGGGCGTATCAAATTTATTCATGAATGAGATCGCTAATGCATATACTAAAGCAGATGTAGTCATAGGTTGTGGAACTTTCATATCCTTAGCGGATTTCCCAGTGGACTTGGCATTCCAGTATTCTGGCTTTGATGTTGGAGAACTTAGCTACACGTCTACCAAAAAACTTGTTACGGTAAATCCATTCATCTTTTACTGGCTTATTACAAGTTTTTTCCAGTGCAAAAATGGGACGGCAGTACCAAGCTATATTCCCATCGAGATAAACAATATACCTCCGACCGTTCAATTTTCAAACGTAAAGGAGCTGAAAATTCGCACATACAACCCGTCTGAGAAAATTTCAAAAGTATTTATATCAAAAAAAGGTATTGAGTTCATTATAGAAAACTTAAGAGATACTGTTTTTTCACACAATCCGATAGTACATCTAGGTGAATTTCTTACACCGTTTACATCCCCCTCCGTCGTGCTTGAAGTTGATACTGAGGAAACTGAAGAAGACCTTCCATTTGTTCAATCAACACCTTATGGTCAGGTGATCTACGAGCAGTTCGCTCTTCCAAAAATCGTTGATAAAACTCAATTTCATGTTGAGTTATTTGACAATCCACTCTACAACAAAAACAGGCCATTGGTTCTTGACACCAATATTCTCGATATAGGAGCCTTCCCTTTTATCAGCGATAGTCCTTTTTTTAAGACTTTCGTATCACATAGAGAAGTTGTAATTCCCTCGATAGTTGTATACGAGCTGAAGAGGAAATTTCAGATCAGTAGAGAAAAGAGAAAAGTTATAAGAGCTTTAATGAGGTTGCAAGATTTCAAATCTGTCAATTCTATTAAGTTAACAATTTCTGGAGAATTATCAGAAGAGGCAGCAACCAATGAACTACTGACACAGCTGGCAATTAAAGAAAATAAAAATGACAAAGGTATTAAAGATGTCAGAAGAGATGTTAGGGACTCAATGATACTATTAGAGGCTATACGTAGAGAAGCAGTTTTATTTACAAATGATAAGGAACTGAGAATCTTAGCCACTCTTCTTGGTGTTCCAACGATCTCATATAACTCATTACATGACGATGTTTTGTCCATCGTTAGTAAACTTTGCAGAGAAAGACATGGAAAAGTGGACAAAAAAGAGATTGTAAAATATGTTAAAGAGTATGCTCTCAGGGTTAGAGACGAAAATTACAGAGATGGAGATATCATTTTAGTTTTGGAATATTTAAGGCAACAGAGGAGAGAGATTAACGAATGTTTGAAATAGAAATTCTAAAGTCCTTATCAGAGAATCGAGAAAAGAATCTTTTATAACATTGGACCGCTCACACGCTCAGGGTAAATCTGTCTCAACATTATTCTCCCCTCTTCCTTCATATTTTTTGTAATTGAGTTTTAATTGGATGTTGATCTGGACATCTCCACAATCATTCTAGGCGTCTTTGTTAAATTCCATAAGATAGGATTCTTTTTTTTGTAGTTTTGTAGTATCTATATCCATTCCTTCCTCAATCATCCTCCACAACCTCCTACGTTAAGCTTCGTTAATATCCGCTTATTTTCGAGTAGTTGTCCTGTACGATATCTATATCATAGCTTGTTTATATACCTTTTACGTTATATAATAACCCTTGTTCAAAAGGGATAAGATATATTAACAAGTAATTATAAAGATTATTTCATGAAGGTGCCTTACGCTTTAATGGCAAAGGAGGCTATATACGCTAATATTTCTAAAGACTATGACCCTGATAAGATACATTGGATTATCAGCTCTGTTATCTCTGCACAGTATTCGAGATTCCTGCCTAAAAAGTTCAGTGTATACATTTATTTGTACGACAGGGCTGAAGATGGTGCTACTGTCTATGATATCGTTGATGATATACAGTTTCACTTTGTCAATCCCCCTGATAGAAACATGGAAATAAAGAATATAAAAAGAATATTGAATAGTATGTTCAAAAAAGAGCATGTAACGAAGAAGAAAGTGAAAACAGGCAGAGTAGGTGGACCTATGAACAAATACACAATAACCCGAAGTGGAAAATATTATGCTGAAAGGTATATTATGCCGAAAGCTTACAGCTTAATTAACGCATATGACTTTCTGATTGACCGTGGATACGACCCATCTGACATCAGGGAGAAAAGAATAATATTTGTCGATATGAAAGATATTGCTAAAGGTATTCTGAAATATAATGGGATAAAAGTCTGAGGAGGGATGGTAACATGGATTTTTTAGAATTAGCTGAGAAGAGGCGGAACTATCCAAAGCCAATGTACTCTCCAATACCATGCAAAGAGTTCTTTGAAAAATTTACTACTAGAGAATATTTATTTCACTGCCCTCTCCAGTATCTTTTAATCCATATTAAGAAGGCAAATCCCATTAAAGCAGCAATTAAAGAGAACCCAGGAGATTGCGGACTCGAAGTAGTTAGATCCTGTATCTCTCCTTCAAATTTACTTCCGTTATAATGTATGGCCTTCCATTCTCCTGTTATCTTCTCGCCCTTCTCTGATTTAACTTGATATTTGATAACCCCTGATTTGATTCCATTAGGGTCTTTAATCAACCACTTAACTTCTCCATCATTAAAACTATAAGGAGGTTTTGAATCTATTACCTTCCAGGAATCTGGCAGATTCTCTATGATGATCAGCCCTACAATCCGATCACTCGTGTTATATGCCAGCTCTACCTCTTTAACAGTGTTATTAATATTTTTCACAGTTCTACTTACTTCCACCATTTCTGCTTGCGCAACTGGAAGAAATAATAGCAGTAAAATTAAAGAAACCAACATAATCTTCTTCATGTTATCCCGCCCAAATCGCAATATATTGCAACAATACTTCATCGGTGATCTTATCATGCAGTGGATGATCAGGATTAGCCCAGGCCTGAATCACTGAAAGGAGTTCCTCATCTGTCACAATCCCATCATCATCCCAGTATCCAGGTAAATCATGTTTAACTAGATCTGATACACCTGTGATAGGTGCCCATTTCATACTGCCGTCAGACATGATAGCTAATCCCATTCCCGCGAAATGTACTCCTGATGGATCTTCTACAACTCCCTGATACTCGATTCTACCGTTCCCCAATCCCTCCTTGTCATATAGGACCCATTTTACAAGAGTTCCATCAGGATACTCCATTACCTCTTTCTTAAGGAAATCTGGAGCTTCGCTACCTCCAACTACGGATGGCGAAGGGTTGGATGAAAGAAGAGACATACCCGTCATATATTCATAGATTATTGCCCCAGTTGCATCACCCATATTATAACCTAAAGTTATGGAAACTGTTTCCCCTTCCTGCAAGTAATATGGGCCTATAGTACGTTCCACTCTAACCTCTGTTGAATATTTAGGCGTTTGAGGAACAGAAGTTGGAGTTGGGGTAGGTTGCATCACCGTTGGACTGATTTTTGCAGTTATTGGTGCCAATAGATCCTCTCTATCATCTATCACAAATTCAATAAGACTTATGGTATCTTTCGAGTAGTCATAGGGCACCTGTCCTGTCAATGTCAGTTCTATACTGTAAATCCCTTCGTTCGTATAACCAATTTCATCGGACAAATAGCTCCACGAGCTTTCAATGGGCCTAGAACCACCTGATGCAAAATTAATCGATCCAGCCCACTGTGCGTTCTCTAAATCCGTTATAAAAGTTATAGGCATCTTTCTTTTAGCCAATACAGAAGGAGGGTCTGGATAAATTATCGTCTTTATCTGTATGGTATCTCCAGCTTTATAATATCCTTTTGATGGGATGAGCGTGTAAGTTCTCTTAAAATCATCTGGTTTAAGTTCTGAAATTGGTGTGGGAGTGGGCTGTGCCAGCTTAGAAGTGACCTTAACCTCTATAGGGTCTATGATATCCTCTTGACCGTCGATCACGAATTTAACGAGAGTTATATTCTTGCTAAGAAAACCTACCATGGGAACTTTTCCCGTTAACGTGAATTCAATACTCGAAATCCCCTCGTTTGTATACCCGATTTCATCAGACAGAAAGCTATTAGAGCTCTCGATGGGCCTTGAACCACCTGATGCAAGGTTGATTGAGCCTGTCCAGAATGCAAGTTCAAGATCTGTGGAGAAAGTGAATGGTGTCTTTCTCTTAGCTAACACAGATGGTGGATCTGGGTATATTGCAACATCAACCTGAATGGTGTCTCCCGCCTCATAGTAATCTTTTGATGGTATCAGTGAGTAAGTTACCGTGAAATCTCCAGAATTAAGCTCATTATCTGGTGTAGGTGTCGGCTCTACTATGTTAGGGCTAACTTCGGCAGTTATCGAAGGAATTAAACCCTCCTGCCCATCTATAACGAATTTAACGAGATTTACGCTTTTTGCAGACCCTACGGCTGGAATCTTTCCTGTTAATGTTATTTCAATACTTGAAATTCCACCACTTGTATAACCTATCTCATCAGAGAGATAACTTCCAGAACCCCATATGGCCCTGGATCCATCACTTGCAAAATTAATCGATCCAGTCCACTGTGCGTTCTCTAAATCCGTTATGAAAGTTATGGGCGTTTTTCTATAGGCTAACACAGAAGGAGGGTCTGGATATATCGTAACCTTAACTTGGACTGTATCTCCCTCCGTGTATTGACTCTTATATGGTGTAATCACATGGCTCTCACTGAAATCACTGGAGGATAGACCACTCGTTGGCATAACAAAAAGTAGCAAAATTACCAACATAATTCCAATCCTAACTCTCATACCCACATCTCCCCTATCTAGAACAATAAGTTATGATCTCCTTCAACCCCCTAGTCCCTTCAGCTATTTTATATATACAATGAATTCTTGTAAAAAGATTTCAGTGTTAACCATATTTAAGATTTTCTTTGTTGGAATATAGACATGAAACATATAGCTCAGGCTAAAGTCACCATCAGAAATCAGATCGTCATCCCAAAAGAAGTTAGAAAAGAGCTCGACATTAACGAAGGAGATTATGTGCTGTTCTTCAAAGAAAATGGAAAGATATACATCCAGAAAGGAGTGCTGAAGGCTGAAAGGTAAAATGACATGAGTGCACGAAAGGATGGAATGATGAGAAGAGTAGGTTGCTAGCTCCTATCTCTTGCAATAGCTCCTTACATACTCCAAATATATGAATTGAATACAATTATAAGCAAGGATTTAAGAGAACTTAACAAACCTCAAACAACTAGTTAGCGATATTGTTTCGATTTTAACTTTTTTGCCTTTTCCAGCCTTTTTTTGAACTTCTCTAGCTTTGGCCATTTATCAAGTCGTTCTCTATGTACGATATTCTCGAAAACCCATATGGCCTTTTCTAAAACCCTAATTTCATCGTCTATCATATTTCTTTTCCTATAAATTATCGCCAGCCTATCATAGGGATGGCTACCTTCAAAGTTCTCTTTCACGTTCTCTTCATACAATTGGATGGCCTCATCAACTCGTCCAGACTTTTCCAATTCAATCCCTTTCAAGTTTCTTTCAACCTGTTTGTCGAAATCATACATCCTCTCTATCCCCTGAACTAATGTCTTTCAATGTTTCGAGTTAAAAGGTAGCCTTAACATTGTCACATGCAGCCTTCTTATCAGCTGTTAGGCAATGGTGCTACATCATCGTTATTTTATCCCATGCACGATCATATTTATCTGGATTCTCATTAAGTACATCTTCGATTTTAACTCTTTCTTTATTTTTCATGTAATCTCTATACTCCCTGAGATTACACTAAACTTCAACCTAAGTCGACTCTTTTTGTAAGATACTAGATAGAAGTCTTGTTCGTTGATGTTTTTCAATTACTTATAAGGTAGTAAACTTTATAGAAATTAAAATGTTAAGTTACTATGGGTTATTATGGCAAAACTTCGATGGCCACAATGGCCTTACTACATTGTGCTTAAAAAAGATAAAATAAGATTTTTCAAAATAGGTGGCAGGAGTAAATATTTGTACGTCGATTTACCCTATTATGTTTATGAGAATGTCGAATTTTACTTGGGGGAGATAAGTGATAAAGCAAGTACTATAGAGGAAGCGTATAATTTAGCCAAAGAGCAGATATCAAAATTAAACGAGGATTTTAAAAGAGTAGAATTTGACTTTGTCAATCTTCAAGTTAGAAAATCCGTTTTCGGTAAGCCTAAGATCAATCTCATTATAAATATAAATCGAGATAAATTTGATCAGTATTTAGAGAATTTAGCACGTAGTAATACGGCATTAAGTGAAAAATATACTAATATAGCTTCCTCGAGGTTATATCTCGTCACATTATTCATGCGAAACCCTGAATTGGTATCAAAATTTATAGATACACAACAGGAAATTAAAATGATGATCCAGAAAGATTTGGATGCGTCTTTAGATATTTTAAATAAATTAACAATCTTATTATCTAATCTACAAAAGTCAGCAGAAAGCAGATATAGGCATAAACCCATTCCTTTCTTTTACTATTTTTTACCAGAAATTGTGGCGAGTATTAATTCCTGTGTATCATTAATTAATGGGGGGTTAGCGACATCAGTATATAGGGAATTTCGTAGAATTCTGGAAATTGTGAGTTATTCTGTGTTTTTGGATAGTTTACTTAGAAACACCATTTCAATACTGAAAAAAAGAGAGTACGAATTTTTGGAAGACTATACAAATCATCTTTTTGGATACACTGAAAACCACTATAATATTCTCGCCAATATCAAAGAAAAAGATGCTAAAGGTTCTATAGTTAATTTAAAAGATTTCGAAAGTACATTAAAACCCCTCGTAGAGGATATACTAACCTATACTAAGCTAAGTGGAAAAAATATCGGCAAAAGAAGGATCCTTAAGATTGTTAGAGAGCAAATATCTTTCCCCCTCTTTTATTATCTGTTTGGAGTGCCAGTTGATTATATCGGCAAGAACAAGAAGGAACTCTTTAAAGACTTGGAAATTGATGTTAAGAAACTTTATGATCTTTCCCGTAAGAATTTAATAAAAATCCTGACTTCAATTCAAGATAAAAAAGTTGCTGCACAAAAAGATATAAGGCTCTCGGAGCATATTTTAGATAAAGTTGTAAAGCGAAGTGGTGGAGTAGTTGCACCAGCTCTACGTCCTACATTTTTATATGAGTACTCAGGGAAGTTGATGAGCTTGGATATTCGTAGCTTTTATCGAAATTACAGTACTTTTATCCATTTATACCCAAATACAACCCAAATTTTGCCGTTTTCATCCATTTTAGAATATAAGATCCTCAAAATAGAAGTGGAAAAATTCTCTACCTTTTTGAATAAGATAGTAGATAAATACCAATCAAAAGTGTTTTGTTCTTAGTTATAGGCCTCTCATCCTCTAATCAGGACGGATAAAAATCGGAAAATGTGAAAAGTTAAACTTAATATTGGATATTTGCTTGAAATTAAGGTTTAATTAAAGTTTTTACAAAACATTAATCTTGAGTTATAATTATGTAGGAGTTTTTAATATTTAATATGCGAGAGGAATTGAGCAGTATCCTAAAATTCTCTCTATACTTTTTGATGAAGTTAATGGAATACCCGCATATAGGACTTATTTGACATTCTTACTTTTTAAGCATTTTAGAGAACGTCTCGACATAGAGATATAGGTTAGTTGAATTGTTGTTTAGGGTATAGAATATTGCAATACTTTCATAGACGTTGGAAATGATATATAAACAAGTTTTAACAATTTTAAATTATGCCCTATGTAAGAAGTGAAGATTTGGAGAGGTTGTCTACTGTTATAGATGCTATTGTTAACATTGCCAGCCCTGACGTACAGAAGTTGGCAAACATGGCAAAGGAGATAGTAGACAAATATAAGGATTAAGGGGGATGGACAGTATATATGCCATTAAAAATAGACGTACAGAAAGACAAGATAAAAGAGTTGAAAGAAATATTGGAGGGACTAGAGGAGTTCGAGAAAGTATACAATAGATACAAATCGTTGATTGAGAAGGCAGAGAAATTGGGATTGGTAAAGTTCAGCCAGCGGATATCTGGGCCCTCTGGTTATAATACGAGCCATTTTGAGAATGTAATTCAGGAATCAGGCGAAGGTCACATTTCTGTTAGATCCCAAAGAGAGGATACAGATTGTCCTACTGATGTGACTCAATTAGATGATGTAAATTACGTTTTTGATAGTTCCTTAGAGGATTATGTGCGCCATCTCTCTAAAGAAGACCTAGAAGAGCTCGCAGAATTAAACAGAGGAGTTTGTCTCCAATGCGGGAAGAAACTGAGAAATATTGAATTACATTATGCATTGAAAGTTGGTGATATTAGGTATTTTGATAAGTTTACTGCGTATTGCGATGAATGCGGTTGGATGGAGATGAGGTCAAAATCTAATGAATTTTTGGGTTTCGCATTAGTGGGCGAGATAATATCTTACGACAAAAATGCTGTAACCGTTAGGGTATATCGTGTTTGTTCTACTCGTCCTTACGGCTATATCATAGAATATAATAAAACCACTGACACCATGAAAATCTCTCCTACGGAAGAAGTAAATTATTTGGACATAACATTACAACATAATATCAGGGAGAAGGTATTAGAGTTTTGCTTAAGATTTGTAGGTCTATATGAGGTTATCGTACTGGAAGATCAAATCGCCTTAATAAGGAGACTAGGTGCAGAATTACCAGAGTAAACCACTACAGTAGATGCATAATACTATAGCTTTCCAGCTTTTTTATAGTCTTTAATAGTGTTGTGCAAGGCAGGTAGAAATAATTGAAATTTAGAGATGTAAAGTTGTTATATCTATATGATTCTCTTTACACTCTTAGACGTTAGAATAATCTTGCTACATCGTTCTCGAAGTGTTGTACATCATATATTTAAGTCCATTTTGCATAAAGCATCACACGTAATCATTTGCTCTGAACAACTCCACTATTCTTTATTACCCGTATCCAACAAAATCTCTAAAAATTTCTCAATCTCATCTTGTCTCGAAGGGATTTTTGACATTTTAAATGAGCTAAAAGCTAATTTTCGGACAAATCGGTATCTATCACTCACTGTAATTATTTAAAAATAAAATGCAAATCTAACTTCCTCCCATGCTTTTTCAAGAATCTTCTGATAGTATCTGTGATCGAAGCTCTCAGCAGTCCATTCCGTTTCTGCAATCCATCTTTGAGAATCGAGGACAACATAACCGATCTCCATTCCTGGAGATAACTTGATGCCGAGCCTTCTGTATGCTTCGATGGCCGAAGCTTCGGGACATTTCCTTGAATAGTTGATCTTCCCTATTCTTCGCCTTATCACAAGCTCTCTCGGATCCACATTTCTCAGGTTTTTCAAATACCGTTCGTAAATTTCTCTAATTTTTCCTTCCAGTCCTCTAACCTCTTCCAGAGTTCTGGTGTTTCTCATAACATCGAGCATTTCGACCTGCATTCTCCTTACATAATCGGGAGTGTCTCTTTTTCTGGCCATGATCCCCCTGATCTTCATCCTGCCATCTGAGAGTCTTCCGTAGTAACGGTTGTAGGACCCCACTCCATCCAGCATTGGAAGAAAGACTATCCAGTCATAAGCTTCAACTTCTGTTAGCATTCCTGTCTCCTTTTCGATTTTCTCTTTCAGCTTCATCACAGGCTCTCCCTTAAGCCAGAGGCAGTCAACTATTCCATGCAAAACTTGAAATCCCATGTTTTCTGCCATTTCCTTGGCTTTAAGCAGGATTTCTCTTGCCTTGGATGTTATGCTCTCATGCACCTCTATTCTGCCGAACTTCGCATTTCGATAGCCAGTGTAGCCGAAACATGTGATGAGCATCCACTTCAAGACTGAATCAAGCCCTTCAATTATCCATTTAATTACTTCAATTATCACCTAACCTTTTCACCTTTTTCCTCCTTATGAATCTATGCTTAATCAATCATGAAATAATTATGTTCCTTAAAATCTCAGCGTCTTCTCCTCATTACTTCATTGGGGTTTGCTCCTTATTTCTATTTTTCCTTTAAGCATATTTTATACACTCCTAAAAATCAACAAGTCAGGGGGGTTTTTCAGGTTTTTTATCATAATGGGAGGGTTTCCTCTAAAACCAGAGGGCAGTCATAAGTCCTTTTCCGATAGAACTCCAAGTTTTTGAAGAACGCCTCTTACACTCAGAGCCACGCCATTCCTAATTCCGTTAACAGCTTCTATTAGCTTCTTATCCCCAGTGACAAGGAGGGTTGATGGATCTTCTTCATGGAGGAGCAGTGTATAAACAAAAACTGGTCTGTCTTTTCTATCTGAAACTTTTTCCTTTGCAAGTTCAATCAAATCAGTTCGATTGATATTCTTTTCAACAAGAACGATGTTTTCGAAGGTAGAAAGGAAGTCAGTAACGAGGTTAAAATCTATTCCATTCCTTGTGAATACCTCTCTTAATTCTTCATACACATATTCAGGTATGAGTATGTTGCAACCTGCCCTTTCTGCCAGTGTCAGGAGTTTGAATGCTTCTCCTCTGTATCGTATAGCCGAGAAAAGGATGTTTGTATCTATTATAATTCTAAAGTTTGCCTTTGAACATTTTTTCAATCAATACACCTGAAACTTTTTCTCTCCCTTCTTCAAGTTTACTTAAATCTAAGCCTTTCTCTTCCAGCAATCTTTCCAAGTCTTCTTTTATCATCATTCTGATGGCTTCTCTCACCACCTCACTCCTGCTCTTGTATCTACCTTTCTTTACCTGATTTTCTATGTAGTCGAGGAGTTCCGGTGTGAGTTCAATGCTGATGTTCATAACTATTAGTATGCTAATAGAAAAGATAAGGTTTTCGGTAAGCAGTATTAAACTTTTACGTGGAAACTCTTTATTTTAATCAAGTTAGATCCTGGCCTTCTCCTTAATCTTTGGTATTACACTCCAGATGTCTTCTTCCGGGATGCTGGTCTCCTCGGCAACCTCTTTAACAACCTGGATGAGTATTTCTCGCAACCTCATCTAATTTTCACCTCACGGATTGCTCCCACCCTCATGGCATGCTCAAGAAACGTGAAAAGCATGGGTATTGGAACCCCAAGCTTATCTGCTGCTTCTTTCCAAGTCTTACCATTGATATCTTGGAGTATCTCTTCCAGTTCCATCTGCTTTACCTCAAACCGTCTAAAATACTTGTAAACATCCTCCCCATATTTTTTAGTAGCAATCAATGAGCATCAACCCCCTCAAAGCTGTCAAGGGTTTTCTGGCCGTTCAGGAAGCTGGCATAGAGCACCAGCTCTTTAAGGTAGATCCTGAGGGGGGATGTGCAGGAGTCAGGGAGAGAAGTTACCATCACCGATCTCTTCCCGGAAAAAAGCTTCTCTACAGTCTGATTACTCATCATGGTATGGAATCTGGTTATCACATTGGTTAAGTCCTTATATTCTACATTACCACTACTAATTACGACTATTACGAGGCTAACACCTCTTCTCCTATCCCAATATATACTATCGACATTTAACGATAATAAACAACATAGAAATTTGTATATAAGACAGATTTGTATGGTTAGATGTATATTTATTGATTATTTAGCTTAAAACTACATTAGGATCTTTAAGAGAATCTATATCAATTAGAGTTCCATTCACAATCAATTGAGCTCCTAAACCCTCCTCTATTAGGGGTGCAAAGTAATTAGCCCCCCCGTACACCGTAAGACGGCCTTTGTTCCCATCAGAAGCATCAATTTTCTCTGCTTCCGGAGTTCTAGAAGTAATCTCAATTATGCCATCTATTTTTCTCTCTTTCATTAGCTCTATAACTTCGTCCACAATATCGAAGAAAACTGAGGGGAACCGTTTGATAGCAGCTGTTACAAATCCACTTCCTGTTTTGATAACCTCATTGATTGAGGTATAACCAGCTTTGATCAACAATTCGCCAGGACTCAACGTAATTCCTGTGTGAGTGATTAACTCAACGAATCCAATTGGCTTACTATCTTCTATCTGATATACCCCAGCAGCAAAAGATTCTACATTAACACCTTTCTTCCTCAATACTGCTTCATACGTTGTGGCCGATATACATGCAAATCCAATATGCCCCTCAGGCACTTCATATTCTCCTAACATCCCCCCTTCATCGGCTACAGCAAGAAGGGGGGAGGGGACTATATTACAATACAATACCTCCTCAAGCAGTTCATATGCCCTTTCTTGGTTTTCTTTGGGTAAGCTTGCTATATTTGCGAGCAATGTACCTTTCCCAGATACCGGATCAAAAGTGCTATTACGGATAAACTTTTCCACTTCAGATGAAAGACTGCCCAGTCTTTCATACACCATCAATCGCTTTATTTGTCTGAGCCCATGAGGTGTTATTATACTCCCTTTTTTCCCTATCTTTTTTGTCAAATTCAAATTTTCAAGGTGTTTTAGATGATATCTTACTGTTCTTGGATCTATGTAAATTCCACGATCATGCAGTTTATTCGAGATTTCTGTTGAGCTAATCGGTTTATCAGAAATATATACGATCTTCAGTATTTCAAGAGCAATTTTTGGAATATCCATATACGTTTGATTCATCAAATCTATATAGTAATCTAAATTTATATAAAAGTTATTAGGATTACGATAGTTTACTTAATCGGAAATGTATTACCGAAAAACTTTAATATTTTGTCACATTAAACATGATTAAAATCGCCCACTTTAGTTGAAAACATAAGAGGGATAAAAATGCTGGATGATATATCGAGAAGAGAGTTTATGAAAAAAACCATTGGGGCTGGAGCAGTTATAGCCAGTTTGTCTTTCCTAGGGTGTGCAGAAAAAAAGGAGGAACCAACTCCCACTCCAGAGGAAAAGCCACCTATTAAAATTGGTGGCACGATCTCTCTAACTGGTAAATATGCAGATAGTGGAATATATTATAAGCGTGCTTATGAGTTGTGGGGAAAAAGAACAAATAAAGCTGGAGGTCTTCTTGGAAGGGAAGTAGAGATAATAATCCTTGATGACGAAAGTGACCCCAATATAGCAATTAGCAGATATGAAAACCTGATTACTAGAGAAAATGTCGACTTGCTAATAGGGCCATACAGTAGCACAATTGTTTATCCAGTGGTAAAACAGATTGCAGAAAAGTACAAAATGGTTTTAGTAGAGGGGGGTGGGACATCAGCTAAGATCTTTAATGAAGGGTTCAAATATGTTTTCTTAACCCTACCGGGCCTATCTGAGCAGCATGCTATAGGTTTTTTCCAATGGCTGAGTGAACAGCCTAAAGAGACTTGGCCAACTAAAACCGCTATTATATATGGAGATCGGCTGGCCAGCATTTCTAACGCTGCAGGAATGAGAGAGAAAGCAAATGAGTTTGGAATAGAAATTGTTGTAGACGAAAAATACCCTGCAGATATTACCGATCTTTCACCAATAATAAGCAAGGCGAAAGATGCTGGAGCAGATCTCCTTATGGCGGGCACATACTTCCCAGATGCAATATTGATAGTAAGAACTATGAAAGAGCTCAATTA
The DNA here is from genome assembly GCA_002010305.1 of Archaeoglobi archaeon JdFR-42. Taxonomy (GTDB): domain Archaea; phylum Halobacteriota; class Archaeoglobi; order Archaeoglobales; family JdFR-42; genus JdFR-42. The sequence goes on along the minus strand of MTND01000007.1, from coordinate 3,423 downwards.
TAACCCGAAAGCGGCCCTTCTTACTGCGGGAGTTTCAGATGAAAGATTCGGAATCACCCTCGGGAAAGATGCTGAAGGGATTTTGGGAACTGCATGGTGGCATCCTTCAGCTAAGAATCCTGGTTCAAGAGAGTTTGATCAGAGGGGTAATACAGAAAATAATTAAGAACATAAAAACCAAATCTAAGAGCGTTATATTGCCATGTTTTGATGAGATTGTTAAAAAATACTATTCTACCTACAATACAGGGATTAAGTTGAGAAAAACAAAAGAAATAAGTCAGTTGTTGATAGTACATACAGTAATCCATTCCGAATCTCGCCCAAAACTTGTAGTAAATGGTGCTGAGCACATAATAGCAACAGTAGAGGATTATAATGCTGTGTTCAGGCTGTTAAATGAGGTAGATCCAACCCTCGAACCACATCTCAAAACCTTCTTGGATAACATTATAGGTTATTTGGAAGATGTACCATATGCGACAGTGGACGAGATAAATGAATATTTGAGGTCTAATGGAAAAATCTTTACAGAAGGATATGTTAGAAATAACTTGAGAGCTTTATGTGAATCAGGAGTGTTAATTAAGGAAAAAGATCCTGATGATGCTCGAAGAAATGTTTATAGATTAAGAAATATCGACTTACAAGATTATCGGGATACAAAAGAATTTTATAAAGATATTAATCTTGATAAATTCCTCTATGGGCTATTAGATGAGGCAATTAGAAATACATACCTTCGAAGTAAAGAAAAATATTTATCAACAACCTTATTTGACCTAATACAGGGTTATATGGAACACATCGAGATAGATGATAAGAATCTTAAAGAGTCTGTGGGTGTGTTGTCCGTCCCCTTCCAGCATATATTTTTCCGAAAACGATTAAAAAACAGTTATCGGGGAAAAGAAACTCAAAATTTAGAGGAAAAACAAATTATGTGTAAATATGCGTTTTTCTCTCCTCAAGAAGAGGGTGAATATAATAACCCACTCAAATCAGGTGAAGTAAAAAGAAACAACCTCATTAGTCTATGGAGTTTGTGGATATCAAGCAAATTCAGATAAAGATATGCTTGATCATTCACACAATTGTGGAGTCAAACAATCTAAGGAGAACTGGATGGAATATGAAGAATGGGACATCTCTTCTACTGGATTGAACAATAAATGGGAAAAAAATGGAGATAGAGAATTAGATCTAATTTTAAGAAGTTAATTATACCACTCCTAGCTGTGGTATATGAGCTATATAAGCTAATCTCAACTCCTCTTTGTCAATATGATCATAGATATCGATGGCCTCTCTCCTCTTGTCTCCCCTTAATTCCTGAATAAATTCTCTCCTCATTCCAGCCTTTCTAAGCCATGTTGTGAAGGTATGCCTGCAGCAATGGGGGGAGAAATGATCTTCCAAGTTCTTGGATTCAGGATTATGCAAACCCACCTTTGCAGCCCACTTCGTAACTGCTCCATACACTCCATTTCTATTTAACCGCCCCCCTTTCTCATTAACAAATAGAGCATTGGTCTTTGGTCTCATCTCCTCCCTTATTTCCAGCCATTCCTTCAAAATCCTGGCAGTTTCATCGTCAAAGAACACCAGCCTGTTGGATCGTTTGGCTTTCGGCTTTATCATTATGGAATATTTTTCCCAGTCAATATCTCCAACGTCCATGGAAATCAGTTCGCCCCTCCTCACTCCAGTTTTTAGTAATAACAACACGATGGCCTTATCCCTGATGTTTAATATGGAGTTAACCAGCATGGCAGCCTCCTCAACACTTAAAACTCTCCTCTCCACATCATCATCTCCATTCTTATACCGCCTCAAATATCTCTTTCTAACTTGGAGAACAGGATTTCTATCCACCACTTCCTCATACACCAGAAACTCATAGAAAGACGATAAGGCAGAGAAATAATTTTCAATTGTTTTCAGTTTGACTCCTCTATCCCTCAAATATGATATGAACTCTCTCAAAATGAACTTGTCAACCTCCTTCACACCATACCCTTTATCCTCAAGCCACTCACAAAACAAACGAAGGCAGGAAATATATCGCCTGATACTTTCAGAAGTCATCCCTCTTATTCTGCAATCCTCCCTGAATCCATCAATGAAGGTGGTTTGCTTCAGCATTAACCCTTCCACCTCCACCCCCTGGGAGTAACCTCAATCAAGCCATACTGCTTCAAAGCCTCAATCTGCTTCACGTATCCCTTGACCAGCTCTGTATCCCTTGGATCCACATTCAAGAGAGAATATAGCTCATCATACTCTACAAACCCCTTCATCTTGAAGATCTCCACAAGCTCCCTGGAGTACTCTCTTACCCCCACAAAATCATCATCCAAAAAGGGCTTAACCCTGTATCGTCGTAACTCTTCATCCAGCTTATCGACAAGACTCTTCAGCAATCGATTCTCCTTTCTCAGCTCCTTTATCTCCTCTTCCAGTTTTTTAACCTTCTCCACGAGCTCTCGTCTCGATACAAAATCTGACCTGTCTTTAGCAAAGAACTCCTGCACACACTCGATCACAAATTTAGAAACAGATATGTGGTTCTCCTTGGCCGTTCTCTTCCATTTTTCTGCCATCTCTTCTGAAGGCAGATAAACATATATCGCTCTCTTCTTGATCGTTTGAGTTTTCCCCAGATTTGGTTTGGGCATAGAAATAGATAGGCGTTCTTTCTTTATATATTTTACTGGTAAATTAATGCGGGGGGAGGGATTTGAACCCTCGGACCCCTTCGGGACTAGACCCTGAATCTAGCGCCTTTGGCCTGGCTCGGCAACCCCCGCTTCTTTGAAAAATTTTTTCACTCTCACATGGTTCAAATCCATGATTTACTTTTCCTGCTCTTTCATATACTATGGGATCTATGGGATGAGGATTAAGTAAATTTGCCCGACGGATCAAAGTGACAATCGAAATACAACTTGGAAACATTATATCTATTTTTTGGTAAACACTCCTAGATAAGGAGAACATAGCTCTCTCATATATCTACCAAAAGTTATATGACCAATGAAAATGCAGAAAAATGGGATAGCGATGTTTGGTGCTGGAGAGCTGGTGTTGATCATAATCCTTGCGATATTATTATTCGGTCCAGATAAGCTCCCTGATGTAGCTAGAAGTATTGGAAAAATTTATGCAGAGTATCAGAGAGCAAAACGGGAATTTGAACTGGAGTTAATGCGAATACCAGATGTCCCTGTAGTTGATGCTAATGAAAAGATCCAAAAGGTATTGGATGATCTTGTTACAGAAAGTGAGCCCACCTCCAGCACACCACAGTCTCAGGACACAGACAACAAAAAGATTATAAGTAAAAACAAAATAACTACAACAGAAAATCAGGAGGCCAGCAGAGAGGTGTAATCATGGTACTGGGAGGCATGATAGGTCCGG
>MTND01000015.1 GCA_002010305.1 Archaeoglobi archaeon JdFR-42 | reverse complement strand
TGCTTGACGTTCTCGTCGATGAGAATCTCACTTATGTTCATTCTTTCTGGAATTTCTACATTCACTTCTTCTCCTTTTTCGTGGACCATGGAGATCACATCTTAATTTTTGTGCCAAGTTGTTTGATTTTATCAAGTTCCTTTCTGGTAATTTCAATCGAATATACAGATCGACACCTCAGGCACATCACATCCAGTTTTACTTTGTCATTTTCTGATATATTTTCTATCTGAATTGGAAATTTACCACATTTTTTACAGGTAAGTATATCATCTACTATTTTCATGGTTTAAACTCAGATATCCCAAGTTCTTCTAGTTTACGGGTAGTTGGAACTCCTTTTTCATCCCATCCTCTTTCATAATAATAGGCCCTTAGTAATTTCTCGAATTCTTCTCTCGAATATCTATCTATTTGGAAATCCCCTTTGAGCTCTTCTTCATATATTCTTGATGGTAGCAAATCATCATTTGTAGTCCAACCTTCCCGGATGTTGTAAAGTTTGATCAAATTCCATATTCGCTCTCCAGTCTGTATCATCTCATCTGAAGTGTAATCAAACCCCGTAACCAAATTAACCAAATTCAGCATCTGCTCCTGGTTGATAGACAACGCATAAAGTTTACACATCCCAGAAGCTTCAACAACCATATATGAATCTTCTAATTTTCTCAAGACTGTAGCCTTCTCTATATCAGTGGATTGGGGATCCAGCATAGAAGGTACAAGATTCTGAGATAGCCCACCATCTGAAATATTCATCACAGAAGTTATATGACATGCACCTCGAAGAGATGTTGCATATGCTAATCCAATACCCTTCATAGCTCTAGGTTCATATGCAGGCATTTCTAACCCTTTGACCTGCATTGCTATTTTACATGCTTCTTCTCCAATTTTCTCTGCCACTCCTTTTGTTCCTTCTGCCAACAAATCTCCGATCTCTTCCCTTTTAGCTATTTTTTCAATTAATTCCAATATGGATCGAACATCTCCGAATTTTGCATTGACGTTTAACAGACCCTTTTCAGCACATTCCATTGCAAAAGCTATTGTAACACCTGTAGATATCGTATCCATTCCAAGTTCATTACATAACTCATTCGCTAAGCAAACTATGTCTATAGAATCATTGCCACATAGATTCCCAAGTTGAGAGACAGTTTCATACTCTGGCCCCTCAATCACTTCAATGCTCTCTTTTTGCGAGCTAATCTCCTTTAGCTCTTCTTGCCTGACTTCAGTTATTCTTGAACACGAAATAGGGCATCCAAAACAAGCAGATGTTTTAAGCAATCTTTCTCTTGATAAGGTTTCACCATCCAGCTTTTCAGCATGAGCAAATGTACCATATTGAAAATTTTTGGTAGGTAGTCCACCGAGAGCATTAATATATCCTAAGATTCCAGCTGTCCCGTATTTTCTCAGAGTTATAGCCATACTTTCATATTGAGAAACGTATTTAATGTCTTTCAGATATTTTTCCAATCTTTCTATATCAGCTACTTTGATGTCTCTATCCCCTTCAACAGCTATAGCTTTAAGATTCTTGGAGCCCATTACAGCCCCAACCCCGCATCTACCGGCAGCTCTGGCTTCATCATTCATTATAGCAGCATATTTTACTTTAGACTCTCCTGCAGGACCTATTGTACATACACGTTTTCCTTCACCTTCGAGTTTTTTTATACTGGATTCCGTCTCTCTAACAGTCTTCCCCCACAGGTCTTGGGCTGGTTTAATTGAAACTTTTGAGTTTTCAACGGAGATGTATATTGGTTCTTCTGCTTTGCCTCTAATTATGATGGCATCAAACCCACACTGTTTTAACTCTGGTCCAAAATGTCCTCCTGAACTGGACCATGCAAACAATCCTGTCAGAGGGGATTTCGTACATACCACATATCGACTGGAAGATGGTACACGTGTTCCTGTAAGGGGACCAGTCATGAAAATTAATAAGTTTCTAGAATCAAAAGGATCTATACTTCTTTCAGTTTCTGTGAGGAGGTAATACACCGCTAGTCCAGGTCCTCCTAACAATCTCTTTGCTAAATTACTGTCAATTTTTTCAATCTTTACATCTTCAGTAGATAGATCAACTCTAAGTATCTTCCCCTGATAGCCTTTACTCACTTCAACCAGCTCCAAAAAAGAGGGGAGGAAATTACTCTGGCCAAGTCAGCTCTTTCAACCAGTTCATGAACTTTTCCTGCCCCATAAGGAAGTAAGCTCTCATAGAAGGGGGCATCGGATACACATCCAGTTTCCTTGGTTTACTATGATAAGCATGGAACGTCAGCTTACATCCTTCTTTTACTTCTTCGATTGAATCTGGTTCGTCTTTTTCCTCCCATCCGATTTCTTCGGCTCTGTCAATAAACAACTGAATTTTCTGGGCAAACAAAAATGGTCTATAACTATCATCTGGGCTTTCTATCTTATCTTTCACTGCATTAAATGCATCTTTAATACCCTCTTCAATTGTTTTCCCTTTGAATGAGTTTTGCAGATCGTTTGTTATTTCCAGCTTGGTAAATGAGTTCATTATGCCATTGGTGAACCAGTTGAAATAAGCAGAAACTACATTGTGTTCCTCATCTATCCACACAGGGATTAATATAGCATTTTTACCAAATAACATTCTACTCTCTGATGCGACCGAAGCAACTTTTCCCAGCAACCATGTCCATGCAGGTAAGTAGATAGGGGTCTCTGGAGGTGCTTCCCCATCAAGATGTTTTTTTCCTCTTTCTGCACTCTTTTTAACTCTTTCCTCTATGAGTTTCACAACATCTTCGATTTTCATATTACTCATTTCTCTCCCTCCTATAACAGCCTATTAACCAGTTCTACTAGATCAATAACCTCAATCTCATCTGTTGCATCTTTAAAGTTCTTTTCACAAAATGGGCAGACAGTCACAATAGCATTTGCCCCAGCTTCCTTAATTTCTCTAAGACGTTCATTGGCAACTTTAATAGACTTCTCTGGAAATCCGGCCTTAACTCCTCCTCCTGATCCACAACAGAATGAATTCATTCTACTCCGCTCTAATTCTATATACTGCAAATTCGGTATGGCTTTAAGTATCTTTCTTGGCTCCTCTATCACACCACCATGTCTTCCGAGGTGACAAGGATCATGGTAGGTTACTGTGTGGGTACCATCAAAGGGCTTAAATTCAACCTCTTTCAACTTACTAGCAAGGAACTGAGTTATGTGCACTATCTTAATTTCCTCGCCAATGTTCTCTTTTAAAATCCTTGGATAATCACGACTCATTGTCATGAAACACCCAGGACATGCAGTTACTAAAGTTTCGGCCCCACTGGACTCTATTGCTTTAAGGTTCTTTTCGGCTGTTTCTATTGCTACATCTACTTGGCCCGTTCTCAGCAACACTGATCCACAGCATATTTCCTCTTTCCCTAAGACTGCATATTCAACATTAAGCTTATCTAGAACCTGAGCTGTCGCCGTCACCATTTGCTTCTCTCGTAAGGCTGATGTACATCCAACATAAAAAAGGACGTCTCCTTTTTTCCTGTTTTTTATCTTACTGTCCATCCACCCCTCTTTCCCAATGGGGTCCTCTCCATAGGGGTTGCCATATTCCTTCACAGCCTCTGCAATGGCTTTATGTCGTTCCATCGGTCCCCAGCCAAGTTTTACCAGTACTGCTTTAAATTCCTCAATTATCTCATTAGGCTTGGGTAATTTCTCCATGGAAGGGCATACATATCCACACTGCCCACAACCATTACACGAATACACTATCTCAAGCAGTTTTTCAGTAGGTTCGGTTATTATCCCCTCATGTATCCCTCTTATCAAATCATACATTCCCCTTGGATAATAGGACTCATGCATTCCGACAAATCCTGAAGGACAACCTGGCAAAGGTCCATTAGTTTCCCATGGATGTGTATAGTGACAGAAGCTACAAGAGCCATCATTATATATTTTCTCTAGCACTTCAGGTCTGAATATATCACTCTTAGTCCATCTGTTTAGTTTTATTTCCATATTGACTTCACCTCACCAGTAATAGCATTTTCCTGGATTCAGTATGCCATTAGGGTCAAAATAATCTTTCAGATGCTTTAAAACCTCTGCTGCTTTGCCCATTCGTGGTAATGTATGTTTCATAGCCCATCCATATGGTCTGAACCATCCATAGGCAATACCTCTATGGAGCATCTCTCTCACATAGGCATCGCTGACTTTCTTTACTTTCTCAACCGTCTCATCATCAGTTGACGAGAAATGTGCCTCAATTTCCGTATAAGTCGATTGTCCTGTAAACGGATAGTAAGAGACTGTAGCAAATCCCGTAAGATCAGGATCCAATCCCTGACCGGTCCATAGATTCTGAAAAACTTCGTACATCTCTGGATCTCGAGAAACTGAATGGAAGCATCCGATAGCATAATAGTACCCTTCTCTAAATCCAAATTTGTCCATATCAACAGGATATAAAGTCTCTTTCAATACATCTTCCGGCAATGGAAATCTTTCTCCACCAAAAACATAATCGCTCTCTCGAACAATTTCAAGAGCTTTCTCTGCTTTTGCATCTACAACTTTACCAGTGGGGTCCTCTATGACACACCACATGAGCCAATCTCCAAAAGCACCTTTGAATTCTTTTCTATAATCTACATCATCACAGAGAAACCCTGAATAACTGACCCAGTTTAACTTCCAGAGTGAAGTTGGTATTCTTCTCCGTGCAATCTCTCTAAAAACTCTCACGCATTCGTGTTGATCGTTATATCCAGCTATAACCCATTCAGACTTCTCTGGTACTTGAAAAAGCCTTATAGCCGCTTTTGTAATTATCCCCAGATTTCCAGGCTGGTTTTGAAATAATCCTGTGAGATCTGCTCCAAATACACTCCTCCAATATGGGGGTGTATCTGGTAATGCCCAACTACCTGTATACAACAGCTCTCCATCCGCCAATACTATTTCCATAGAAGTGATATAATTAGCGTAATCAAATTCTCCAGTATTCCAGTAGTGCCCCCGTAGCATATAGTTAGCTAAGGGGCTTATCGAATGGGCAGCACCACATACTCCTGGTTTAAGATCATATTTGAGGCATTCTCTCACTAGTTCACCCATCGTTACGCCTGGTTCAATAATCGCTGCAAGATTGTCAGGATCAATTTCAATTTTTTTCATTCTTCTAAAATCTATTATTATGCCCCCATAAGTAGGAGTACACAGACCCCGCATATTGACTCCTGTAGCTCTGGGAATCAAAGGTACTCGATGCATGTTGGCAAGTTTAGCTATCTGTCTTACTTCTTCGGTATTACTAGGATACACTACAAAATCCGGCATCTGAGGTGGTACAAACCTCCAATGTTGATCTCTTGAATACGAGATTACAATTTCTACATCACTGGCAACATATTCACTCCCTACAATGCCGCAGAGGAGCTCATATAGTCTTTCTTTACTAATAGCCATATTGTATCCTCCTCGAAATCCATCATGCAAATTTATAGTATTTATAGTTTACTTTATCTATAATTGATTATAATCTGAAACATAAAGCTTAAATATGCGAGGTGGTAAAACAATATGAGCTCTTCTGTATCCCTTTATTTTCAAATATAGCCGATCTACAGCAAATATTACTTCAGTTATAGCCTTTTGATATAACCATAACAACCTTAGATTTCTATGAAAATCAGTAGAAATTGAAAATAGAAATTGATATATATTGTCAGGATTTATCATATTGCGTTCATGTACGAGTTCGATGTGGTCGTTATAGGAGGTGGAGCAGCAGGTAGAAATGCTTCTATGTGGTTAGCCACTAGAGGAAAAAGAGTAGCATTAATAGAAAAGACAGCTTTAGGAGGGGAATGTGCATTAAGCCGGTGTTCTCTTATTGATTTTCTTGCCCATCAAGCACTGAATATGGAACTTTTTAAGGAGTATGGAATTGAACCACCAACATTCAAACAAATTAAAGACGTGTACATACGGAAAAGAGACGTAATTCTTAGAAAAATCCAACAAGAGACTGAAAAAAGTGGAGTAGAGGTCATCTATGGCACAGCCAAAATTATAGACGGAAATTCTATACGTATTGGTAATTCTGAGATCTCCGGAGAGTATATTCTAATAGCTACTGGCTCTCGGCCTTGTGTTCCTCCTGTTGAAGGTATTGATTTAAAAGGTGTATATACCTACAAAGAAATCATACAGATCGATAAAATACCTGAGAGACTGGTAGTAGTGGGGGGTGGGACAACTGGAGCGAGCTATGCTTATATTTTCCAAGTATTTGGATCAGATGTAGTGATTATAGAACAACAAGAATTCTTAAGAGAATTAGATTCGGATATAAGGGCTATTTTAATGGATGAATACAAAAGAAAAGGAATAAAAATACTAGAGAACTCTAACCTTAAACAAATAAAGGGTGGTAAAAGGGTTGAAGAAGTAGTTATTCAGCTTAAGGATGAAACGATCGAGTTAAAAGCAGATGGTCTGATATTTTCGACAGGGTTAGTACCAAATTCTGAATTAGCAAAGGGAATTGTAGATATAGGCCGGAACAGTGAGATAATAGTGGATAAGATGATGAAGACTTCAAATGAGACGATTTATGCTGCAGGAGATGTTGTTGGTCCTCCGTATCTCACTCCTGTCGCAAGATTGGAGGGGCTAACAGCCGCCCAAAACATAGCTGGAAAGAATGTAACAATGGACTACTCGTATATCCCTCAGAATGTTTTTGCGATGTATAATGTGTCGTACATCGATGAGAGTCGGGGAAATGAGCATGAATTTCTATTTTTGTCTGGAAGAGGGGACCACTTTATATTGCCGTCGAGAGAGATTCTTCTATGTTTAAACCGAGATAGGATCGGGAGATTGATAAAACTAAAGTATGATCCAGTTAGTTTAGAGATAAGGGCGATATATATTGTTAATTTTTCTGAAAAGTCCAATGTACAGTACCTAGCACATATGATGAAAAGTGGTTTGACTCTGAAAGAGCTGGCAAATATCATTGAAATTTATCCACAGAACGATTGGTTACCCCAAACAGCTAGAAAAGTCTGTGAAGCTTATGAGATGGGGAATAACCGTCATTACTAGCTAAATAAAGCAAGGAAGAAGAAGACTATTGAAAGGATACAAGAAGTTGGAGCCCTTCTTTCCAACTTCTAGATAGATCTCAACTATACATAGGATACATAAAACGGATATACTAGTTGTTGGTAAAAATTGTGGAGGATTGTAACAGCTGTCTCTATTAAAAGGAATTGTCCTAAAAAATTCTAGATGATTACTTTTCCTTAACTGCTTCACTAGTTTACCAAACTTTTACCACTGCTGGGGGGTTGCTATGCTATATTCACAGCCAATCTGTGATCATTAGTGATATTTTTGCTTAAAAAACATGAAGTTAATTTCATTGTAATTCTGGAAGTTGCAAATTGTTAATTCCGTTAACAGTATTTTAACCAACAACTATTTTCTTTTATTTTCCCTTTCTTTCTTAATAACTCTATATTGTTTAGCATTTGCATTAGCTCGAGAAATAATTAAATATAATGAATTATCCATTATAGTTGGTGATAGAATCTCTGGGGGCTATATGGGCAAAATCCTTGAAATTGATCTAACCAGAGGTGAAACTATAATTGAAGAGCTGGATAAAAATTTTACAAGGAAATTCTTAGATAAAAGAGGATTCAGTGTGAAAATATCATCTGACAGATCGAATATTAAAGTTGATCCATTATTTTCAGAGAATGTGCTTATATTTACAGAGAAATTTTTGAATGCTGAAGCGAAAGAAGTCGAAAGAGAAGAGGATAGGTCGCCCAAAAGGTGAGATACTATCAATGAGAGCCCAACAGAGAGAGAATTGAAAGAATTGATAATATGAAAGTGAAAGTATTGTACTATGCAACATTTAGACAAATGACAGGATGTAAAGCCGAAGATATAGAATTCAATGAAGCGCCGAAAGTCAAAGATCTCATATATCTTCTTTTCCAAAAATATGGAGGGGACTTTAGGAAGGCATTAGTGAACTCTGAAGGAGAGGTAAAAGATTTTATCAAAATTTTAGTTAACGGCAGGAACATTGACTTTTTAGAGGGGTTGGATACTCTGCTCGATGATGGAGACAGAGTTTATTTCTTTCCACCTGTAGCAGGAGGTGTTTGAGATGTACCATAATGGAGAAAAAAGAGATATAGCTGAAAATATTTTAAAAAAAGAAAGAGCAGATATTTCATGGATAGTTGGTGGACTTGGAGTAATGATTCAAAAAGTTGTAGAGGCAGTGGAATATAAGACTGGTAGTGAAGGTATAGAGGCGATAAATAATGCCCTTTTCTCTTTAGGAAAGGAAATAGGAAAAAGAATTAAAGAAGAATACAACCTTGATGATTCAACTGAGGACATGGCTCTTGTTATGATGGCTCATGAACTTCGATGGGGGCTCAAAGCGTATATTGCTGAAATGGGGAGTAAGAGATCCGTTTTGAGGATTGAATATTGTCCATTTGCATCTAAATTCGGGGGTCCTTTTTCTTCTCCTGATGATTGTTTGATATGGAGGAACTATGCACTAGGACTTGCTCATGGAGTGAACGAGAAAATAAAGTTTGGAGAAGCTAAAAAGAAAATAACTAAAGGCGATAATTTTTGTGAATATATCTTCGAACTTGACGAATAAAGCCAATTAACTGATGCCAGATAGGTCTCACTATAATCCTTTTTATATTTCTTAGAAACTCATATATGACTTGAATATTAGCACTAAAGACGAGGTAAAAACTATGATTAAAATTACTTTTTCCAGCTTTCTGTTGTGTAACCCCCGTAAGATATGAACTCCGACCATATATGAAAGGATAATGAATGGGATTGCTAAGAGGAAAAGCATCAATATGTATGTCTTAATATATCCCAGAGCTACAAATGCTATTAATGTCACTGTATCTATAACAATAAGATACGTTATTATGAAAACTCTGATAAAATCAGGTCTATATCTTTGGTTCACTAGGCCTAAAACTATCTGAGGGCCATTAACTCCAGTAAGTACCCCCATGGAGCCGCTAATTAAACCTAAAAAATAAAATAAAATCTTTTCGTTATTGAAATAGAAATTTATTCCTTTTAGCATAACCACCGAAAGAATGGCCATACTCAATCCAATACCCAAACCAACAGCCTTATGGGATGATATACCAAAAAGCAAGAGACCAACCATTATTCCAGAAAAAGCACCTAGGTAGACTTCTTTACCAGTCATTTTAATTCTCTCTTTAAATGGAAATATCGCATTTATGACTGATTCTAAAAGGATGATCAAAATAACGGCATCTTTTGGTTGGATTATTATAGAAAGGATAGGAGAGAGGACAATAGCACTTCCAAACCCAGTTACGACTCTGATGACGAAAGCAAAAAATATTGATAAATATATCAGTCCAATTATAGTAACATTATACCCAAGATAAGTTATCTCTTGGAGGAGCATGTCATCCAGCCTCAATTTCAGCTTCAAATCAATCCGACAGATCGTCAATTTCTTTGGTCAAACCTATCATAGCCTAACATCCTTCCTTCATAAATCTTTGCAACATCCTTACCCGAAAGTTATTTTCGCCATTCTCTTAATTTATCAATAAATAACGAGTCTTCTGACTCATGAAGAGACTCCATTTTATCTTATTTTTTCTTTTTAAGGTTTGCACTTTAGTATCTTTCTAAATTTCAAGAGACCTTAGTAGAGTTAGCTACTGATGTTTATACTATGTTTGTATAATTACCACACAGGATTAAAGACATTCTCATGATTAGGCTTGCTAAAGATATAACAAAACAACTAAAAAAGATATCTTGCTCACGCCGAAAAGGAAATCTAGTGACAAGAGTTGCTAAAAAATAGAAAAAAGAGTAGATGTACTAGTGGAAATATCTGAAGACGGGCTAGGTGGTATAATTACTAAAGGTACGATCTTAGAAGAGGTTTTAAGTAAAGGATTGACCAACTAAACAAAGTAAACTCAAAGATTTCATGATTTTTTCCTTCTACTCTAAAGCAACGAATATAAATTGATGTCTCGTTTGATGTACTTAAAAAGATGAAAGATGTTGATGACGAGACCCTTTAATAAAAATACCACAACTACAAAAGTCAAAAGATGTTTTTGATGTTTTCAGACTCAGCCAATTATATGCATCTTAGGTACCTGAAGAGGGGGAAAAATGATAGAAGATGACAAAATTTTTATAATAAGAATTGAAGTCTTCTATGCGAGGGGTAGGCATGTACGATGAAGTAGAATGGGAATATCTCGAAGACGTTTTGGAAGATTTTGGCTCAGTGGATAAACTAGACTATAAAACCAAAGACTTGATTGAGAATCCCAGGATAGGTGTAATATGTGAAGAGCCTGAAACATTAGATTCATTTTTGAAGACAATAGAATCATCTATCAAATCAAGAAATGGTGCTGTGGTGTACTTTGATTTCAGGAATGTTAAAACATCAGAAGATGTTCAAAAGCTGATTATTGATACTATAAAAGAATATTTCCCGGATCGATGTCCAGAGTCAGAAGAGGCCAATTTAAGTTTTATTGCTACAGAATATCTATCAGCAATGGAACGGATTTCTAAAGACTTTCAACGAAATCTATGTTTAATTGTAGATTTTAGAGGCATGGAAATTACACCATCTATTCTTAGGCCAGGAGGCATGTTCTGGTGGGTTTACAACTTAATGTCTAAGTGTGTGAATAGTAGTTTCATCTGGATTATCGACAGCGAAGAAAAGGCTGATCAGTTGATTAACCATGGTCAGATGAAAAGAATTTTCTCACCGGAACTTACAAACTTCTATTTGATAGTGTAGTTTTTCCTCTTTACACCTTCGCAGCTTCCTGCATATATCTCACAAAATGGGAACAATGATCCCATGATCCTAGGTATAAATGTGTGTAGGACGCTAAAATACTTTTTTCGATTATCCCGTCATGTTTGCCATCTAAACCGAATCCTCTCCTCATTTCATACGCAAATTTTATGTCTCTCGGTAAATTCGCAACTTCTGTATAATGGAACTCATGGCCTTTAAGCAGAGTGTTTTTTGGACCTGTTATGGTGTTTTCCAAAGTTTTCAATCTCGTAAGAGATAGATGTCTCTTCCCACTCATAATAGTCTCACAAGGTATTCCTCCGACCATCTTGTACTGATTGTTTCCCATAATTATTTTTTGAGTCAGATAAATTAAACCCCCACATTCGGCGTATATCGGTTTCTCTTCTTCAATCAAGTTCTTTATCCATTTTTTAGATTTCCTATTTTTTTCCAACTCTTTTGCGAATATTTCTGGATAGCCCCCTCCAATATACAGCCCATCAACTTCAGCAGTCTCATCTGAAAGTACATCAATGTAATATAACTTCACTCCAAGTGTCTTGAGTCTTTCAAGGAATTCAGCATAATAAAAATTGAATGCAGAATTGTAAACAATACCCATTGTTACGTTCTGGGTCTCACTATGTAGATTACCATGTAAATTAGATACAGCAAAGGCCTTACTACAATTTAACTCATGTGTATGAAAAGCAATTTCTTCCAACCTATCCATATTAACGTACTCTTTAACAGCCTCTTTAGCATTCCTTAAAAATCTATCTCCAGATATGTCAGGAGTTATAAGTCCGAGATGCCTTTTTTCGATCATATAGTCCTTCTTAAATGATATACTACCTAATACTTCGAGATTCAAATACCATTTTATAGCTCTGACGATTTTTTCTTCATGTCTTTTTCCCATCACGTTATTCAGTATTACACCTCTGATGTCTATATTGGGATCAAACTCTTTAAAACCTTTTAATATGGCGGCGATACTTCTATTCAATCCTCTCGCATTCACAACGAGAATAACTGGAATTTTCAGAATTTTAGCAACATGGGCAGTGGAACCAATCTGATTGTGAAAATATGGTCCTTCATATAAACCCCTGACCCCTTCAACAACTGACACATCAACATTACTACTACTTTTACAGAATATCTCCAGTATCTCTTCCTTACTCATCAGATAAGAATCTAGATTTTTTGATGGTCTGCCTGAAGCTACCCAGTGGTGTTGAGGGTCGATATAATCCGGGCCTACTTTATAAGCTTGAACTTTGTAGCCTTTTTTTATTAAATTCTCAATAATACCAACAGTAACAAAGGTTTTTCCAACATCACTCCCTGTGCCAGCAATCATCAACCTAGGATACATAGTTTATCCTTAAGTACTCCTTAATCAATCCGCCAATATCTGAATCAACTATTTGCCTTTTTCCAATTACTTTAGGATGGGCCTCTATCTCTACAATGACATTTTTATACCCTATTTTTTTAAGTGGTATGACTTCTCTTGGTCCATTAGTTACTCCCAAAGAAAACACTGATCTTTTTGGCGGTATACTCTGTGGGAACCCGATAACGACTAACGGACCCTTATAATTCTTGATTCTTTTGGCAAGTATTTCACCTACAATCGCATATTCATCCAATCCGCCTACCACTTTAAATTTCATGCCTGCTTTTTCGAGACCCAGTTTTATAATTCTAGCATCCTCTCTAATTTTTTTTAGCCCTTTACTATCATCAAGATTGGTATAAATAGTGGGTGTTACATTGTTAAAGGTCAGTAAACTGTTAAAGTTAATCAAAATATCCGCAAAGATGTATGCAAGCTCTTTTTTAGGATTAAATACTATAAGACACTCCCCCCATTCTGAAACCGTTGATACAAGATTCCTTACTGAATCAATCACGGAATCGCCTCTTGAAGGGGGTATGTACTCCATACTAGCCATACCGTGCATTAATTCAACTTCTGTCGCTTTATACATTATTTCTCTCTGTCTATTCAACTCTTCTCGGGAGATTAGTCCAGCTTTTTCTGCAGCTTCTAATGCGAGAATCACTCCTTCTGTGTTATTGCTAATCCCACAGTGTACATTAACGACAATGACTTTAAAAGGTAAATTTTGCATTGCTGCAATACCATCTATATCTTCACCGATTATCATACTAGCACATGTTCCAACAATTGCTACAGTTTTAAAATCATAATGCTCATTTATCATCTCCAGAACTTCAATAAGATTCTCCCTCCCTCCAAAAATAAATTCTTTCTCACCCATGTTGGTTGTAAAGCATTTTATACCCTCTTCTTCTAAGTATCTCGAAGTTTTAAAGTTACACCCACTTGGACCATGGAGAACAATACAATCAACTCCGAGATCCCTTAAAGTAAACATAGCTGCTGCAATTGTGTTTGGACGAGGATGAAACGTTCTAAAGCTCTTGGTTCCCATTCCCATCACCTTTTAGCATATCATAAAGTTTAGAGTCAAAATCTCCAAGAATGACTATCAATTGGCCATTGTCTATTTCTCTACATCCATCACGTACAGAGATTAATTTCCAGGTGTTAGGCCCATGTTTTGAGATGTAGGATGCAATATCTTCTCCCAGATCCCCCCCATAAAAAATTTTCCAATCCCCATATTTTTCGAGGACCTTTTTTAGCGTATTTATTTTTTTTTCATCCAACTGCCCACAAAAATTTCTTTGACCGCCGATTACCATACATTTATCAACTTTACTTACTTCAATATTATCAGCCCATTGAAGGATGTTTTCAACTATACTTGGCTCAAAAATTGCATTTTTGTCATAGATGATTTTTTTGGTACCACAGATATGTAAGCTACATCTGCCTTTAATGGTCGTGATTTCTCTCGCTCTCTCCAGTATTTTTTCGTTAGAGAAGCCTTTACATTTAAGAGTTATGGTTGCAACAACTATATCTTCAATAAGGATCGGAGAAATTTTTGTTTGTAACAAGAATTCGGCATTTCCATGCCTCTCTTTAATTTTTACATCTATATACCCATTTTCCTGTCTGGCACTATAGGTGAATACTCTGGCTCGTTTATCTCTCAATATTTTGTTGTTAAAATCATTACTCCTGAGATATGTGGATATGTTTCTGTTATCGGGTAAGGTAGTCCTATCCATATATTCAAAGGGTGCTATAATTATCCCTTTTGTGTTTCTTAATGAACTCAATTTACTATAAACTGCATTTAATCTACCTCTCGCAATTTTATAGTCATAATCTAGAGTAGTCAGAACATTTGTACATCCTACACCTATAAAACCCAATGAGATCTCCACTATTAGATAATCAGGCAAAGGAATCTCACGTTGAGATATTAGATCCAATATCTCTAGAAACTTAACTGGAGTTATACTGGCTCCCGAGATTCTCTCACTTTTTTCATCTATTTTTGCATAGCTACCAATACTTGAGGTATAAACCAAAGGATCTCTTATTAACTTAGCCAGCATTAACACTGTTGAAGTTTTCCCTTTTGTTCCTGTGACCTCTATAATGTCCATTTTGTTTAACATTGAGCAGTAATTTTTTACAGCTAACCATCTTACAGCTTCGTGAAAACTTAAAATATTGGCATACTGATTATCTAAGAGGGGATTAAAGACTGGGGAGTGGACTGGGGAGACTATTACGTCATAAGACATGCTCAACGGAATTTTTTTTATTACCTTTATCCCCTTTGTTTCCTTTTCTGATGTAATTGTGCCATAAAGATCATACAGAGTAACATCAAAGGATTGTTCGTTCAATTTTTCTGCTAATAAACAACCCCCATGTGTCGCATCTACTACTAAAATACTACCCTCAATTTTACTGGAAATTCGTTTCAATTCTTTCATGAATCCTGTTTTTTATAATTTCAACCAGCCTAATATCTTTTCCTATGGGCTCCGTAATGGATATCTCTACATCCCCAGCTTTCTTTTTCACATTGGTTACAATCTCTTTGATGTCCTTTTCAGTATGGACTCCTCTAGATATAAATACCAAGGCTATAATAATTTTTTGATATCCTTCTTCAATCAGACGCTCTAACACTGCCGATAAACTTGGAGAATTTATTTGAACAAATCCTATCTCAATTCTAAAGTTTTGAAAAGTGTCATCTTGCTCAAGTATTTCCTTGAGATATTTTAATACTTCGGCATTAAAAGGTAAATTACTTCCATGACCAACAATTACAATAGCATTTTTCAATCACCATCACCAACCTGCTACCCATAAATTAATTGATAAATATTTTTCGGTAGCATTTCACACCAATTTTTTTAAAACTATGCCTTATTGCTTATATGATAAAAAATAAAGAGGGCTTTCATATTGAGACGTAGATACGATGATTTAACTTATAAAGAGATTAGATAAAAACGTACAACTCAAGGATCTGTCATGTCTCATGGCAAAAAATTTTTATACTAATTATCATTAATTACAATTCCGTTGATGAGGTGTTAAGCTGTGGAACTGGACTTTTATGACGAGAAGGGGAAATTAATTGCTGAAGGTATTCCTTTGAATTCATTAGATTTTAGATCGAATAAAAATTTGAGGAAAATGGTTAGCACTTTCAGAAGAACGGTCTTCATTGACTTACATGCATTGGAAAACACCCTCAAGAATGGACTCGTTGGTGGAGAAATGATTGTGGGTAATGAATGCAAAGTGCTGGGTGTTGAATTAGAACACCCTATTGTCGAGAATAAAGAAGAGATAATTCACAAATTACAGGAATATCTAGCTACGGATGAAATTACAGCAATAGAAGATTTATTGGTAATCAAGGTGCCTATGGATGATATCGAAATAGCCTGTGATTCAGTGTCATCTCCGATCCTTAAGACATCCGTGGCACTCACCCAATCTATTGCAGAGATCTTTGACCTGAATATCTTTGATGGAGTTGACCTAGTAAAAACAGCCCTCCTTGGTAGATACCCTCAGAACGTTGCCCCAAATGGACTCTTAAAAAGTTTTTTGAAAGTACCAACCAAAGTTGAGGGTCTTTCTTCTTCTTATAGAAGCATGTCGGTAAACGATATCGTTGCTTTAAGTGGGAAAAAAGTTTTTGATTCTGTAGCAATGGCATGGTTATTGGAATTTGCGGCAGCCAATGAAACAGGGTATTCAGTAGGCTGGTACAAAAGATTATATCTTCTAGGTTTTGCTTACCAAGGTCTAAATGCGAATAACTTAACTTACGAATTAGTAAAAGAGTGTAAAAAGGGAACTCTGTATGACGTTGTGGATGCTGTAGTCCAAAAAGCATGTGAAGATAAAATAATAGAGAACTTAGATGGTATATATTATCCAAGTGATATGCCTCTATGGAATGCATATGCTGCTTCAGGTCAATTAGCAGCTACAATTATAGAGTGCGGAGCTATCAGGAGCGCACAAAGTGTCGGTTCTATAATTTCTACCTATAATGACTTGCTTCAGATTCTAACTGGCCTACCTTCCGTTGAATTTGGAAGAGCTATGGGTTCAGCTATATTTATGAACTGGTTAAGTCATTCTATATATGGTGGTGGAGGAGCAGGTGTGTTTTCTGGAGAACATGTTTCTGTAAAAGGCTCTCGAGGGTTCTTGATACCATGTATATGCGCTGCAATGTGCTTTGATGTAGGAACGCAGTTATTCGTCCCCGATACCACATCAAAGAATATGTACAAAATTCGGGAAGCTTTACCTGAGCTTCATGATATCCATAAGAGGATAATATATTCATGTAGAGGAGATGGCGATGAGTAAAAAAGAGAACATTATGATAAAAAGGCTCAAAGAGATCTTCAATACAGAAGATTTGACCGATAAGCACACATCCTTTTATCAGTTTGGTGGATGGAAGCAATCTAAGCGGAAACAAGAATTTGTCATAAGGGCTAAGCAGATAGCTGAGAGTAGAGGGATACCGATATATCTCAGAGACAGAGATGATATTGGAGTTCCCCTCGGGCAGCGATTCTATGAGCCATTATATATTTCTTCAACAGAAACATTGTGTGAACGAGAGGATTTACAGCTTGTAAATAATGCAGCTATACAGCAGATGGGTGACGACATTAAAAGAACTGTTATTATAGGACTCGATTTGGCTCATAAGATCCTGAAAGAACGATTAGGTAAAGAAGTGACCCCAGAGACTATTAACCATTACATGGAAGTTGTCAATCATACTATGCCCGGGGGTGTAGTAGCCCAAGAACATATGGCAGAAGTTAATCCAGAGCTTACGAAAGACTCCTATGCAAAAATTGTTACTGGTAATCAGGAACTTAAAGATTCGCTGGATAGTAGATTTATACTCGATATTGACCAGCTATTTCCTGAAGAGAAAGCAGAAGAGATTAATGATGAAATAGGATCAAGGATATTTCAGGTTACAAGGGTTCCGACTATAGCTATAAGGATTGCTGATGGAGGAATAGTTCACAGATGGGCTTCTCAACAGACGGTTCTGGCCTTTATTGCTGCATATTCGATTGGAGGGGGAGCTCCTCTTTCAGACTTTGCTTTTGCAGGGAAACATGCACAGGTAATCGTCCTCGGCAATACAACCTGGCCAAGAAGGGCAAGGGCTCCAAATGAGTTCGGAGGTATTCCATTTGGTTATATAAGTGACATATGTCAAGCAGATCGGGTTTCTGATCCACTAACTTATGTCTTAGAATCTGTCGCTTTAGGTGGTGTTCTGTACGATCTCATCTGGTGGGGGGGTTACATGGGTGGTGGTGTTGGACCAGTTAATGGAACTGCATCGCTATATACCAATGAAGTCTTAGATGAGCTAAGTAGGTACATGGACGAATGGATTCATCATAACTATGGAGGATATAACTCAGTGAAACCTTCTCTAGAAGTCGTGAAGAAAATAGCCCAAGAATCAGTGTGTCGTGTTTTGGAAGAATACGATAATTACCCAGTGCTGCTGGAAGAACATTGGGGAGGAGGAATCAGACTAAATGTGATATCAACGTTAGCATCCATTACGACCGGGCTTGCAACAGGAAACTCCCTTGCCAGCCTTATGGCGGGACATTATGTATATGCCCATCTGGTTAAAGAGGCAATGGGCAGGAATGCATGGGGAGGTGGAGAGGCTGTTGACTTGGTCAGTATCCCTGATATCGTTTCTACTTTTCCAGATGGAGCGTTAATACCTGAATTGAGAGGGCCTAATATTTTCTCTACCATGGTAGCTCACTCTGCATTTCCAGTTGGAGGAATTACAGCCAGTCATGCTGCAAAGGGACATCCATGGGTACTAAGTCCGGTAGTGAAAGTCGCATTCTCAGACCCAAATTTAGTTTTTGATTTCAGATATGTTAGACGAGAAATAGCAAAAGGTGCTAAAAGGGAATTTAATTTTACTGGAGATAGAAATGCTCTGAGACCGGGAGGGGAATGATGTTAAAATATCCTGGAAATGATAAAATAGCCAAAAGACGTTCTTACATGTTGAATCCTGATGCAAAATTCAAGAAATTGAGGGAAATTCCGGATGAAGATCTTATCTTGCTGTTAGGACATAGGGAACCTGGCTCTGGTTATAGAGCCATCCATCCTCCACTGGATGATTTGATGGTACAAGATGACCCAATCTTGAAACTAGTAGATCCCACTCCAGGTGCACAACATGGAGATGCTATTGAATTTGTACAATTCACGGATTCAGTATATCATTCTCCCCTTGTCCCAGTTTTCCGTTCAAGATTATACAGTGTTCGATATAAGGGTGTTGATCATGTTACATACTCAGGAAGACAGCTTATGGAAGCACGGGCAAGAGACTTGGAAAAATATACCAAGGAGCTTCTTGAAACTGAGCTTTTTGATCCAGCGAGAAGTGCATTGCGGGGCATCACGGTGCATGGGTCATCCATGAGGTTGGATGAGAATGGATTGATGTTTGATGCGAGAAGACGGTATCTCTTAAAGGATGGGGAAATATGGTATTTAAAAAATCAGATGGCAATTCCTTTAGATAAACCTATCTCACTTGGTCCTCCAACTCCAGAGAATATACTGATTGAGAACTCAATAATCTACAAAAAAGAGACTATTAGATACCGGGATGCAAAAGAGTTGCTGGATCATGTTGGTAAAATATTTGAGAGGAGCCTTTATGGAGGGTTTAACCCCGAGGTAAAGCATGAGTAAAAAGCTTTTAATGGTTCCTCAAGACCCATTCTCACCTTCTCCAGCCCCTCATTTAGGTTTTCTAATACTGGCTTCTGTAATAAAAGATGATGGATATGACATCAAGATTTTCGGTGGTTCTTATATCAAAGATATCAGAAGTAAATTGATTAAATCTTTCAGATGGGCAGATATAATATGCTTTTCTTCAAAATCACCCATAGCAGAAAAAGTGATCGAGGCTACCAAGATAGCAAGAGATACAAATCCAGAAGCACCAATTATAACAGGAGGGTGGTGGGCTTCTACTTCTCCGGAAGACGTTTTAAGACATACTCCATCCGATATTGTCGTAACAGGATGTGGAGAAGACAGATTTAGGAAAATATTGAATCTTGTTAGCCAAGGTATTCTAAACGATGAAAGAACGAAATATAATGAGCTATCGAAGATTCCCGGAATAGGCTTTAAAATGAATGGAGATGTTGTCTTGACGGATCCGTCCTCACCTATAGATCCGAA
Source organism: Archaeoglobi archaeon JdFR-42 (assembly GCA_002010305.1). GTDB lineage: Archaea > Halobacteriota > Archaeoglobi > Archaeoglobales > JdFR-42 > JdFR-42. The sequence continues at coordinate 5,596 of MTND01000015.1, read as the reverse complement.
CGATTTTCCTGATCCAGACTGGAACTTAGTCGATTTAAATGAATTTTCTGATTACAAAGAACATAAGTTTGTAAGACTCCATACCAGCAGAGGTTGCCCATTTAACTGCAACTTTTGCGCTGTAAAACACATGCTTGGGAAAAGATACCTCCAGTATAAGCCTGAGAGGATTATAAACCAAATAGAGACTCTGTTGAAAAGGTATCCCGATATAATAAGTATCAAATTCCACGATGAGACTTTTACGGCAAATAAAAAATATATCAAAGAATTATGTAAAAAAATTCGAGAGAAGGGGTTTCATAATATACTCGGTTTTACATGCATGACAAGAATAGATACCATAAACGAGGAGATTATAAATGAACTTAAAAAGACCAATTTTAGAAGTGTTGGATTTGGAATTGAGTCTGGATCTGACAGGATATTAATGGAACTAAGAAAAGGATTTAAAGTTAGAGATATTAGAAAAGGGATTGAAATCTGTATTGATAGAACAATTATACCAGAAACTGAATTCCTAATTTTATTATACCTCATACTGGTTACACCAAAAACAGAGATGATTGATGTATTGAAAACTATAAGATTATGTGTGTGGGCCATGTTTAAAGCAGTTCAAGCAAATTATAAATTAAACAGAAAAGTCTACGATATCATGATATTATGTAATCCACAACTGTCCATTTTTAAAAACAGTGATCTTTGGGATAAATACAAAAAATATTATATATTTCCTAATAAAAATCTTCCATTAGAGGTTCAAAATCCACTCCTGACCCATAAAAATCCTTTTTTGAGTGCTTATCTCAGATTAATACAGCAATCACCCTTCGAGGCGGATTATTTCCTTGTCATGGTAGTCATGTTAAGGGACTATATAAGGATGCATCCTGAAGAGTTTAATACACCTAAGCACAAGAAAATTATAAATGATATTTTAAATTTATGCTCAAACGTATTAAAGTATGATAAATTCGACACATTTTCCTCACAATATGCCGCAAAAATAACGAACTCTTTGGGAAATTGAATTACAGTTCATGACAGAAAAACCAAAATGTATATATAAATGTTTATTAATTAAGATATCTGAAGACCTAGGAGGGTCCGTATATGGAAGAGCTAACGAGAAAAGTTAAGGAATACGGTGCAAGTGTTGGCGCGAGTAAAGTAGGAATAGCAAATGCTGAATTGCTAAAAAATCCACCAAACCAGGAATTTGATCCATTTGAGTTGATAGAAGATGTAAAAACTGCGGTAGCTTTTTATTTATCTCTACCTGAAAGTGTTTTCGATGTAGATCCAGATAACGTAAACGATGTAGCGATTTCCAGAGGGTTTACGTATGTTACTTTAGAGAGAGAGGCAGATCTCATTGCCTACAGAATCGCTAATTTTTTGGAAAAAGAGGGTTATCAGGCAGTACCAATTTCAACTAAGATCCCAATGGAATTGAGTCTCCGTGGAGGAATAGCTCAACCATACTTGCAAAGATACATTGCTCAGTTAGCCGGATTGGGAGAGGAAGGAAAGGGAAATATGCTTTTAACAGAAGATCGTGGACCCAGAGTGATTATAGGTAGTGTCATTACAAATGCTCCACTATTGATAGATGGTCCAAACCTTGTGGGTAAGCTGTGCCCAGAAGGATGTAAGATATGTGCAGAGGAGTGTAGACCAAGAGCGATAGACCCTGATGAGAGGCCTCCGTACAATTTTAATAGAAATAGGTGTCTGTGGGGGATTACAGGTGCATTGATTGCATCTGGGTTAGATGAACCACCTATAGACTGGGTTGAAGCCAAACCTAATGCGCTAAAAGTTCTTCCAGCATATAAAAAAAGATATCCAAAATTCGAGAGATTGGACCTGTGGAACTCTGAAATTGGGAGCTTCCCCTGGTGTACCACTTGCATTGCAGTATGTCCAGTAGGCCAGAAGTAAAGAGGTGAAATTCTTTGGCAAAGATTTACTATTGTAACGCATGTGAATGGAGAGGGGAGGGGGAGGAAACCTTTAAAGCTGCAATTTGTCCCAGCTGTATGACAGGGCACAAAGAAAGACTGGTTAAAATGTCTTGGGGATATTTATGCCCGAAATGTTCAGCTGAAATTAAAGAGGAGGATTTAACTTTTGAACCTGAATGCCCGAAATGTGGAAACCAATACTTAATAGAAGAGGAGGTATAAAAATGGCAATAGATATGGATAAAGCCCTTGTAGATGGGCAATTACAAATCCTTGCACAGACGATTGAAAGTTGGATAAACTTTGCTGATGAAGATGTGAGATCTAAGCTGAAATCACTCAAGGGAAAAGAAGTCGAATTCGATATATGGGGAATAGGCAAAATTACTGCTATAGTTGGCGAAGATGGAAAGGTAAAAGCTCATGTTGGACCCAGTAGAAAACCAGTCGTAACTATAGGGGCTAGATATGAGACGGTTATAGAAATATCAGTGATACCGAGGACGACGAAAAATCTTTTGAAAGTTGTGAAAAATTACCTGCTAAAAAAGAAGGTGAAGGTGAAAGGATCTCTGTTCGCAGGAGTAAAAGTGTTGAAGTGTTTTATGGGAAGACCACAATAGGCAAAAATACCCCCTAGGGATGTCTATGGCTAAAAGAGATATCAAGATGTACTTGGCTGTGGAGGAGAGTAAGTGTACTGGATGTAGAGTATGCGAATTGACGTGCTCTGTTGAACATTACAAAGTTTACAACCCTAAGCGGTCTAGAATCCAAGTGAGAAGAGATAATACTCCTGGTTCTTATAATATTTTTGTGTGTAATTCTTGTGATGGATATCCCTGTAAAGAAGCTTGCCCTAAAGATGCAATAGAGTTGATAAAGACAGGAAATGGAAACATGAAGGCCTTTATTGACAAAGATGCATGTACTAATTGTGGATTATGTGCTAAGGTGTGTCCCTATAACGCAGTTATTAGAGACCCTCTCAAAAATTTTTTAGTCTGTGACATGTGTGGTGGAGATTTCAAATGTGTTGAAGAGTGCCCTACTGGTGCTCTATTTCTAAAAGAGATCAGTTAAGAGGGGGTTGTTTTTGTTGAGCGAAATAGAGCATCACAGAATTCAGATTAAAATGTTGGAGGAATACGCGAAAAAAAAAGTTGATAGACACATTCCTCACCTTATGTTTGGTGCCCGGTCTTTCGTACGGGCAACCGGAAAAATTCTGTTAAACCATCTCGAAGAGGTACATCCTGAATTCATTGGAGATCTAAAAAAATTGAGAAGTATTTTAGAAGTGGCTGAAATGGAGGGGAGTAATGCACATAATGGAAGTGGCCAGAAGTAGAGTTATCATCAAAGATGGGAAAATAAATATCGAATCAGAGCCAAAAGTAAGATACTGTCCTATTCATGAGAAAGTTAGAAAAAGAGGTGTGATAACAAAGGAGAGTGTCGAAGACAGTATTGAATGGAGAATGGAGTTATGGGGTCTGTTTACTCCAGAAAGAAAAATAAAAGTCAGCCCTGAAGAGACAGCAGTGTCTTTTGGTGCCTCTGAAATCCTTGCAACAAGTTTGACCAATGGTTTGATTGACTGTGCGGTTATAGTGTGTGAGGGTGTAGGAACTGTCATAACAACCAAGTCAGATGTTTGCCAAGGTATAGGTGCGGTCTTGTCATGCATCATCAAAACATCCCCTATTGATTCTATTATCAATAGATTAAAAGATGAAGGCGTACTGATATTAGATGAAATTAACACTCCAATAGACCAAGCAAAGGGAGTGAAACTAGCAATTGACGAGGGATTTAGCAAAATCGGCGTAACTATCAGAGGGCCTGATGCTGCGAGTGTTCTTTCAGAAATTGTTAAACTTGAAAAGAAACATGGTGTAGATGTATACAAATTGATAGTCTCAACTACCGGAGTGAAAGATGAAGAGGTGAGAGCTATCGAACAAGCAGGTGATATCGTATGGAGTTGTGCTTCTAAATTGGTGAGAGGTCTGATTGGACCTAAAGCTCTTGCTCAAGTAGGAGTTTCCCTACCCGCTTATGTGTTAACAGAAAAAGGGAAAGATATGATTTCAAACCACATTAGACAGTTGAAGTCTAAAGTATTTGTCTTATCAGAAAGACAGGCTGATAACTTAGACCTGAATATTGATCCTCCGCAGCCTTTTATATAACAATGAAAGAGAGAAGACCGATCTACTCTCAGGATATTTTCTGGCCAATTGAGAGAGTATGGTACAGAAGGATTAAAGAAACGGATCAGGAGATAATATCAGGAGCAAAATATCAAAAATATATATTTGAAATATGTGAGGAAATGCAAAATAGACGACAGAACAAAGATGTAAATGAGATATTTCTAGCACCGGGGTACTATACGCTCTATGGAGTATATAAAGGGTTTAAAAGGAGAATAAAAGAATTAGGATCCGATAATTTTGCTCATATGCTGATAGATGACTTCACTTTATCAATAAGAGGTAGTTTCATTTATAGTGAAGGTACTGTTACTCGAATTGTAGATGAATTATTAGAAAGAAGGCATGAGAAGACTGGAGAGGTTTATAGGGATATACTGGTGAATAAACCTGTTTTTGAAGGTAAATACTTCCTCAGGGACTTACTCGACAAAATTAAACCAGGATTAAATGCTATTTTTTATAGTCCTATCTCAGCCTATGTAGATAAAATGCAAGCTGAGCGGAGTGCTTTTGAGATTGTCTCAAGATTTTTTATCGGGAGTGACCCAGAAAAGTATGGCTGGCCAACTGGATGCTATCAAGGTGTGTTAAGTAAGGATTCTAATGCCTATGCTGAAAAAAGCACATTTGTGAAGAGGATAATAAGTTATTATTATGGGATTGGAAAATGGTATTCTAACTATTTGGTTACTCAACCAGAAATAACTTTAGAGTACATAGGGAGGGAATTAATACCACCGACCATAAAGGAGTCGCTTTTGAGTGAGATAAACTACGAAAATTCTTCTTATGTATATCCTCCCTCTTATGTAGAAAGTGATATACTGTTCGGGGAGGATGCAAAAAAACTTGAAATCCTAGATCTGGGAACTCTCATTTCAGAAGAAAAGTCAGATGAGATTATAAAAGAGGCCAGACGATTGTATCATACAAAGATGCCTTAGACCATCATCACCCCATATCAAATATTAAGAATCCATCATCTAATAATACCCATGAAATCTCTAAATACCAAAATAGTTAAATATTTAATATTGATATTTATCATTAACTATAACTAATAGGTCATGTGATGTAGCCAGAGGATGTGGATGTAAAATGAACAATGATAAGATACTAGGGGTAAAAGATGTGACAATATATTTTGACGAACCGCAGGAAGAGGAAGAATACTACAGCTGGCATATCCACACACCACCAAAGCGCGCTTCAGATAAACCAATATTAGATAGTATCTCACTGGACATACATGTAGGTGAAGTTATCGGTTTTTTGGGAAAATCCGGTGCTGGAAAAACAAGCCTGATGAACTGTATTCGTGGAATCCCTGAATACAGACCAACATCTGGAGAAGTGATATTTAACGTGGCGATATGTGAGAATGAAGAATGTCGATACGTGGAT
>MTND01000011.1 GCA_002010305.1 Archaeoglobi archaeon JdFR-42 | reverse complement strand
CCCGTTGTAGTGCTCCCCCGCCAATTCCTTTAAGTTTCAGCCTTGCGGCCGTACTTCCCAGGCGGCGAGCTTCACGGTTTCCCTTCGGCACTACGTGGATTCGCAATCCACGTAACACCTAGCCCGCATCGTTTACGGCTGGGACTACCCGGGTATCTAATCCGGTTCGCGCCCCCAGCTTTCGTCCCTCACCGTCGGACCCGTTCCAGCTGAGCGCCTTCGCCACAGGTGGTCCTCCCAGGATTACAGGATTTCACCCCTACCCTGGGAGTACCCTCAGCCTCTCCCGGTCCCAAGTCCAGCAGTATCTTCCGGAAGCCTGACGGTTAAGCCGCCAGATTTCCCGGAAGACTTACTGGACCGGCTACGGACGCTTTAAGCCCAATAAGAGTGGCCACCACTCGGGCCGCCGGTGTTACCGCGGCGGCTGGCACCGGTCTTGCCCGGCCCTTGCTAACAGGTGCTTTTTAGGCACCTGGACAGCCCATGCGTTGCACGGGCACTCGGAGTCCCCTTATCACGGTTTCCCGCATTGTAAAGGTTTCGCGCCTGCTGCGCCCCGTAGGGCCTGGACCCGTGTCTCAGGGTCCACCTCCGGGCTCCTGCTCCCACAGCCCGTACCGATCGTAGGCTTGTTGGGCCGTTACCCCAACAACAACCTAATCGGCCGCAGACCCATCCTCGGGCGCCCGAAGGCCTTTGAGAGATGAGACATTCCAGTACCCATCTCCTATGGGGTATTAGCCCCAGTTTCCCGGGGTTATCCCCCTCCCGAGGGTAGGTTGTCCACGTGTTACTGAGTCGTCCGCCGGTGTGTCCACATCCCGAAGGATGTGAGCACCCCATGACTCGCATGGCTTAGTCGGACTCCGATAGCAGTGGCCTCTGGCAGGATCAACCAGAATTGCGGGGGAGTCATATTCCTTCTGGAATATGTCCCTCGATTACACACACTGGTCGGATGTGCTCTGTCAACAAGCCCACGTCAGACGCAACTTGCATTGCGTCCCCATTAAATATGCCGTGGAGGGGAAATAACCCATCATATCGAGGTATTGCACCTCTACTATCAGGGTTCGTGCCGGTTCCACGGCCATCCTTCACATTATCAAAGGATGATATAAACATTACGCCAAGTCGTCTGGACTTGCGAATTATATCTTCTGGTGGTTGGTGTATATATTGGTTTCGATGGCACTCAATTCATTCTGAGCACCAGCTTTTTTTAAAATTCCCCATCAAGAGGAGGTATATATACCTTTTGGGTTGTTCACAAAGAGATATTCCAGCATGTCGTTTTGTAAATCTTCTGTAAATATTTCTGAATTAAGCTATCATGGCTTTAAATTTTTTAGTAACTCTGAATATTTTTTTCTTTGTTGGAGAATCAGCCTCTTCAACTATTTCCATCTCAAACAGATCTTTCAGATGTTCGTTTATTGCCACTCGTGAAATTCCAACCCTTTCTTCTAGGGTATTGAAATCCGTTTCTCCACCTTCAGAGATTATAGCTTCTAGAATTTCGATTTGTCTCTGAGATAGATATGTAGCAAAGTTTTTAAAGCCTGTTTTTTCATGGATGGTGCGCTTTACAAATCCCTTATCCAGGCGCGTGATACCTTCTGAAATTGCATTGAGGAGAGATTTTTTGCATAGGTTTATTAGTATGCCAGGGTTTCTGAAAGCATATGTAACGAGTATTTGTATTGCATCATCGGTAAAAGGAAGGGGTATTTCGTCATCCATTCGAGCAACATGGAGTCTCAGCAGTACAAGCATTTTAAGGTCTTCAAGGGAAAGGGGGCTGAGGTAAATGGGATAAAAATGTTTAGAGAGTTCAACATTTTTTTTCAACGCATCACTCCATGTGTCCTCTTCGACTACGATCAGAAACAGGTCTGGTGATTTTGAGACAACATCAAGAATAAAATCCAGTTCTTTTATAAGAATACTGTTAAAATCGTCAATTACATGCATAACTTTAATATCTTTTGAATATATACTTGCTTCATATAAATAATCTCTTACGAGATCCTTGCTTTCCTCCTCCACGTTCAGGCCTTCCAGAACTTTCCTTACGGTACCCAATTCTTCCAGAACGTTCTCCAATACTTCAGAAAAGGATTTTACATTGAAATGTTCGAAAAGATATATTTCTTTCTCCTCTTTATATTCAAGAAGAAAAAAATTGATTAAGGTGGTTTTTCCAGATCCAGACTCTCCTATAACACTTATATTTATTCTACTTCCTGATCTGAAAAATTCAATGGCTCCTTGGAGCTCATTCAGTTCTTTCTCTCTTTTAAAGAATATTTTTCTAAAATCTTCATCTGATTTGGTGTAATCTTTGAATGGGTTGAATTTGAGGTTAAGCCTTGTTAGCTTTCCATAGCTCATTATATAATATTTTAAGGTTAGGGTTATAAATAGTTTTCAGACTTCTTACAATAATGTTTTAATGATGTTACCACAAGGTTTAAATAGTATTAGTTAATAATTAATGCTGCACGATATAGAATTGAGAGATAAAATGGGGAGGTGAAAAAAATGAAGAAGGACAGGAAGGAAGCTGAAGAGGTTTTCAAGAAAGTCAAGATTTATTCAGTTTAATCCCAGTTTAAATGGATCATCAAAAGATGGAAAAGAAAATTAAAGGGATAATCTCTCTTTGCTTTAATCCTATATCTATAGTTTCACCAATCCCTTTTTTAGCGTTAGCAGTTTTTTCAATAAGTTATGTAGGTCCTTTTACGGCTGTTACAGCTTTTAAGCTATTATGGGCCTGTATTTTCTCTTTGAGTTCTCATTCAGCGGCGAATTTATGGAACCACATTAATGATATTGAAGTAGATAAACAGCAGGGAAAGAAAAATGCTCTTATCGATAAAACTATTAGCCTGAGACTTGCGATTATTTTAGCGATTCTCTTTTATATAATTCCATTACTGATTATTTCGAAGAATTCTGTAGAGAAGATGGCTATACTTTTGTATGTAATTTGGGTCATAGTAACATGGGTTTATTCGGATAAATTATGGTTTGGAAGATATTTCAAAAGATTTAAAGAGCATTATGTAGGTGAGTTGGTGACGTATTCAATTTCTTGGCCAACCTATACGTTGGTATTATGGGCTTTTTTCAACGAATTTACTACTAATTCATATATAGTCGCTATTGCTTTCATGTTTTTAGGACTTTCTGGGTTATTTTTAAAAGATATAAAAGATATAAGTGGAGATGAAAGAGCAAATCTTAAGACGTTAGGTGTAGTATTCCCCCCCTCATTTTTGTTGAAAATTTCATCTTTATTATTAATAGTATACTATATTGTATTAGTATTATTACCACTTTACGAACTCGTTCCATTGAAGTATATGCTTATAATAGTGCCCTTCGTAGTATATCTAATTTTTTCGCTCAGGATGATGGTCATTTCAAAATGGAAGATCTCAATCAAACAACTGCCAGCTATTAAAATAATGTCATACTCCACTTTTGCATCAGTTGCTGTATTAGCTTTGCTCATATTCCTATGAACCACTCAAGCAATACGCCTGAACCACCTGCCGTACACGTTATTCTAGTTTCGATTTCTGTTAGATATTCCTTGACTTTTAAGGTCTCAGGTAAGTAGGCTGAAGGAGGGGCTGTCACAACCCCAAACCATTTTTTGCTCCGTTCTTTGATAGGAGGGATAATCTTTAACATCCGGTCACTATATGCAGGGATCATGCCAGCATCTAGAATAAAGAAATCAAAGGAATCTGAAATCTTTTTATAATTAAAAAATGACACAAAGTTCAACAATTTTCCAACAAATGGATCGTAACTGAAAAACACTTCCTCATCCAAATAATCAGTATCGTAAAAAATTGGATAAATGTCAAAAGGATAATAATCTCCCAAACCGACCAAAGTAGCTCCATAGGTCTTTTTAGATGGCATGACTATAACAAAAGGTGTTTGAACATCCAATTTCTTCCTTTCCACTTTATTTAGAATCTCGTCCTCACTCATCTTGTGTATCGTGTTATACCTCTCTTGCAAGAGTTTGAATGGTGGATTTCCTTCAATATCCATTATAACATATTTACTCATATTGGCTTTAAAAGTCTCTACCTTGCTGAAAGACTTCCTAACTATATTTTTGGTCTCCTCTAGGCTTCTCCCTTTTTCAGGAAAAATGTCATCATACACAACATTCAACTTCCCTTTAATGCAGAAAGCAGAAACACCACCCTTATACTCTTTAAAATTTGCAAACACGGATGGACTGTCATAACCGATCCTCATGGGAAGAGTATTTAGCCCTATAATCGGTGTTTTGAAATCAGTTGCTTCTGCCATGATTTTAAGGACTGTGTTCGCAGGATAGACGAAATTTATCCTGTCCAGATATTTAGAAAACCTATCAGCATACCTTTTTTTCTTCTTTAACTCTGACTCACCTCTTATTCGCCTATCATAATACTTGCCCCTTATCAAAAAAGGAAGGAGCCTTGTCCTTGGTGGTACATAAATCAAAGGAAAATGTAAGATAATTGCATCAAAATCTTTTCCTTTTACTTTCTCTGCTATGGATTCCACAGTTTTGAGGGCGCCCCCTTTCTTATCTCCATAAACCTCAATCTTTCCTTCTGTGTAATCCATCAGGAGCACAGCAGCTCCATCGGTCCAGATCTGTTCTCCAACAACAAATCCATCCACCACACATCCTGCCTGATGGATATTACCAAATTCATCTCTTAGTATATCGAGAATGGTTTGATACCGTCCAAGATACTTCATAGTGGTGTAAAAGAAACATATATTGGGTCTAAAATTCGCTGTTTCCCTGAATTGATTTACTAAATCTTTTCCCGCCTCTTCAGCCCTTTCCTTGTTCGTATGGAGAGAAATAGATCTCATAATCGTTCATATTCATCTCATGAGGTGACTCTTAATGCTCTCTTTCGTGGAAGCGATATCGATCATCAATTTTTGTCTATGTACCTCTTCACCAGCTACTACTGCAAGGACCATTAGCTCTGAAACGGGATAGAAAATCACTTGATAGCTGCTGAGTTCATGTACAATACCCTCAAGATTCTCTCTGCTTATGAGGGGGAGTACATACTTGATCTCCCTCTCCATCCATAAAATAACTCCTTTGACAAGATCCTTGGCATCACTTTTCATCTTAACTAGGGCTGGAACACCATCTATTCTATACAGAACTGCCAGATACACATCCTCTTCTGTGACTATCTTTTCCATGTAGTCTACAATATCCTGTATTTTAGTCATACTTATCCAGCTCTGTTTTAAGGAATAGATTTAATGTGTTAGTTGGAGGTTCACTCCTCGTCCATGCAGTAGAACACTCTCTAAGTTTTTGTACAAGGATTTCTTCAAGCTCAGCTGGGGCTTTTCCTCTAATCTCCTTTATGACCCTCTCAAACTCCTTTCCAAACTCAGTTTTTGGTTTGACCTGCTGTAGCTCACTCTTTGAGGCTTCGACCACCATGCCCAGCCCCTTTTCGATATAGTATGGATATAGACCTTCTCCGTGATTTGAACCTCTGTGCTTAACAATCCTTAATGTTCTGCTGAAAAGCTCACCATAACCCACGTTCTGAAGTCGTATCACACTATCTGAGAGCAATATCGGGATTATGGCATCTTCAAAGGATGACGACTCGAGAAATGGCTCTTCAAGAGTAATTACAGTCGTACCTAGATTCCTCAGTCTTTTAAAAAATTCCGCAACACCCTTCCTCCTTCTTGAATCAGATCTAAGCACAAAAGGAGTAAAAGAGTCGATAACTATTCTGTTATTATCTCCTTCTTTACATCCGGATTCAATCATTCCAAGGAGATCTCTAGTGAGAAATACAGTATCTTCAGCATAAACCTGAAATACACTCAAGTTCCCTCTTTCTACGTGTTCCCTTATTTCATGCCATCCCAGTTGTTCACATTCTGAAATTAGTTCTTCTTCAGTCATTTCAATTGAGACATATACTGCATTCTCACCCCGATTGAGTCCATATACCGCATACTGCATCCCAAAAACAGTTTTTCCAACCCCGGTAGTTCCGATAATAGAATTAACAGAATTAGGCCTATATCCACCACCCATCAGTTCATCCAGACCGTAAATGCCGGTTTTTACTCTTTTGAACATGATTTCTCACCTTTGCTGCAAATTTCAATGTTATATTTGAATTACATCAATCGTTAATAAATTTTTTCCTATAAAATTGAAAACCTCCTCCTCAGGTTTCAATGGGGAGGAAAACAACCCGTTAAATTGATTTCACGTCTTTAATTTTCTGACATATATTTGTAGCTCTAATTTTATTCTCAATAGAAAAAAGATTTATATCCCCGATGTGGAGTTCTACTCATGGTACAGCGAGCCTTTTACATCGGAAGGTTCCAACCGTATCATTATGGACATCATTCAGTGATACGAAACATAGCAAAAGAAGTGGACGAGATAATTGTGGGTATAGGGAGTGCTCAGATCAGCCATACAATAGAAAACCCATTTACTGCAGGAGAGCGGTTGCTTATGGTCTCAAAATCCATTGAGGAGTTTGACGTGAAAGCGTACATAGTTCCTCTTGAGGACATCTACCGGAACGATCTCTGGGTTGCTCATGTGAAATCCATGGTTCCTCCCTTTTCCCGGGTTTATTCGAATAATCCTCTTGTTATACGGCTGTTTAAAGAAGAAGGAATGGAAGTTAAGGAATGCCCATTGTATCAAAGGGATAGATACTCGGGAACAGAAATTCGGAGACGGATTTTGGCTGGTGAAGAATGGAAGCACTTGGTTCCAGAAGCTGTGATTGAAGTTATAGAGGAAGTAAATGGTGTGGAGAGACTAAAGGAGATATCTCAAGATGACTGTTGAAAAATGTTTTTTTCAATCTGAGTATTTACAGCGGACCATAGAGGTAATACACGATGGTAACATAGTATATTCCGTTAAATTCATTGACAAAGTCTCACATCTCGAAAACACCGATGATTGCCCGGTTATGGATGAACTTGAGAGATATTTTAGTAGGGAGCAAATGGATCTCTCTCAATTTGATCTCAAACCTACAGGCACGAATTTCCAGAAAAAGGTCTGGGAAATCACGAGGAAAATCCCCTATGGAAAAACTAGGACATACAAAGACATTGCCCATACTCTCGGGATTAAAGGATATAGAGCCGTGGGGAGGGCTCTCGGTCGAAATCCCATACCTATTTTGATTCCATGTCATCGCGTAAAGGGGGTTAATTCCATTGGGGGATATTCTAGCGGGATTGATATTAAAAAGAAACTTCTTGCCCTTGAAGGGGTATTGTAAAAAATTGGGAAAGGAATAAATGCCAGATTTACGCTCACATATATCTTTTAAGTAATGCGATTATAAGAAATCCGGTAACAGCTACCATCCAGCCAAATCCTGGAGTTTTTTCTGCCTCGGGAGTGGATGTAGGTTCTTGAGGTATATCTTGTACTGGTTTAGTGGTCAGTTTCTCTTCTATCTTATCCATTATAGTTGATGCCTTCTGTATGTAGTCTCTGGCAGTATCTCTATCATCTTCTTCGAAATAGCCGAGAGCTAAATTTAAGGACTCTTTTACTTTTATTACATCTTCACTCATATCTTCCCGACCAGCGTCTTTGAGTTTCTTTTCTATAGTCTTTAGCCGTTCTTTCTCTGTTACTAGGATATTAAGTAATTCAGAGTATTTCCCCTCGACGTTGATAGGTGTATCTCCACTCACTTCTCGCCAGAGCACCTTCATCCGGGAATACTGGAAGATCATCTTCCATGGCTGTGGTGAAAAGGATACCACTTCATATTTTTCTGGCAAGGAAACTACCGGACTTACAGAGCTATTGGTAAATACAACTGGTATCTCTTGACCATCCTCGAGAACTGCTGTCACTTCCTCAAAATTCCTAGAAAATGAGATAGAGTCATCTCTAACCATACTCAAACCGTCTGCTTTAAAATGGATTCTTCCATTCCACGTCTCTTCCCCACTGTATTGGCCTGTTTTTCTGTTTATGTCTACAGATAGGATAGTAAAATCACCCTTTTTTTGGATTGTGGTCTCTAATGCGCCTCTAAAATCCAGGGTGTCTTCCCGGATAACTTCAATGTTTTTTGCCGGATACTGAATAATCAGGGTTTTTAGTGGAGAGATCTCAGAATAGACAAGTTCAATCTGAAGGACTACATCTCCACTTCCGTCTGCATTGAGCTCTACATTCTCGAACCATCTTGTTACAACTACATCTCCACTTGCAGTACCTATCAGAGATACTATTAGCAGTGCAGTAACAATTGCCATGAGTTTCATTGGGATATCTCCTTTTTAAGGGCAAAAGATGTTGATATCACCAAGAACAGAACAATTGCCAGTAAATATCCTAAGTTGCTCAGGGTAGATTTAGCAGATATAACGATAATGAGTATTAAAAGGATTACTCCTCCCAATACCACGCCGAGTTCTGTAAGTCCACTCATACTTTTAGCCTTCTGGTTATTGAATATAATTATTTCGAAGAGATTCCTCTTTATCTTGGATGGTATTAGGCGAGTCCTCTTTCAGTATAAAGCTATATAATGCTCAGGTTCACTCTCGAATTTATAGATAAATCAGCGAGTGAATCGGATATTAAAGTATTTGCGAATTCTGATTCGTCATGTAATTCCTTGGTATGGAAGAAGAAGCAGTAGATGAACTGGAAAAGAGTTTCCCTTGCAATTAGGGAAATAAAGTTTGAGAAGAATAAAAGTTGTGCAGCAGTAGAATAACAGAGGAAATTATAGACCCAATGATTTAGGTTCATCTACAGATAATACTTTATGGGTATCCTAAAAGCTATGGAAAAGGAGTGAAACTTCTGGTTAAGACATCTGGCGAGGATGAAGTTTGCATCAATTAATGTCGGAAATAACCACAGGATTAATTTCCATCAATCCAAAGGTATTTATATAGTATATAAACTCAGTGAAATGGGATGTCCTATGGAGGATTATAATATAAATATTGAAAATGTGGTTGCTTCGACCTACATTGGAGATAATATTGACTTGAATAAAATTGCGATGTCCATTGAAACAGCCGAATATAAACCTGAACAGTTCCCGGGGCTTGTGTTGAGGACTACAGATCCAAAAGCTGCAGCTCTAATTTTTAGAAGCGGTAAAGTAGTTTGCACAGGAGCCAAAAGTGTACCGGATGTAGAGAGGGCTATGAAAAAAGTTGTAGAGGCCGTCAGCAGTCTAGGTATAGAGGTGGACCTCAATCCAACAATAGTCATTCAAAATATTGTTGCTTCAGCAGATCTTGGCTCTGAACTGAATCTCAACGCTATAGCAGTTGGTTTGGGTCTTGAGAACATAGAATATGAACCAGAACAGTTTCCTGGCTTGGTATACCGACTGGATGATCCCAAAGTTGTCGTTCTCCTGTTTGGATCCGGAAAGCTTGTGGTAACTGGAGGAAAACAACCGGACGATGCTAGAAAAGCCGTAGAGAGGATTGTAGAAGAGCTCTCATCCCTTGGGCTCCTATGAGGAGCAATAAAACTTTGGAGATCATACCTGAAAACCAGCGTTCTAAGTTACCCCTTGTGGGAGAGATTGTGCTGGAACATCCAGATCTGAAAAAAGCCAACGACTGGATCCTTCGGAACTATGAACCCCCAAAACGTGAACTGTGTATTTTTGTTCCATGTTCCAAAAGAAAACCATATCACACAAGTCCGAGTCATAGAGCTTATGATCAGGTAATTTTTAGCCTTGTACCCCATGACAAAGTGCATATTGTCACTTTCGGTACCTGTGGTATTGTTCCACGGGAGCTGGACGAGGTGTATCCTTTTGCTCATTATGACTTTGTTCTAGGAAAATGTAATGTGATAAAGATTAAAGAAAAATTTGTAAAAGAGGAGAGCAAAAGACTTGGAGAGTATCTAATTAAAACGGAGAAATTCTATAGAAAAAGGATAGCTTACTGTATAGGAGATTTTAGAAGAGCAATGGAAAAGGCTGTTGAAATGAGTGGAGTCAAAGTGACTATAGTTCCCAGAAAGGAGACTATTCAGAAAAATTTACAGCCTGGAAAGAGATTTATCTATGGTAGTTTGAGGATGAGAGATTACCTACAGGATTTTTGTGACGCCATATGTTCTGCATTTAATCTACCTAAGAAAACTGTCGTCTCCTCTCACACCAGCTTTGATAATGATGTGGAGTGGTATGTGCTCTGATGAAATTTAACAATTAAAAAATTAAAAATAGGTTTACACTTTTTGAATTTTTGTAAATCCCCCGAAAGATTTATATATTCCAAACACTCCATATATTATTGTCCCCCTACACCCCCCCTCTTTTCCCCCTATTTCTGTTCCAATTGCTACGAGCTTGTGTTTGGGACATCAACTAAAGTCGACTAAGGGACATAAACTAATACGGAAAGATTTTTATGCGAATCCTTTTGAGTTGGGTGTAATGAATTCCAAGGCTGTTGATAAACACTGGCACTGGATATTTTTAGTGGTTGCAATTATCATAAGCCTGTATCTTCGTATTATAAATCCCTGGGATTCTGTTTTTACTTGGACTGTCCGTCTTGGAGGCAATGACCCATGGTATTATTACAGGCTAGTGGAAAATAGTATTGCAAATTATCCAAACAGGATCTGGTTTGATGCATTTACTAATTATCCGTATGGATCCTATCTACATTTTGGTCCATTTCTCGTTTTCCTCGGGGCTACATTGAGCAAGATTGTCGGTGCCACCGATCCAGAATCTATAAAGACCGTTTTAGCGTTTATACCGGCTATAGGTGGAACTTTGCTGATATTCCCAGTGTATCTATTTACAAAAGAGGTTTTCAATAGAAAAGCAGGAGTCATAGCCTCACTTCTTGTTGTAATGGTACCAGGTCAGTTGATGTTGAGGAGTATTCTGGGCTTTAATGATCATCATGTGTGGGAAACCTTCTGGATGGTCTCCTATTTCGCCTTGTTCGTTCATTCCTTGAGTAAATGGCATGGGCGTAAAGGAAGGGAGAATGTTAGAGACCTCAAACATCTTATGTATCCTGTCTTTACAGGTATAGCTCTTGGCATGTATCTGGATACTTGGGCTCCCGGGTTTATTGCAGGAGTCATGATGGTTGGAGCGATTTTCATAATCTTCTTGGTGAAAGAGCTCCTTGATGCTGACACCGACAATCTTGCTTATATTGGATTCATATCATATCTGGTGGCTGCTGTTGTATATGCACCTTTTTCGAATAAATATCCATTCTTTCACACAACGAAATATTCTCTCTTTCAGCTGATAATTCTTGGAGGTTTGGCTTTTATTGTACTTGTGTTTTACGCAATCCAAATACTACAAAATAGAGGCTATTTCTCAAAAATTGGTGTAAACGAGAAATATGTGTTTCCCCTGGTTACTCTGATATCTGGTGGTTTGATTATAGCTGTATTTGCTGTATTCTTTCCTGAGCTGTTCACAACTATGAGTAGAATTCTACGGGTTGTATCACCCAAAGGTGGAGCCCTGACCATTGCAGAGGTTCAGCCTTTTTTTGTCCCTGGAGGTAGATTCAGTCTGGCACCCGCATGGTCTAATTTTTCCATGACTTTTTTCTTTGGAATGCCGGCTCTGGTGTATGTTTTGTATAAACTCTACAAAGAGAGGAGAACAACATATATTATTGCACTGGTATGGAGTTTTGCTCTGCTCATTGCACTGGCTGGACAGAATAGATTCGCGTATTATTTTGCTGTCATTTCTGCCATTCTTGCTGGAGTGGCTCTAGATGCACTTCTGCATAAATTGAAGTTCTATGATGCTGTGAAGGGAATTTTTGAAGGATTGAGGGGGGGTTCATGGAGTACATTTAAAAAAAGTGGGTATGGAAAATTTGTCGTAGGGGTTTTGATCATTCTTTTACTCTTTTATCCCACAGTGACAGGAGGCATTACTTACAGCAAATATGGTGTGGGTGGACCAAAATTTCAGTGGTGGGAGGCATTAACTTGGATGAGGGATAATACTCCAGATCCGAACTTGGACTACTATGCTATGTATACTCCTAGAGAGCTTGGTAAACCTTATTCATATCCTGATGGAGCATATGGGGTTATGAGCTGGTGGGATTATGGACACTGGATCACCGCCATCGCTCATAGAATTCCCAATGCGAATCCGTTCCAGCAGGGAATTGGAGGACCACAACAGGGTAATAAACCTGGGGCTGCTCCGTTTTTCACCGCCCAGAGTGAAGAGGAAGCAGATAGAATTGCTGATGCGTTGGGAGTCAGATACGTCATAAGTGATGTAGAGATGGCCACTGGGAAGTTTTATGCCATTGCAACATGGGCTGAAGGAGATGCCTCCAGTTATTATACTTCTGTGTTTACCCGGCAAGGAAGAGTGACCGTTCCAGGTTCAAAGTACTTTAACAGCATGGAGGCTAAATTACACATCTTGGATGGTAATGGTCTTAAACATTACAGGATGGTCTATGAAAGTCATCCTGCTACCGGATATTATGGAAATGCAGAACTGATGTACAAGCAAGTGTATCAGGCTTTTTATAAAACACCTCTCTCAGATAAACCTACTGGGTATGTGAAGATTTTTGAGTATGTGAAAGGGGCCGTAATTACTGGTAAAGTTCCTGGAGATGTGAAAAGTGTTACGTTAACTGTAACGATTAAAACCAACCAGGATAGGGAAATAACCTACAGACAACAAGTTGAGGTTATAAATGGAGTATACACCTTCATTGTGCCATATTCCCAGGATACGTCCTATCCTGTCAAACCCACAGGTCCTTATTCCATAACAGCTGGTGATATCACAAAAACAGTGAATGTAACGGAGGAGGATGTCATAGGTGGAAACATTATAACCCTTGATTTTTTCTAAAAAACAAATAGTTCATGAGTTTTTATTTTTACTTCATGAGAAAGATTAAAGGTTGGAAGAAGTTACATTGAATTTTGGCCTGAGGATCTGGTAGGGATCTCATGTCTAGTATCGTTGAAATATGGAGAACTTACCCTCTCTTATATGTGTCATCAAAAATTCCCAATAAGTAGGGCCCCTCCAGCTATCATTACCACTATGGCAAGGATTATTTTTAGGGATTTCCCATCAATTCTTGAGTTCATTGTCGCTCCTATATAGGTTCCAGGGAGAGAACCGATAATCAGTATGGCTGCGAGAAAATAATCTATATTGGTGAGGGCTGAGTGGATGAGAGTGGCCACCGCGGTAAGAAGAAAGCCATGGAAAAGATCCGTTCCCACTATGGTTCTTGGAGAAAGACTAGCAAAGGTTATCAGGAAGAAAACTATAAGGGTGCCACTTCCCACAGAAGTGAATTGAACAATAATTCCAACTAGAAAACCTATACTCATAAGTACAATACGTCTTGGGGGTTTACCAGTAGTCTTTTCTTTACTGACCAAAATGCGGTAAAGTATTATCAGGGAAACGAAAACAAGAACAGCACCAAGAGAGGTAGATATAGCGTGGTTTAAAGCTTCCATGCCAGAATACATACTGATGGTTCGCATAGATAGTCCACCTAATATTGTTCCAGGTAAACTTCCGGCAAATAGCCACAATGCAAGGGGTACATCTACACTTCCTTTTCTTTTGTGTATGGCGGATCCAACAAATCTGGTGACAGTTGCATAAAGTATGTCTGTGCCTATTGCTATTCTGGGCTGAATGCCAAGGAAAATAAGGACTGGAGACATCAATGCTCCTCCCCCCATTCCTGTCAGGCCAACAAGAAAACCGACAATAAAACCAAGAACAAGAAATATAGCAAAATCCATCAACTGTCCTCCAGAAATCCCAGTTTTATAGTCTTTGAAATAACTTGATTGACTTCTTCCTCTACACTCATCACATCTGAGTTTATTACGACTTCAGGATTTTCAGGCTCTTCATACACTCCATCGTAACCAGTAAGACCTTTAATCTCTCCTTTTATTGCTTTAGCATACAGTCCCTTTGGATCTCTTCGTATTCTGGTCTCCAAAGAGCATCTAAGATATACCTCAATAAAATTTCTCAATTCCATTCTCGCATATTCCCGAATCGCTTTAAAAGGAGAAATTAGAGATACTATGACAATAATATCATTTCTTGAAAGGAGTTTTGCCATATGTATAACAACTCTATTGTGCATTTCTCTTGCCTCTTTACTGAACCCAATGTCTGGATATAGCTCTTTCCTGATCTCATCGCCATCCAGGACCTCTACGGGGTACCCCATCTGTCTTATTTTTTGTTTGAGGGCTTGTGCAAGAGTCGTCTTGCCGGATCCACTTGGTCCAGTAAGCCATATCACGAAGCTCAAATAAGACTCCTCCCCTTCATTGGAACCTCAATATCAAAGAGTTTCAAGATGGTGGGAGCAAAATCATAGATAGTCGATTCTAACACTTTTTCCCCCTCCATCTCAGGGATGTATAAAGAGAATACTCCATATTCTGAGTGTACTGCATCGTCAGGGCCAGTATCATTTTCTGGGAGATAATTGAAGGGATGTCCAACTGTGCCAGCTGCACGCCAGTATAGATTATCAAAGTACACCATCATATCGGGCCGGTCACCAATAGCTACTGGATATATATTTTCAGGATAGAAGACTTCAGTGTTCCATTTTTTCCCTTCGGGACTTTTTATGGATTTTATTACATCGGCAATTTCATCTCTTACTGCCTCGTAGTCTCTTGGCTTGATGACTCCTTCTGGTTCTCTACCCTCAACATTCAGAAATATCCTGGAGTAATATCCACCCCATGCCCAGGCAATGGTCTTTTTCCAGTTAATATCAAGATCAGCCAGTCCAATCTGTTTTCCTCTATTAAGCACCTCTGGGTTGTTAATTTTTAGATAATCCTCTTCAATCAACCATTGGTTTACTGCAAAAGCACCTTTCATTCTTTTAACTCCATGATCAGAGACAAGGGCTATTGCAGTCTCTTCATCCAGAAAGTCAAGTGTCATCCCTATTTCCTCGTCGAGAAGCTTGTAATAATCTCTGATGACGTTTTTGTAACTGTTATCCTTTTCATAGAGGTGATGTTCTTCATCGAAATATTTCCAGAAAGCGTGATGAACTCGATCAAGCCCTATTTCAACAAAATGGAAATAGTCCCACTCTTTTTCGGACATCAGGTATCTTATGACCTCAAACCTCTTCTTTGTCATATCTTCCAGTTCTTCTATAAGACTATCTCTATCGTTCTTTCTAAATACAACATCGAATAAGTAATCTCCCACTAGAGATTCAATATTTTGCTTTAATTCACTTGGATATGTATATTCTGTCGACGAATCTGGAGTTATAAAACAAGAAACAAGCCATCCGTTGATTTTTCTTGGTGGATAGGATGGGGGTACACCAACAAGGATACTTTTTCTCCCATCCATGCCGAGATAATCCCATATGGTTGGCTCTGTAACTTTTTTGCTGTTTGCAATCCACATTTCATTATAACTTCCATTATAACGATGTCTGAATCCGTACAGTCCAAGTTCTCCAGGAGTTTTACCTGTTGCCATTACCATCCAGGCAGGAATTGTTATTGCAGGGATACAGCTTTTCATTGGACCATATATCGACCTTTCAAGTAATTTTTTTATGTTGGGTAGCTCATTTTTAAACTCGTTAAAAAGCAACTCTGGAGGGGCAGAATCTAGACCGATTACGAAAACTCTCTCCACCATTTTGATCACTTCTCATAGAAAGCATCTTTCACCATAGATCTCACTTCGTCTATCCTTTCTGGAGGACAAACTACGCCCATCACATCCTCTTTTCCACCTGCATTGAAGTTTTTATCGACAAGTTTCCTTATCAGTCCATGAACATCAACTCTCTTTACAAGATCAGGATTGATCCTGAAATACAATTGAGCTTCCCCCCAGAAATCCTTATTCACTGCGATGATACCATTAAAACCCAATTTCCAGACCGCCAACCTTGCAATCCTTGATATAATGTTGTATTGGCTCCTGAACTCTATTTCAACCAGCTCATCTTCTGGGTTAATGCTCATGAATACCTTTTCAATTTCTTTTTCGATTACCTCCAGATTCCTGATCCATTTATCATTTCCCAGCAGTTCAATAGGGGTGAAATGTAACAGAGCAGATACTGCATCTTCTACTCCTTTTTGATCCATTAAAATCTGGCTGGAATTGATCATAGAAACAAGTTGAAAAATCTCTGACTCTGTCAGATCTGACCTTGAGATAATCTCCCTAATTTTTTGTCCAGCGGGTGTGTGGAAAACAGCCCCACCTTTATCACCGATTGCCCCCAATACAGACCAGAGATTCCATTTTGAAAGCCAGTCGGATATAACCCAAGTGGCTGAAGGGAACTCGTCAGGACTTCTCCCCTCTGCAATAGGATTGATATATGTAATGTCCTTTTCTCGTATTGGGTTCTGAATATGGTGGTCAATGAAGAGTGCAGGTTTCAACAGGCCTTTTATCACATGAGGCATGTTTAGATCTACAAAAATTACTCTTTCTGCTTTTTGGATTTTCTTCTTTATTCTCTCATTAAGAATGAATTTTCCGATAGTAGGACTGCAGTTCTTCCACTCAATACCTTCTTGGATCAACTCTCTGGCTATTAAAGCTGCTGAGCATATTCCATCTACGTCCCAATGATGAACTATTAAAATCATACTACTCAATAAAGGGATTATCAAAGTTGAGGATTATTTCAGCAACTTCTGGTCTCATCATCTCTTTTGGTGGAATCTTTCCGTTGGTCAGCATCTTCCGTATTTTTGTTCCACTTGGAGGTATTATGTCCTCTCCTTCGTGGGGACATATGCGCTCATTGACGTATCCGTAGCATTTCTTACAGTAGTAAAACTCCTTAAAAAACACAGGGGTTATACCCAGGTCTGGAAATTCGCTGAAAATCTCTTGCGCTTCATATGGCTGATAATAGTTCCCGACTCCCGCATGATCCCGACCTACGATAAAATGAGTACATCCAAAATTCTTTCTAACTATGGCATGGAAAATGGCCTCTTTCGGCCCAGCATATCGCATCTCAGTTCTGAGGATGGCAAGAACCGCCCTATCTTTCAGGTAATAGTTCCTTATCAGTTCTTCGTAAGCTTTTAGAATAACCTCGTCTCTGAAATCTCCTCTCTTCTTTCTCCCTATTACTGGGTTAATAAAAAGACCATCCACGAAAGTGAGGGCCGTCTTCTGGACGTATTCATGACCAAGGTGAGGAGCATTTCTCGTCTGGAACCCAACCACAGTCCTCCACCCGAGTTCTTTGAACAGAATCCTCGTTTCGATGGGTCTCAGAGTGTATTGCTCAAAAGGATTGGGAATACCATTTATCAGTTCTATATCTCCACCTATAAGGACATCTCCCATTTGATAAGTTTTCCTGACTCCAGGATGAGTGGCATCAGTAGTCTGGAACACTTTATCGGCATGATCTTTTTTGTTATAGTCGAAAATCTCTTCAATGTTGAGTAAAGCTATGGATACCCCCTCGTGAGAAAGAAGGACAGCATCTCCCTCTTTGATTTCATTTTCTTTCAATTTTTCTCTGAGTCCATCGAGAACAACGGGAATAGTCCATGGTGTATCATCTTCTAGTCTCATTGAGTCAAGTACAGAAAGGTAGTCATTCTGACACATGAATCCCTGGAGGGGACTAAATGCACCATAAGCTATGTTTTCAATATCAACTGCAACATCCTTTGAGATTTCGAGGTTTGGCATCTCCCGGAGAGAGTCAAGGATCCTCTCTTTTTCATGCAGTACTCTGTTTATGAGTGTACCTCCATGTGGTTTCGGTAGCATACATACACCTTAGTCAAGGTAGCCTAAGGCTCTGAGTCTCTCTTTTACCTTCTCCTCTTCCTCTTTTGAAAAAACCTCCTCTTTTTCTTCCTCTTCTAAGCTTGCAAGAACTTCTCTAAGAACGTACGTCACATAATCGGAGACTGAAGTAAAGCCTGTACCCTCTATTCTCTCCTTTATTTTCTCATACAATTGCACGGGTATGCTTACTGTAGTGTATTTTCTCTCAGGTTTTTCACTCACTTTTATCACCTCTAATGTTATTTAATTAAATTACATTGGTAATTATAAAGATTTCGGTATTTGGGGAAAATAGTATCCAGAAAATTATTGTTCTTTGTTAGTTAAGAAATCTAAAAGAAAAGTTACTTATGGGGTGGATAAAACCAGTCCCATGGTTTTTCACAGCGAGAATCATCGGATTTGCCGTTAATTAATCTCGGAATTATGTCGGGGTCATTCCATGGTCTTCTCAGCTCATCGGGATTTTTGTAATCGTAAAGTTTGTTCACAAAGTATATCAACATCGCAGGCTCATTACCAACGGCTTTTATTCCATGCCAGTAATGGCCAGGGATCCTCACAATCTGCAGGTTCTCTCCTGTTGAGACTATTTCATCAAGTTCCTGAGTTTCATCGTCATAGGCGCATATCTTCAATGCCCCTTTTATCACGACAAAGTAGTCCACTTGCCCCCTCACATGTTTGTGCCAAGCTCTTACGATATCTGGATAAGTGATGGACAGATTGGCCTGAACAATTTCATCCTGAAATACGTCTTTCCAGTCTCTTCTCATAATCTCTGTGAAAAAACCTCTTTCGTCTGCAAATCTCTTTAATGGTTTTATAACAATTCCTGGCAACATTTTTCAACATCTCCTTTTAGTAAACACAATTTTGTCCATTTACCAGCATAAATACATTTTTCCTCGCTAGATCTTTCATCTGATTCGTCATTTTAGTTGGAATGTTTGTTTGCAGTCTTCTCATCATATATGTCTTTTTTCGATCAAATATGCTTTGAGCGCCTCTTTCCAGTGTCTCATCGCGATACCATGAGACTTGATTTTATCAATGCTCAAAGATGAATTCATCGGCCTTTTTGCTTTTGTGGGGTATTTATCAGAGGTTGTGGGAAACAGATTAGCGGAAATGCCAGTAACTTCAAAAATGGCTTTTGCAAACTCATACCAGGTACAAAAACCATCATTTGTAACGTGGTAGATTCCATACGGCAGATCACTCTCAATGATTTTTTTGATGGCTATTGATGCATCTACCGTGTATGTGGGAGACATGGTTATGTCATCTACGACATTTAGTTCACTTCCTGATTTAGCTTTTGATATCATGGTTTCTACAAAATTTCCACCTTTCCCACTTGCTCCAGCTACTCCAAAAAGGCTTGATACTCTGAGTATATAGTACTTTTTTGAAATGTATTTCGTGAAGAGTTCTCCAGCATACTTGCTGATACCATACGCGTTTATAGGGTTCGCAACATCATCTTCAGAATATGGAGAACCCTTTGCTCCGTCAAAGACATAGTCCGTGCTGATAAAAATATTAACGGCATTGACATCCTTAGCTATTTTTGCAATGTTTCTGGCTCCAATTGCATTTACAAGAAAGCTTTTCTCAGGGTCATCTTCACATTCGTCAGTTTTGTGATAGGCGGCTGTGTTTATTATCACCTCTGGCTTTATATCCTTTATAACCTCACAGCTTGAGAAATCAGCCACTTCTATCTCTTTATGGGTTAACGGAATTACATCATCAAAAACCTTAACCAGATCAGAGCCAAGTTGTCCAATTCCAATTACTGCCACCTTCAAAATATTTCCCCCTTATACTCGACCTCCCTGATTATTTTATGGGCCTCGAGCAAATATTTGTACCATTCCACGGTTCTGGTTTTTATATTATCAGTGACTGTGCCTTTAACAAGGGCTTCATACACCTCTTTAGCACCATCTTTAGGTGTAAATTTTGGTTCAAATCCCAGAGATTTATTTATTTTAGTAAAATCTACTCGATAGGATCTTTTGTCAGGAGAACCATACCAGTCAAAGTTAAAGGGTAAGTCAATAGATTCAGCAATTAATTTAGCCAGAGGCATTATCTGGACATTTTGATCGTTGCTACCTACATTGTAAATCTCTCCGTTAACAACATCTGATAGTGATTCTAGGACTGTTATGAATGCTTTTGAAGTATCCTTTACATGGACAAAAGGCCTCCATTGCGTACCATCCCTCATTATGGGTATCTTACCATTTTTGTAAAAGCCCAAGACCATACCGTTTATGGCCAGATCAAATCTCATTCTTGGAGAGAGGCCGTAAACTGTTGCCTGTCTTAAAACCGTCACACTAAAGCTGTTGTCTGCAAGGAGTAACACCTCTTTCTCAGCCTTTAAATTGGCTTTGGCATAGGTGGTTAGAGGATTGGTAGGAGAGTTTTCGTTGACCACTTCATCCTGGAACCCGTAAACGCTGCATGTTGATGCAAGAATGTATTTCTCAACACCATATTTCTTTGCTAGAGTTGCTACCCTTACACGCCCCTTGTAGTTTATCTCCATGGTTTTTGATGGATCCAATTCTCCACTTGGATCGTTTGATAATGCTGCTAGGTCCATTATAGCGTCAACACCTCTGAGAATTTCTGGGTCGAACCATCGTATATCCTCTTTTATCATCTCTAGGTTGGGATCATCTGCAACACTAGCTAGAGTCTCTTTGCCAAAAAAAAATCTATCAAGGCATTTAACCTGATAGCCTCTTTCTAGCAACATTGAGACAAGAATTGATCCAATGTATCCAGCGCCCCCAGTAACCAGTACCCTCACACCAACCGCCTCATGCTTCAATTTAGTCTTACACTTAATATAAGTATATCTTTTTGTATATAATCAAATTATTGAATGTTGACTTCTTTCTATTATAGAAGTTTAATAAAAGATTTAATAAGGTTTAATAGGTTTAATCAAACCTCTACTTCGGAATAGTCTCCTATGTGAAGTTTAACACTTTTCCCAGTATTTTTAATTACTTTAGCATATCTACCTATGAGGCTCTCATCCAATCTCTCTACATTCTCAATAAAGGATCCTTCAAGAACCACACTGAACTCTATTCTGCTATTTTCAATTCTGCAGTTGTTTCCTATGCTCGTGTATGGGCCTATAAAGGAATTCTCTATGTGGCAGTTTTCACCTATAATAAGAGGACCTCTAAGAGTACTTTTCACGATCTTTGCTCCCCCTTTAACTATAACTCTCCCTTCAAGTCTGGAGTCCAGAAGATCCCCTTCTACCTGTTGAACGGCCTGTTCATCAAGTATCAGAGCGTTTGCCTGAAGGATATCATCTTTTTTTCCGGTATCAAGCCACCATCCCTCGACTATTTCATATCCAACGTTAAAGCCCTCTTTAATCATGGTGTGGATGGCATCAGTTATTTCATACTCCCCTCGCCAGCTTGGCTTGAGTTCATCAATTATATCGAATACAACAGGCTTGAAAAAATATACCCCGACTAAAGCGTAGTTGGTCGGAGGTTTTTTAGGTTTTTCTACCAATCCTATAAGTTTTTTATTTTCATCGAATACAGCCACTCCAAAACGAGTAGGGTCATCCACCTCTTTTAAGAGAACCATAGCATCAAAATCTTCCGTAGAGAATTTTTCCAGATATTTTCCTATCCCTTTTTGGAGAAGGTTGTCCCCAAGATAGACTACGAAACTCTCGTTTGAGACAAATTCTCTGCATAATCCTACCGCCTGGGCTATACCGAGAGGTCTTCCTTGGTAGATATAGGTTATATTGGCATTAAACCTGGAACCATCACCGTAATATTCTCTAACAAGCTCTGGAAAGGTCTCTCCAAGAACTATGGAAATCTCAGTTATACCACATGAAACCAGATCCTCTAAACACCATTGAGAGACTGGTTTGTTTGCTACAGGAACAAGTTGTTTGGGACCGCTGAAACTTAAAGGTCGAAGGCGAGTTCCAGCACCCCCATGGAGAATTATTCCCTTCATCAAAGATTGAAAATCCAAAAAGTATAAAAAATTTGCTCAAAATAGAGATTATAAGAACAATAAAATGGTTGGTTTGTTCTTGGTTTTGACGAAAAATGATTTTGAAAGCATGAGATCTCTAATTGATAAAAAAAAATGGATTGATGAAAATAGAATTTACAGAGAAAAAGGGGGTGTCTTCTGAGTACAGAAAAGGGGAATTAGGAGATTCTGAATATATTCGTAGAGAGTAAAGTTTTGTACAGAGGAAACGATTGTAGATGATAACGTAACATTAGTTAGATGTATCAGAAATTCTGAGTGATTTTATAAGGAACCGAAATCAGATCCAGAAGAACATAAGAGAATTTTGTCTCTTTACCAGAACCATCCTGTTATTCAGTTTCATGACAACTCTTACTCTATAGATATCATCTGTTAAATCCGCCATCATTCAATATTCTGTCAGGGTTTGCCTGTGTTATTCAATTTCACTCACTTATTCTTGCACCATCTAAACTTCTCTAATTTTGGAAAAGCATTACATGTATTGATACTTACTATAAGACTTGTCGTTGACCCAGAACTTCGCGTAATCAAACCAATATTAATTCATGTATCAGAAATAAGTTTGATATGTTGCCAAATCCTCACTCTTCTTATTGATATCCATCTTCCATACATTGGATTCTCTCTTTCCAATAAAATCAGGTATACTTTTATGAGATGTTTTATTAATTTTGTGTAGTTAAGTTCAGAGAGAATCGTTTAATAATTTGAGAGGGTTGGAGCGACTCATGTAAATTGTAAATTAACCTGTGCTGGTGGAACTATGGATGAAGTAAACAAAGCGTTGCAAAAAATTGCTAAGGATACAGGAGTAATATTCTTTGGGACTATCGTCTCTCTTCTTTTTGCTTTTCTCAGTAGAGTGGTTATAGCAAGATTTTACTCTCCCTTTGAATATGGTATATTTTCTATGGCACTTACTGTGATAAGTATTGTGATTGTTGTAACTTCTTTTGGGTTCCCTAATGGAATACCAAGAGAAGTTGCTTTTTACAGGGAAAGAGAGCCATCACGGGTTAAAAAAATAGTCTCAACATCCATCTTTGTGGTGTCCATAGGGAGTTTAATCTTTTTTATTCTGACATTTCTTGCTTCAGAATTTGTAGCTCAAATTTTTGATGGAGATGTGTTGAATCTCTCTATCAAGATAATGGCCTTTGCGATTCCTTTTTCTGCTATAATTGGTATAATGGTCTCAATTTACAGAGGATTTGGAAGAACAAAAGAGCAGGTATACTTTCAAAATTTCATATACAACATCCTATTCCTGGTATTTGTTTTGATAATTGCTATTCTGAATTTACCGTTTATTTCTGTGTTTTACTCGTATCTTGCGGCTCAGATACTGACTTTTATGGCTCTGGTATTTTATTCCTATCGGTTCAGGCTTTTTGAAATAGGATTTGCTTTTAATATGAACGTTGGAAAGGATCTGTTGTTGTTCTCTTTACCTTTGTTGATTTCGAGCATTCTGGTATTTGTGCTGAACTGGACTGATACATTGATGCTTGGTTACTATAAATCCGCAGATGTTGTAGGTTTATACAATGCTGCCTCTCCTCTTGCAAAGTTAATTCCAATAGTTCTTAGTTCAGCCGGGTTTATCTATATGCCTGTAGCCTCTTCATTGTATGCAAAAGGGAAAATCAAGGAAATGGGGAGGACATACCAGATGTTAACAAAATGGATATTTCTGTTAACTTTGCCGATATTCAGTATAATGTTCCTCTTCCCGGAAGCTACGATATATTTCCTTTTTGGTGCTCAATACTTGCCTGCAAGTCAAACTCTCAGAATTTTATCCCTTGGTTTTATCTTTCATACTTTCTTGGGGTTGAATGGGTTAAGTTTGGTTGTTATTAAAGAGAGTACATCATTGTTGTTTGCGAGCACAGTCTCTGCTACTGCTAATGTTGTTTTGAATATTTTGTTGATACCTTTCTATGGGATAGAAGGAGCAGCAATAGCTTCTGCCGCCTCTTATTTTATGGGGAATATACTGATAACGTTGCAGCTTTATAAAAAGACCAGAATACACCCGTTTAGCTGGAATTATGTGAAACCTCTTGTTATTAGCTTCATTCTTTTAATTTTGGTACAGAAGATTATAGGGCAGAATATCAGCATATGGCATGCTTTAGCAATTCTAATCCTGTTTTTAGTGATCTATTTCTTGTTAGTGTTACTCAGCAAGAGTGTAGATAAGGAAGATGTCGAATTGTTTTTAGCAGTAGAGGAGAAACTGGGAGTTGATTTAGAGATAATAAAAAGAATTTTGAGGAGATTTGTTTAAGATTAAGCCTCCACTGATTTTGCTGCAGTGGCTACATTTAAGAACTTGATTATCTTTCTCCTCATTTGGTTTAATACGTCTTCGGTTATCTCTATGCTAGGATCATATGAGATTACTTCTTCAAATTTCCAGTCTTCTACATTGAAAATTCCTTTAAAGTTTTTGTAATAAATTGCAATTCTGTATTTTTCGAATTGTTCTGCTTTTAATCTAATTTTTTCCTCTGAAGATTTAATTTTTGAACAATGAATACCATAAGATTCTGCAAATACTGTATCTGAATACAGAATTCCATCATCAGACAAATTATTATTTACTAAGTTTATAATAAATGGTTTTAGTTTAGTTAGACTAATATATCCTGTATTATTTTGCGATAATTTAATATTCATCTTTTCAGGGTATTTTATAAAAAGAGGTACTCTTAAAAGCTCATCATAAAGAAAAGTTCCATGCCCAATTTTCCCATGTTCTCCTAATAATTGGCCATGATCGCTAGTAATAATGATTAATGAATTATCGAATTCTCTATAATACTTCAGTAATTGAAGCAATTCTATAATCTTTTGAGTGACATATTTGATTCCATTAATGTATGAAGTTCTCAATTTGTATAAACAATTCTCAGTAAGTAATTTTTCCAGTACTTCGTTTTTAAAATTAGATAAGCAATCCAGTGTTTCACATTTACCAATGAAGTAGGGTTCATGAGTTTCCATAAAATTAATAAAAATAAATTTTGGGTCTTTTTTAGTAGTGTTTAACAAATTTTTGTTTTTAATGTACTCTAAAATATTATTTGCACCCTTATCTATAGACCAATTTTTAATTCTACTACCGATCGTAATATAAATTCTTTCAAAACCTTTTTTGAGAATGTATTCTATGCTAGACTTAATTAATAGCATGAAAAACTTATTTTTTACCAATATCTTTGCAATATCAAATTTAGAGTCTAAAATATCTCCACTAAGTATTTTATGTAGAGTCTCTCTCTCT
>MTND01000041.1 GCA_002010305.1 Archaeoglobi archaeon JdFR-42 | reverse complement strand
GCAATCCTCCAACCAGCATCCATATTCTTCTATCCATTCACATCACCTCTATCCTATACTTTATCTTATGAGGCATTATGTGTAGTGGGCTAAATTGATGAGCTATAACGGATCATCTGATTGTTTCAGTTTAAGTAGTGGTTTATGAAGGTTTATTTATCTTGAATAATCGCTGTAACAAGTTGTATGAATACAATCCTGTCTCAATTTTGAGATACATCTCAAAAAGTATAAATATCAGTTTGATGTTGGTATTCAAGATGTTCATTGATATCCAGAGGGCGATTGAGCGTGCAAAATCAGGAAAATTAATCGGTGTAGTGGAAAAAAAATCCAAGATGGACTCTCTCTCTTTAGTTATACCTGCAGAAACAGTTAATTACGATATTCTGAGTAATATGATGCGTAATGGCGATCGTATTTATGTATCGTTACTCCCTGAAACCATAGGAAGATTGAAAATCCCGTTTATACCTTCAGCCAATGGTCTTTCAGATATATCTTTTGGAGTGGATATAAAGGGTTCGAAAGGATCTTCCCCGGAGGATTTATTGAAGACGGTCAAAGCTCTATCTAACCCTGAGACCCTTCCTGAAGATCTTGTGGTTCCAGGACATGTAATTCCTGTGAGAGTGTCTCAAGCTGGTGTTCTTGAAAAACCAGGGATTGCTGAAGCATCTCTAGATATAGCTCGAATGGCCGGTCTCTCTCCAGTGGGACTTTTTACCAAAATTGAGAGTAGGGTTACTTTGAGTTCGTTAATGGAGTTCTTGAAGGATCTTGATATTCCTGTTATATCTATATCGGATCTTGTTCGTTACAGACTGGCCCATGAAAGGCTTATAGAACGGGTTGTGGAGGCAACTCTTCCGACCAAGTTTTATGGAGTATTCAGGGCGATAGGGTACAGAACAAGATATGGGAACGAATATGTGGCTCTTGTGAAAGGAGATGTAAGGGGGAAAGAGAAAGTTCTTACTAGAATTCATTCTGAATGTTTGACGGGAGATGTGTTCCATTCACTGAGATGTGATTGTGGGGATCAGCTTGAACATGCGTTGAAAAAGATAGAGGGAGAAAAACGAGGAATTTTACTGTACATGCTTGGTCATGAAGGTAGGGGAATAGGGATAATCAATAAGCTGATGGCGTATCGTCTTCAGGAAAAGGGAAAAGATACTGTGGATGCAAATCTTGAACTTGGTTTCCCTCCAGATCTGAGAAGTTATGGCGTTGCAGCACAAATTTTAATGGATCTAGGAGTGAAATCCATTCGATTGATGACCAATAACCCATGGAAAATTGAAGAACTGGAGAGATATGGTATTTCAGTGGTGAGGTATCCTCTGGAAGTTCAGCCGTGTCCAGAAAATGTAAAATATCTAAGAATAAAAAAAGAAAAGCTGGGTCACATGTTTTCCACGAACTTTGAGTTCCATCATCCAGGTGAGAATTTATAGATCGAAGAATTGCCGAAAGTTTTTATCAGTTCAAATCCTGCACTGGATAGAGTGCTAAAATTTACAGAATAGTTTTCAAATTCCAGATTTCCAACATATAGGTAAGAGATGTTGTATTTTCTGGCTAATTCTCTTACCAGAGTTGCATTGTCTGAGCTATAAATGGTCTTTACGTCATCTATCCTTTCTATGATTTCTTCAGAGTTTTTCCTCCAGAAAACTTCATGGTTGTACCAAGCAATAACAGTTGGAAGGCCGGTAAAGGATGATATTCTCCCACCATATTCGTAACTCGGGCTTGCATACTCAAGTATAGTACCATAGGCGTAATTCTCGAGCCACTGTATGGCTAGGTAGTCTTCAGGATACGAATTCTTTATGAACTCTGCCCCATTAAGGGTGTACATGGGGTATGAAAGGGCTTTTGTATATGTAGCAACAGGAGGATAAAAAGCAGTCATAGCAATCAATGCAATCGTAATCCAGTATACAAGTTTCATCTCACTTTTTCTGATTTCTGAGAGTATCTTATGTAGCATGTAAGGAACTGATAATGCAAACAGAACCCATATCTGAAGGTATAATTTAAAAACAGAGTTCAGTCTGCTGTCCAGGTAAATCACTTCTACTCCTAAAAGCAGGATAAGACCGGAAAAAAACAGAGTTCTGGCAAATTTATCCGGTTCTGAGTCGGTTTTCTTTGGGAACATTAATATGAGCAAAGGAAGAGCAACAATAAAGATCTGATATCCCATGATGAACAGCACACTTCCCGCTAATAGTGATACGAGGAGAGCAGTCTTTTTCACACTTTTCCTACTATACAGAAAAGCAGGGACGAAAAACGGCAAATAAATTGCAAGAAATGGCAGTACTGGAGAAGCCTTAGTCACGAAGCCAAAATCACTTCCGCCCTCAAATGAGATCAAAAATGGAAGCGCTAAACCCAAAGAAGCTATGGTTATAAGCCCCCCACTTACCATGGCTCTCTTCCATGGCTCAAAAAATAAGAGAAAAGTCAGTAAAGTTAAACCCATTCCTACAAAATCCCATGTGTTAGTCATGATAAAGACGGCCATGAGAAATGAAAGGAGAGTATAGTGGACTACAGTTCTGCCGTGTTTCCATAGGCTCACTAATACTAGCAGAAAAAATAGTTTCAGAGGGATCGCTATGACATGAGCATGCAAATCTCCATGTAAAAAGCTAAAAAATGGGAACTCGTTGATAGTTTCGGGTATAACTCTTGAACTGGCCCAGTAAAATGTATAATCAAAAGGAATGCTGTTTAAGATATTATATATAATATGAAAGAAACCTGCCAGATTCCCTGCAATACCGACAAAATAAGCTGACAACACTCCGTACCATCTACTGCCTGATAGCATCTCTCCGATCTCATAAGCCAGTGTTATGGTTAATGAAAATAGGAGAGGAAGAATGACATTGAATCCTGTTTCTGGGGTTAACCCTCCTATCCTGATAAGCTGAGAAACCATCACATACCCGAAGTAATAATAGAAATTCAGATCTCCTCCTGCAAACCAGGGATCAGGAGGTGGAAAAGACTCTGATCTAAGAATAGAATGTATAAAGGCTATATCCATGAACTTTTCAGCTCCAAAAATGCTTGGATCAGAATAACGGATGAAAAGAAAAGCACCAAAAGAAGTGGCAAAAAGGATTTCTGGAATCAGGGATACCTTTATGTCTTTTCTGGAAGGGGAGCGAATAGCTATCAGGATTACGATAGGGATGAAAAAGAGAAAGGAAGCATATAGAAAAGGGATGAAATGGGCTGTTAAATAGGAGACGTAGGTTATAAAAACCCATCCAATGGTCCTCAAAGCTACATGGCTTCTGATTGTATCTCCAAGGTAGGGAGAGAACACGACACCTAAGGCATACATGAACAGATAAATCCACAGAATCTTTAAAAGCAGGATCATTCAGATCCCCTCAACACCTCACTAGGACGAAGATGGAAAATTACAAAAAACACTCCACCCAGAAGGAGAGTGATCAGATTTTTTAAAAGATGATCAATCAAAGCTGTTGAGAATGCAATTTCTGGGAGCAATATCAGACTCATAATGGCCGAGAGAGCGAGTTCATAAGTACCGATGCCACCAGGAGTTATGGGTATAATCTTTGTCAAATTGGCTACTGTAACTCCAAGGGCAACTAGGGGTAAGAGGGAGAAATCCAGTCCTGCAATAGCGGATAGTACAATAAAGCATACCAGTATGTCAACACACCATATTCCAAGAGAAGTTCCGAAACCGAAAAAAAAGGTCTCTCTATGGGAAGCAGTGGTTTTTATCTCTCTCATGATGTTGCCTATGATAGACCCATGGCTGGAAAACAGAGATATAACCAAAATAGCTCCTAACAGGGCAAGAAAAGAATAAATAATCGCCGATGAAATCCATGATGGGAGAGATATACGAAATCCTATCATAGCAATTACTGCAATCACCATGATGGCTGTAGTATCGTATATCCGTTCAACTGCAAGAGCAGAGATACTCGAGGTTACAGGGATGTTTTTCAATCTTTTAAAAATATATGCCCTGGCCAGATCTCCTATTCGGGCTGGGGTTATGATGTTTACTGTTTGACTGATGACTATGGTTCCTGTATGAAATACAATTCCGGGATCATATCCGATATTTCGGAAAATATACCGGTATCTGAGACCTCTTATGTGCCATGAGTACAGATACACTAAGGACGCAAGCAATATAAATCGGAGATCAGCTGATGCAAGAACTTTCCCTAAATTTCCCACACCAATGAAAAACGACATTCCAAGGAGGATTACGGCTGCCAGTGCTATTGATACAATAATATCTCGTCTACGACGCTCCTTTTTCCTCTCAAACCATAATCGTAGTATTTGAGAACCCATCTCCAGAGCATCTTTTAAGATATTGACCTTGGTCTCAGGAGCTTGTTCCCACTTAACAGGAATCTCTTTAACCCGGAATCCTTTATACTGGGCTCGTACCAGAACTTCTGTGTCCCAGAACCAGTGATCGTCTTTCACTTCTGGGAGGATTTCCATAATGGCCTCTTTTTTAAAAGCTTTAAATCCACATTGATGATCTTTTAACCGAGATTTAAGAAATAACCTGACAAGGAAATTGTAAACAGAACTTGCAAAATCCCTTCTCAACGGTCTTGTGGATATACTCTCTTTCAATCGTCTCGATCCAGTGACAATATCATAGCCCTCATTTATGGCGGAAATCAATTCTTTTAAATGGTCTAAAGAGGTGGAAAGATCCACATCCATATATACAAGGATATCTCCTCTTGCCTTGGAAAATGCTCTGTTTAGGGCTTTACCTCTCCCAAGTCTCTCGTCCGAATGTAGATGTATGACTTCTGTATATTTTTCGGCAAGATAATCTGCAATTATATCTGTCCCGTCTTGAGAACCATCTTCAGCGATTATGATCTCAAAAGGCATGTCTAGCTCAAGCAAATGATTTCTGAGTATGGTAACGGTACTCTCAATCCTGTCCGCTTCGTTGTAGGCAGGTAGAACAACGGAAATGAAGGACATTCAAAAAAAGAAAGGTAGAGGGATATAAGTACTTTTTGAGATGATGTATGAAGTCTAATATGGAGAGGGACAAGCAGGTACTTACCGGTTCTAAAAAATATAATTACAATACAAATATGACATCATCTTCAACTTTTACGACATACTAAGAGCAACGTCCCAATCACTCTCATCGTATATTATCCATTTTGCTAATCAAATCGGAGAAAAATGAACTAGCTATGTTGGAATTTTTTATGGGTATTTATAATCGTTCACTAAAAATCCCCTTCTGTTGGTGTATTTTGAGATGTTAGTCTCCAGTCTCCCTTTATTTTGATTATGTAGTGATTTTAAGAAACCAAGATCTCATAGAGGGTTATTTACCGGTTTAATTCCATCATAACTCCTCAAGATACCTTTATTATATGATAAGCTTTAAGAGTTGTTCAATTAATACTTCTAGCCTACTATTTTACAGTTTGATAAGAATGGCAATATGGTCCTTATGGTAAGGAGAGAGCTCTACTACATTCAGGATGGTATATTCTTTTTCGAGCTTTCTGGTTACCGCATTGTATATCTCTCCAACATCTCTCGTGGAATCAATGCTCCGGGCCTTAACCATAATAATACCAAATCCATCCTCTTTCAAGAAAAATTCCACATTTTTCTGGAAAATTTCGATCTGATTTTTCTGAGCAATATCCTGATATATCCAGTCAACTTTTTCTACAATTCCGGAGTAGGTCTCAGGCCGAGAAGCATCTCTCAAAAGAGGAATTATGTTATTCCTCTCCTTTGCAAGTTTCAGAAGCTTGATAAAAGGTTTGGGAGCGTATTCCACGGCATATATCATTCCACTACTCAGAACATCGGCCAGATGGCTTACCGTAGTTCCACTTGCAGCCCCTAGATACAGCAAAACATTCTCTTCTTTTATGGGGATAGGAACTCTTTTGTCGATAAGGACTGCGAATTTACTTCGTTCTTTTCTCCATTCTCTGTATCCATTGAATTTTCTCTCGCCATAGTGGGATGGATATTCACTTCTAGTAATGATGATTTCACGATTCCCTGCAAGAAAAAAGTAAGTATTCGGCAATCCAGCGAAACTAACATCCATCTTACTCACTTCCACGGTTCAGGTTTTCGTACCGCTGTTTCACCTGTTCTGCAATCTCATTATACTTTGTTTTCCCAAAGCAGTCAATCCTTGCAGCTATAGCTATTTTAGAAGACAAATAACGGGCCATTTTTCCCCTAACGGCTTTTCTGAGGGTTCGTATGTATGGATGCTGGTAGATCACACCATGTTTCGGGGGTTTACCTTTTTTCTTTTTTCTGAGCGCCATGAACAGTGCCCTCTCTGCTCCGATCACCTGAATTTTGCTACCCGGCATTCTGGCCAGTTTATCCAGTCCTCCCGCCCTTTCTATAAGTCGTGCTCCAACTATACCTCCGGCGACTGAAGTGAGATTTGGAGCGATAGCCTCCATTTTATCCCTTATCTCTTCTTCGATTATCTCTCTGAGTTCTTCCAGTCCATTGATCCTTGTTTTAATCTCACGTAATATCAGGTTCTCCTCGTCCTCATACCCCAGATCTTTAAGTTCCCTGTATTTTTCGTTGAGGAGATTTATATCCCTGATAATTTCGTCAAGAGTTTTTATAAGGGCTATTATGTATTTATCCTCTTCTTTTAAAGCATGAGTCAGTTTCATCTCTTCAGAATTAATTATTAGCTCTCTCAGAGTTGAGTAATATTCCCTCTCATCCTGAAAAATTTTCTGATGAAGTGCAAAAGATTTGATATCGAAAGAAAGTGGTTCAGAATTTTCTCCTTCGGCATTTAAGGTTTTATCCACTATCTGACCATTTTTTACCCTTCCGTACCACAGATATAGATCGGATCCTTCCTCCATATGGGGTCCCGGAAGAGTTTTATGTTTCTGGGTATATAACTGTATGTCCATGTAGTATCAGGAAAAGATAGAAAATTTTATCAGGATTTTAAAAGAAGTTATCGATCATTGTATGTGGAGCGGGGAAATGAAGTTGAGAATACTGGTAACATTAAGTCTGTTAATGGCATTTTTCCCCATTACGGCTGTTGCAGAAGATTCAGGACTGATCGCCTGGTATTCTTTTGAAGGAGATGTGAAAGATTACTCTGGTTACAGCAACAATGGATATCTGTTTGGGGGAAAATTTGTTGAGGGGTTACAGGGAAAGGGAGTGTATTTCGATGGAGTGGATGATTATATCCGGATTAAGGATAGTGGAAATTTTGAGAATATAAAGACACTGACCATCGAGGTATGGATAAAGACTCAAGACACTCAGGGCGTTATTGTAGCCAAGGAATCCAATGGAGTGTATACCGGTTTTAATCTGATGGTACAGGGAGATGGACGGGTTGTGTTTCAGGTAGGGAGGGAACAGACATGGTCTCCTTTTGGTGTTGTAAGCTCGGATCCTGTCAATGATGGTAAGTGGCACTTCATTGCAGGAGTTTTCGATGGGAGACGGCTCAAGATCTATCTGGATGGTGAACTATCAGATTCTCTGAGAGTTAGTTCCATTCCTGTTATTGCTAATTCCCGGGATATAGTCGTTGGAAGAAACCCCAATATGGGTGGTAAGGAATTTAAAGGTATCATCGATGAGCTTAAAATCTATAATCGTTCATTTGTAGATGGACAAATTCGGAACCACTATGAGGCAATAAAATATTCTCTGAATGAAGTTGTAACCCCTCAAGTAGAACAACTTGGAGAGACACCACCTCTTGTGCCAACTCCAGTATCAGCCAGTGAAGAACCTTCCAGAGTTGGAAAAACTCCACCGAAAATCCCGGACAAAAAAATACTTCTGGATAGCGGTGTTGAGATAATTGACCGGGTTAATTATGGTGGGGTAAGATATTATGTTGTAAAATACAGAAACATCCTCCCCTATGCAAGTGGGGTTGAAATCCTCTCTTCAGATGGATCTTATATTATAGAACCAGAAATTGCAAAATTAGTGTTAACTCAAACTGCTTGGAAAGAGGCTGCCCGTGAGTTAAAACCATCTGATATTGATACATTGAAAGCAATTCTCAGAACATCCCAGAACATCCACAACGCTGTATCTCCTGTAGTTTCTATTACCCAGATTGTAGTAGGTGAGATAAACAGGCTGGAAAGTATCCAGGTTATGGGTCATTCAGTGTGGGACATTATAAAGAAATCATATCCGGGAATTTCAATCCTTGAAAAGGAATTGAGATCATTACATTCAGAGCTGATCGAATGGGAGAATATCTCTGATCAGATCACCAATTCTCTACCGAAGGTTATCGATGAACTAGAAGCATTAATGAATAATGGAGAAACAGATACCGGATTGCAGGCAGATATCCAGGAAAGCATTTCTGCTTTTAAAGACCTCAAAACCAAAACAGATGAAATGAATAATAAACTTTCCGAAATGATTACAATCCTCTCTGAGGCTGAGAGATCCATAAGATCAGCCGGAAAATCTGCTTCTATCATTCCACTTGTTGGCTCTTCGGTTGCCAAACCCATATATGGCCTTGCCGACCTAGTTGGCAGTCTGAATGATGAATTAAAATCTCTGAAAGAGGAAATCCAGTCTTTTTCAGCTGAATTATCTGAAGAGAGCTTGAAATTATCTAGTATGCTGGAAGTGGCTGATAAAAAGACAAGCGAGTTATACAGATCATGGGATTCAAGGAGAAATGCTGCTGTAAAAGTTTACGGGACGCTGGGAGGAGTTTTTATTGGTGTTGGAATCCTACTGATATATATCCGAAAGAGATCCGGTTAACTCCTCAAAATCAACATCTAATTCCCTTGAAAAAGAAATATCAGAACTCGATCATCCTCCTCCTGTCTTCTATTAGGGGAGTTTTCCATTCATATTTTTTCAGACTTCCCTCAGGAAGAAGCTCTATGTGGCTTTTGACACCAACAAAATTTTTAATCTCTTCTTTCAATTTCTCTTCAATGTCTGCTGGGTTGAAACCTTTTTTAATTTCTGCCTTTATCACCAGTCTGTCCATCACATCCCGTTCAATAACGATTCTGAAATCACCAGTAAGCTCATTGAATTTGCTGATAATGCCTATAATTTGACTCGGATAGACTTGTACACCTCTTATTTTGACCATATCATCCATACGTCCAATAATGCCTCCCAGAAATCTTCCAAAAGTCCTTCCACACTCACATTTTTCCGTAGTGAATATTCCCAGATCTCTGGATCTGAATCTAATTAACGGCATAGCCTCGTTGGTAATATCTGTGTATACTATCTCTCCCTTTTCTCCATCTCCCACCGGATTACCCTCTTCATCCACCACCTCAACTATAACAGAGTCTTCGAAGATATGGGCTCCTTGCTGCATTTCACATTCAACTGCAATTGGTATCCCTATGTCTGTGATCCCCCATCCATCGTATGCCTTCATCCCCCAGGTTTCTTCCAGTTTCTGTCTGAATTCTGGAATCTCTGTCCCGGGCTCTCCCCCGAACAATCCTTTTTCTACTGGAAATTCAGAGGGATTAAATCCCCTTTCAATGGCTTTTTGAGCCATATACAGGGCGTAAGTTGGTGTGGATGCCATTGCTGTAATTTTCAGGTCTTGAAGAGTCTCAATATGCCTAAGAGTCCCTCCAGTACCAGCATTGACCACGAGAGCTCCAATTTTTGACACACCCTCACTTACAACGTGTCCCGTTTTAATGTAATTGAAATTGAAAAAATGAGCAAAAATATCCCCTTTTCTAACACCAATGGTGTAATATTGTCTGGCCGCTAAATTTACCCACATGCTCCA
Organism: Archaeoglobi archaeon JdFR-42; assembly: GCA_002010305.1. GTDB lineage: Archaea > Halobacteriota > Archaeoglobi > Archaeoglobales > JdFR-42 > JdFR-42. The sequence continues at coordinate 22,719 of MTND01000041.1, read as the reverse complement.
GTCCTTCTCAGTGAATGGATGCCACACAAATTTCCCTGTTGTACCTGAACTGGTAAATGCTCTTGTACACTCTCCCATTGGCACCGCAAGGATATCTCCGAAAGGAGGGTTTACAGTCTGAGCCTCTCTTATCTCATCTTTTGTGGTAAAAGGGAGTTTTCTAATGTCGTCTAGCTTTTTAATATCTCCAGGCTTTATACCAGCCTGCTTTATCTTTCTCCTGTAAAACGGACTATTTGAATGTAGATATTTGATCTGTTTTTTTAATTTTTTCAGTTGAAGTCTTTCTAGCCTCTCTCTGCCAAAAGTCTCTTCCTTGCTCCAGTATCCGGCCATTAAACATGAGTAGGCAGGATGTTATTTCAATTTTTCTAAACCGAATGTCCGGTAAATGAAAGTCATTCCTTAAGCCGGTAAGTTGCTACATTAATACTCATGTCGATCAGATAATCCATCCTTACCTTCTCCAGCCATCCGCTTTTAGAAAATACGTTACTACCTGATGCGCCGATAACAGCATCTGGAGAGAGCTCTTCAATCAGATTGTTAACGTCTTTCGGAGTGACATTGAATTTTGGTATTGTAAGGCCTCCCAGCAATACAACCACTTCTGCATTGATTACGGAGTTATTCCGTCTCCAGTCGAACTCTAAACCATTGAATTCGATCTCATATGTGTTATCTTTCTGAGCATTGAGGATGTAAAAGAATCGCGTATCTCTTATACCTCTCAAACCAAATATTATAAGCTCCGTAAGAGGGATGCAGATACCTGTACAACCCACAAACACCACACGCCGTTCATCTTTCTCTTTCAGGATTTTCTGAATTAGCTTAAGAAGTGAAGAATTAAAGCCAGCCAGTCCCTTACTGTTATTTATGATTTCCATGATGGCACCACTAGAAAGAAGGTAAAGATGTATTTAAGATTTAAGTTTCTATCTTCAAATTTAGGTAGAATATAATCAGGCCCTTTTACATTTATTTTCTCTGCCTAACCGCCAGCACGGGACAATGAGCCTCCCGAATTACAGCATCCGCTACACTCCCTATTATGCGTTTAACTCCCCCCCTCCCCTGAGTTCCCATGACTATCAGGTCAACTCCCTCTTCTTTGGCTGTTTTGACAATAGTGTCAGAAGGACGACCTTTTTTAATTTGGGTAGACACTTTAACCCCTTCTTTACGTCCTATTTCAGATATCTCTTCAAGAACCTTTTTCCCGTATTCCTTTTCTGATTCTTCCAATTCGACCACTATTTCCGGGTGTGGCATCTCCCAGAAAATGTATGTTTCCCTGATTACATAAAGGGCTATTATTTCTGCCTCTTTGAGCTTTGCAAGATCCAGGGCCGGAGCATATGCAATTCGAGACTCAGAAGAACCATCTGATGGAAGAAGAATCTTTTTCACATCCCACATACCTTTCCCCGAAAATGATTTGAACATATACCACTTAACTCTTTTGTCATTGAATCATTATACTGATTTTATCTCCCGGATGAAGATTCAACAGAGAAGAAGCAGATCCCTGATTGACCGATATTTCCAGAAGGTCGTGACTTCCAATGATGGACATTAGTTCTCCTTGGCTAATTTCCTGATAGTATTCCACTAAGGGAATTGTTATTCCGTACTCAGGAAGGAACAAAGTAGCAGCATCTTTTAGGAGATGTGCTTTAATGTTGGTGATCAGATTACCAAAGGAATCCACATGAAGAATCTCTCCTTGGATCAGTGATCCATGAGTTCTTACGTCAAAGAGGTCCAGTTCAACCCATTTCTTTACTCTCACTCCAATCTCTTCTGGGTCCATGCCTTTTGAGAGATATCCCGCAGTAGGAGCGAAGATATCTCTTCCATGAAAGGTTTTCGAGATGTGGCCAAAAGTTCTAGTAATTCTGTATACCTTAAATTTGTTAACTTTGTGGGCAGTAGGCATCAGGAGTCCATTATCAGGACCTACAAGCATGAATTTATCGCAATCGATTATAATGGGTGCTCGGTCAGATCCGACTCCAGGGTCTATCACCCCTACGTGAATGCTTTTTTCAGGAAACCACTCAACTATTGAATGCAGGATAAACGCTCCCTGCTTTATGTTATAGGGTAAGATATTATGAGTAATGTCCACCACAACTACTTCTGGGTGGATGGAATAAATAACTCCCTTCATTTCTGCTGGATAAAAATCCTGAAAATCTGTTGTTAAAGTAATTATCATGACCCATCCTCTTTAATCCGGATCATGTTCTCTCTCCCTATCTTTACTTTTTCTACGAGACCTTTTTTTCTGAGAACAGCGATTAGATTACTGACCTTTGACTTGGAAAATCCTGTTGCTTTTACAATATCAGATTGAAGCATAGCACCCCTCTTTCTGAGAAGGTCAATGATGATCTCTTCATCCGTTTTAACATCGAACTCTCTGTCTCCTCTCTCTTTTTTTAATTTTTTTATTTTCCAGTATGAAACTACCATGAGTAGAAGGAAAAGCCCAGCACCAGCGACGAGATATATCACATCAGCCCCTAGCTTTTCCTTCTCGATAGCCGTAACCGGGACCAAAATGAGAGTAGGCTCTCCATTACCAAAGTTCTTAGGCCCATACCAGGTTATTGCTCCATCCTCTATCTCATCTGGAGAGGGAATTATAGTTTCAGGAGAATAATCATCTGGAATGTATACTGTCAGGCTATCATCCCTGAAAAGGTACATTCCCCCTTCGAAAACATCTCCTATGATTAATTTATCTCCCTCAATTTTTCCAAAATTTTTCCAGAGAAATGAGTATGAAATGGCTCCATATGGAGAAACTCCTTCAATAAGATATATTTTAACACTATAATTCATACCTTGCATTTCTCTACCTGTTTGGAGAGAAGCCCTATCTACTAAATCTGACATCCTGCTCATGAAATCATTCAGATATATAGTCTCATTAAAATCTTCTATAATCAATTTGAAGGAATCCAACTCTTCTTTGGTGGTCAAGGGAATGATATAGCGGATAGTAAAATCCGCATCTCCCTTTTCTTTAATGGTGATATGATAAAAAACCCTTTTTTCTTGAGCAATAACTGGGGAAACGGATAACAGAAATAAAAGAGCTATTGCTAAAAAAATTATGGGAAGTTTTTCCATGATGGGTCCATTGTAATATATTTATTTAAATTTTTTTATCCCGATTAATAACAGAGCAAGAATAGCCAGAATACTCCCAAAACCAGGTACAGCTTTAATTTTTGATGTGCTCATTTCCAGTGTTATGGATGGCTGTCCATCTTTGAAATTTTCAGGTCCGTACCATGTAAGAGAAGCTCCTCTTTGAGAATCGGGAGATGGAGATATATTAACAATTTCCCATCCATCTGGAATTGTTATTGTCAGAGAATCACCTTCGAACAGGTAGAATCCACCAGGAAACACATCACCTACCTCTATCCGATCCCCCCTCACTATGGCGAAATCCTTCCAGACGAAACTGTACTCAATAATCTTTCCATCGGTCGATATGTTAAATCCTGTAACTTCCATAGATCTACCAGTCTCTTTTTCAGCCAGGTTAACCATCTCCTGAATTCTCTTCTGAAAATCCATTAAAAGATTATTCCGCTCTTTCTCGAATCCTGCCATCCATGCAGTTTTTAGTTCATCAGGGATGTCAGTGTCAATGGACACCAGTATTTTCCATACAGCAGCACCCTCTGAGTTTATTATCACATGAATGGATGTATTTTGATTTGCAGAGGCAAGGGATATGGCAGGAGTAATCAAGACAATAAAAAGTATGATAACTGTAAAAAGATGTTGCAGACTCCTGGACATGGTTTTACCTCCTTTACTCTTCGCTCATATGCTTTATGGAAACAATTTTTTCCATGTTTTTAGTCGGGAGGGCATTAGGGAAGATTTCGAAAGATTCCTCAAGAGTTCCAGCTGAGGTAAAAACCACGACTTTATATTCTCCAGGTACTACCTGATTTCCTTGGTTATCTTTCTGATCCCATTTCCATGTAATGGTCTCTCCAGGTTGTACAACAGTGATAACTTGGATGGCTATAGGAGTAAAGATGTCCACTCCTTCCTCGTCTTTAATGATGAAAGGTGCAGCATTTTTCAATTCAACAGCAACATTTCCAGAGTTTCTCAGTTTAATTATCACAGTATTACCGAGAGTTGCATCATTTACTTCAAGTTCGAGATCAGCTTCTTCATGTTCCATAGAGATTTCTTCAGCCTTTCTCTCCACTGTTATCTCTTTTTTCACTGTGTTATCTCCTTCTTTTTCAATCTCGATACTGACTTTATGAGTGTCGTTAGTGATTTCAATCTCTACTTCAGTTTTATTCCGCTCTTTCTCGATTTCCAGCTTCTTTATAGCTTCTTTACTTACGTTAATCCCAATGGATCTGGCAATTTCACTGACTATGTCTCCTGAAAGGTTGCGAGCTTCCTCTCTCAGAATAAGAATTGCAGTTGTGTTTATCCCTTTATCTTCAAGATGTTCCTCAGGAAATGTATCTTCCATTTCCTCTTCCATTTTCAGGCTTTCAGTATGCATGGCTTTTGCCTCAAGTTGAATCCTTCGCATTTCGAGAATGAATTGTATCTTGTCCACTTCTCCCATCTTTTTTCTCTGAATTAACTCTTTTCTCTCTTCTTTCAATTCTTTTAGTTTTTCCTGCATCTCTTTGCTCTCATTCTGAATCAATTTTATCCCTGTGGTAACATTGCCTCTGGTTAGTTCGATACCAATAAGTTTGGTTTTGATTTTTACTTCATGCTCGAGAACCATCTCTTTTACCATCATGGATACGAGTTTACCAAATGGGAGCGTACCTGAAAGGTTAAACTGTAAAAAACCATCAAACAGACCCATCGTATTATTTATACTTACCATGTGGGTTATATTCAGACTAATATTCTCATTCTCATTAAGGGTGGTATTTTGTCCAGAAACCGGAATAATAGCGAAAATGAACATTAGAACGACCAATCCAGTTACCTTAAGCAGGTCATTCATCCGTCCAGACCTCCTATTAACCACCACATTATTTTTTACTGTCATATTCATCACTTCCGATATATTAATGTGTATTTTGAGCAATATAACCCTGCTGACTGTTTTGTTAGTTCATAACCTTTCAAAAATGTTTATTTTAGTTTATAAATCCCTTAAAAAATCTATTTTAGACAAACATGCCTTTAGGTGGTTTAGATTGTATTTTTTTTGCATTTCTTATGTTTTTTATGAAGATTTCTGTATCAATCTCATGGAGCCCATCTATTATGGCCCAGTGAAGCGAGGGTTTCAGTATCTTCTCTACCAGATCCCTTCCAGAAAAACCATCTGTTTCTTTCGCTATGGTGATAAAATTGACGTCGTTGGATACCCTTACGGGGAAGCTGGCAGTATACTTTTCCAGAATTTTTATCCGCTCTTCCAGAGTAGGAAGTTTGAATTCTATCTCCTCTTCAAATCTACTGCGGATGGATTGATCCAGAAAATTAATTCTGTTGGTTGCTGCTATAGTGCAGACTCCGGTATTCTCATGTATACCATCCATTTCGGTGAGGAGAGCGTTAACAACTTCTGAGACATCTCCTCTAAGTTCCTGATAGCTCCTGTCGAGAGCTATGGAATCGAATTCATCAAAGAATACTATACAAGGAGCAACCTGAGAAGCTTTATCAAAGAGGTTGTGGATTCTTCGAGCCCCTTCCCCTACATGGTCTCCTATGAGCTGGGTTGATTTTACAGGAATAAAGGGTACTTCTGCTGCTTTGGAAAGGGCCATCGCCATCATGGTCTTGCCGGTACCTGAGGGCCCATAAAATAGAATATTCCTTGGAGCCCATTCTCCAAACTTTTCAGGATTTTTTAGATATTCCAGTATAATTCTACATTTCTTTTTGGCTTCTTCTTGACCCACGATATCATCGAAACTTACATCTTTGACAACCCGTGGTTCAAAAAGAGGATAATCCTGTTCCACTAGGATTACTGTAGAATTGGAAATCTCTCCCTCCGATGGCTCAGTAGAAATAACTTCAAAGGCAAAATCAGGAAACATTCGACTGTCAAACAGAAGTTTACCTTTTTTAACGACCTCTCCAACCCATTGCTCTTTAGCGTACTGTTCAAAAACTTTAGGGTCATCTATCTCTGGGTCTTCGTGGTATGATGCTCTCATAGGATATCCAAGGGGGCGAATTACAATATATTTTAGTTTTGGTAGGGATCTCTTTGCCACTCTCTGTTCTGACATTCAGGTAATCTTTACCTCCATGTGTTATATATTCATTGCGGCAGAGACTGGCAGAAATATATCGAAAAATCTTAATTACAAAGAATGTTATCTGGATTCGATGAATGTTCATAGGGTTTTTATTGGAGTTGACCTTCCAGACAAATTAAGACATGATATAGCGGCTGTTGCTAGTGAACTAAAATCTCCTGGAATCAGGCTGGTATCTCCGGAAAACCTTCATATAACTTTAAAATTTCTCGGAGATGTTGATGAAACTACGATTGAAAAACTTAAGGAAACTCTGGGAGAGATAATGTTTACATCTTTTTCAGCAAGTTTTAGCGGTTTGGGAGTGTTCCCAAGCATTACACGTCCCAGAGTGATCTGGGTAGGTGTTGAGTCTGGAAAAGAAGAAATATTACATCTTTGGAGAGAAATAGAAAAAGTCACTTCCAGAATGGGGTTTCGGAAAGAAAAGCGATTTGTACCTCACGTCACCATCGGAAGGGTAAAACGTATGTCTCCAGAAGTTAACCGGCTCATCAGAAGAGTTCTAGAAATAGAGAAAGACAAGGATTTCGGCCGCATGGATGTGAAATCATTTAAGCTTAAAAAAAGCAAGCTCACTCCTTCAGGGCCTGTGTACTCAGATCTTTACATATTTAATGCAAGGGGGGAGTAAAATACCGAGTAGACAAAGCAAAAAGATGAAAAAAGCAATTGAAGTATGTGAGAAGGTGAAAAAGGAAATAAGGCCGACAGAAGAGGAGATTGAAAAACTTAAAAAAGTGGAAAAAAAATTGTTACAGAAACTTGATCGAGCACTGAAAGAGACTCCTTTCATAACACCAAAAATACTGGGTTCATACTCTAGGGGAACTTGGTTGAGGGGTGCAGAAGAAATAGATCTCTTCCTCCTCTTTCCTCTTGATTTTGAAGAAAAAGAGATGGAATCTCTTGGAGTTGAGATAGGAAAGAAGGTCCTTGAAAATTATGTGATCAGTTATGCAGAACATCCGTATGTTAAAGGAGATATAAATGGAATTCCTGTAGAAGTGGTACCGTGTTTTCGGATTTCAAATGCTTCTGAAATCAAATCAGCTGTAGATAGAACACCCCTTCATCATGAATTTCTAAGAGCCCGTATAAGAGGAATGGAAGATGAAGTGAGGCTTCTGAAACAATTTTTAAAAGCTTCAGGACTGTATGGAGCAGAATATAAAATCAGGGGTTTCTCAGGATATCTGTGTGAACTCCTCATACTCTATTATGGGAGTTTCCTCCAACTGGTTGATAGAGCTAGGTACTGGAACAGACGCCTGATTATAGATCTACTCAATGGGGTTGAAAAAAAAGGAGAATCTTTTACAGTGGTTGATCCAGTGGATCCGGACAGAAATGTGGCTGCTAACCTTTCTATTGACAGTATGGCAAAATTTGTGGAAAAGTGCAGATCTTTTATGGAAAATCCAGATGAAGAATTCTTCTTTCCAGAGAAGAGAATACCCATCTCCAGAGAGATGTTACTGAAAGAGATTGAGAAGAGAAATACTGCTTTGCTGATCATCGAATTTGCAAGGCCTAATGTAGTGGATGATGTACTCTATCCTCAGCTGGATAAAGCTCTTTCCAGGATTGTACATCTTCTGGATAGCCAGGATTTTCAGGTTATGAGGAGTAATAGATTGGCAGATGAAAAGGCCTGCTATCTTTTTGTAGAATGTATATTCAAGACCCTACCAGTGATAAAAAAGAAGACAGGACCACCTTTTGATCTTCATGAAAATGCGAAAGAATTTCTCAAGAAGTATGAGAACACCTCTTATGTGCCCTTTCTGGAAGATGGCAGGTATTATGTGTATGTTGAGCGGAAGTTCACCACACCAGAGGAGTGTATTGTAAACAATCTTGATGAAATGGAACTGGGAAGACACGTCACTATAGCGATACGCGATGGGTATGCTGTATATTCAGGAAAAGATATTATGGATGTGGTAGATTCAAGAGGAGAGGAATTTGCAAAGTTCCTGATGGAGTTCATGTCCATGAGGTGATACCATCAAATTAACATTTCTTGGTACTGGAGTTGCTATCCCTGATGGACGTGCCCAGAGTGGGGTGCTGGTAGAGGATGAGATACTCCTCCTCGTTGATTGCGGTCTTGGAACTCTTTTCAGGCTGGGCCAGACAGGCATCGATGTTAACGATCTGGATGCCGTGTTAATCACTCACCACCACATTGACCATATGGGAGATCTGCTGGGTCTGCTTAAAGCTCGATGGCTAGAAGGAGGAGATTCTCTCTCAGTGTATGCTCCTCCTGATGTAGGGGATATTATTTTCAAAATTATCGAGATATATCCGTATCTTAAGGAGAATGTAAAAGTTAAAGTAATTACAGATCCTGTAGCAAAAATAGGGGATATATTCATGAAATCCATACCGACCATTCACAGCGTTGAATGCAGAGCCTACATTCTGGAATCAAAGGACTGGAAAGTGGTATTTTCTGGAGATACTGAACCATTTAAAGAGTTGTTGGAGAGGGCAGAAGGGAATATCCTGATTCATGAATGTTCTTTCCCTCCTAGATTTAAAGTGTCAAACCATACTACTCCAGACAATCTCTTGCAGTATATACGCTTACACAGACCATCGTCTCTGGTTCTCACCCATCTATACCCCCAGGCCATGGAATGGAGAGATGAGATACAGAAAATGCTTTCAGGATCTGTGGATCTTCTGATATTTGCTGAAGATCTAAAGTCTTTTGAAGTTTAACTGTCAATAACTGGATGGAAAACAAGGATATCAGGTGTAAGTGAAAAATAGAAATAAACTGAAAGTATTTATTTTTAATTGAAGGGGGTAGAGGAAAAGATGAAAGGAAAAAACAGAGATTTTAAGTTCATCGATGCTCACGTCCATCTACCTAAGAACGATGTTAAACAGTTGCTGAATGACATTGGAAATAACAGAGCTATCATTCTTCCTATAGCCTCAAAGACGAGAAACGAGAAAGTAGCGGCGATTGTGGCCGAATACGACCATCTGATTGGATTTGCATCAGTTAATCCTTTAATGAGGGGCAGTGATCTTGAGTTAGAGTATGCCATCTGTGACCTTGGCCTGAAAGGTCTGAAGTTGCATCCTCAAGTTCAGGGATTCTGTCCCAGCAATCCAGCTATATTCCCTTTAATGAAAAAAGCAGAAGAGCTGGGTATCCCGGTAATGTTTCACACAGGACCTACGTGGAGCAAAGGTGGAAGAATATACGATTCCTTTCCCCACCATATAGATGATCTGGCCATTGGGTTTCCAGATCTTCCAATTATCATGGCCCATATGGGTGGAGTAAGACATACTGAAGCAGTAATGGTGGCCATGAGGCACGAGAATGTGTATCTTGACATTTCCATGACCCTTTTTTATTTGAACAGAGTTTTTCCTCAGGCAGTGGAGTGGGTATTTGAGCGATGTAAAGATAAACTCATATTTGGGAGTGATTATCCTTATTACGGTATACATGAAGCATATGAGGAGTTTTTGAAGATAGCTGATAAAGTGGGACTTAAACGTGATATGATCGAGGACATTTTAAAAAACAACATTTTACGCCTGATATCATTTCAATAGAGATCATCGTAGGTAGAGCGTGAGTATGAGGATATAAATTTAATACAACGGTCTTAATTTATTGTGGATGTATTAACGAGTCAGAGACAATGAATTTTATATAAACTATTCTGAATCTAAAACATGTTACTTTTCATCTCTGAAGTCTTTTTACCATTCGAATCCATTGACCCCAAGATTTCTCTCTAAGATTATAGCCTAGGCTGATATAAAATTGTATCGCCATTGTGTTTGTCTCTCCCACCCATAGTTCTATGACCTGTTTTCCAGTTGAAAAAAGGTATTCTTCAGCCTTCTGGATCAGTTTTTTCCCTATTCCTCGCCCTTTGTATTCTTTTCTAACTACTAGCTCGTGTATTTCCCCGACTAAGGAGTTTTCAAAAATGCTGAACCATCTAGAATCTGATGCAACTACACCAACCGGTTCATCTAGTATTGCGAAATATATGCCATCTTCATCCCTTCTAAGTAACCATCTGTAGTATTTTTTTATTTTTTTGATGGATGGATACGAATATTGTTCCAGTCCTTCATACGCAGATGTATATATGGATATGAAGTCTCCTATATCTCTCAAAGTCCCCTTGCGTATCTCCATTCTATTTCTCAAATCTGTAGAACAAGTATTAATAACATTGCGGTTAACCTCACAACTGTGAACATCAGAAAAGCCAACACTCTCATGGAACGGTTAATGAAGATTGACTCGTCAACAGGGAACGAAAAGGATCTGGCCATTTTTATTCATGAATACCTTGATGATCTCGGTCTCTCTCCGTGGTTGAAAGAGCATGAAAGTATTGTTAATGTAGGTATTGATGCTGGAAGTTTTGTAGTAACAACTCATCTGGATACCATTCAGAATAGATGTATGTGTCATGTGAGTGAAAGAATAATTAAGGGTACAGGTGCCTGTGACGCCAAAGGATGTATAGCATCTATTCTCTTATTTCTGGAACGAATGGTTCAGGAGGATATGGATGTAGACATCTCTATTGCTTTTCTCTCTGATGAAGAGGAAGGCGGGATGGGCTCAGAGCTGTATCTGAAGGATTATAATCCTTCAATGGGAGTTGTGATGGAGCCCACAGATCTTAAATTATGCTGGTATCATGCAGGAAGCATTGAAATATTGTTTGGTATTCGAGGAAAAGAATCCCATGGAAGCTACCATGAGAGTGGAAAAAATCCTCTGGAGATGGTTTGGGATATGATGAATGCTTTGAAGAGATCCAGTTGTGCAAACACTAGAGGACCGTTTTTTTCAAGCTCAGTAAGTCTTCAGGAGCTAATCTGTGAAAATCCATTTTATTTAGTCCCGGGATATTGTAGAGGGAGAATTGAAGTGAGATTACTGCCGGAACAGAGGATAGATGCAGTAATTTCTGAGTTGAAAGAGATCATGGAAGCTTATTGTACAGATCTGGAGTTTATAGATGTATGGGAAGGATATAAACTGAAAGAAACAGATGAAGTAGTTTTTGTGGCAAAAAAAGCCATGGAAATGACAGGTTTATCCGGAGAGGATGGTATGAGGAGCTGGACTGATGGAATGGTGTTTAATAAATACGGAATTAAAACGGTGGTTTTTGGTCCAGGAAATCTTGAAGTGGCTCATACAACAGAAGAATCAGTGATGACATGTGATATCCTCAGAGCGGCTGAATTTTTATTCCACCTTGATGAAGTGGTCAAAAGAACTACCAAAAAAGATGGAAAAAACTAAAAAAGGGGAATTTATTCTATTTTTTCCCCACATTTCAGGCAGAACTTTGAGAACAGAGGTATATATCTCGTTCCACATTTCTTGCATTCACCCAGATATGGCCCAAAGGGATACCGTGGATCACCACCTTCAGCTATAAAGTCTCTCAAACCTTTCATGTTCCTTGCCCTCTTCTCTTTGAAAGCCCAAAGCCCTTCAGAAGGTTCCATGGATCCTATGTTCAGGGCAAACCATGCTTTACCGTGTTCCCAAGTAAGCCTCCAGACCAGTTCTCTCCACCAGTTCAGGTGTACCTTAAAGTACCACAGGCTTGAAGGGGATAAATCTATCATCTTGTTTATGAATTCCTTAACCTTGTCATCCAGCTCATCTTGGGGTACCACTGCATTGACAACACCCCATTCCTGGGCAGTTTTCGCATCTATTTCAGAGCTGAGCATAACTATTTCAGCCGTTCTTTTCAATCCCATATGCAATGGAAGCCATTGGGAGAGACCCCCGATGGAAGTCATTCCAACTCTTGGGCCAGGAGATATAAAGCGAGCATTTTCAGAGGCGATGGCCATATCACAGGCTGCCACAAATTCAAATCCACCTCCTGCCGTAATACCGTTTACCCTTGCTATAACAGGTTTTCCACAATGCATAATCATATCAAAGACCCTTGCGTAGATCTCACCCCATTTCCAGAAATCCCAGGGTTTTTTATTATATTCTTCAGCGTATTCGTGGACATTTCCTCCAGTACAGAAAGCTTTGTCACCAGCACCTGTCAGGACTATGAATTGAATTCTATCGTCCCACATGGCATCTTCAAAAGCAGCAACCATTTCTTTTAAAGTATTCAGCGTATATGAGTTAAACTCCTCTGGTCTGTTAATGGCAATAAGGGCTGTATAGTCGTGCCAGTTTTTGTCATATATTACCTCTTTGAATACGGGATTTTCGCTCATAATGGTTGGTGAGAAGATTATCAATATTTTAATGTTGCCTTTTTGAATGGATATTAGATTTCAATTGTTAGATGTCGCTATACCATGTCCAGTAGTTCATCATTTTTTGAGCATCATTCCTTTTACAGCCCAATTCCTTTGATTTCGATAATGTTATCATACATGCGGATCACTCCATCTAGAAACTGCTCTATAACGTAGGCATTGCTCCTGCAATGCTTGGTGATTGTGGATGTGGAATAAACAGTAACTCCCTTACCGAGAACTCCAAAAACCATGAGCTGATCTGCAAGATGTCTGTCGCAGGAAAAATCATTGTTAATCTCTTCAAGCAAAGTTTTAGCCGCCTCTTTTCCAACAATTTCGGCTTTTTTCCCTTTTTCACCAAGAGAACTGCTACCTTTCCATCCACTCCACAGGGTTATCCCACTCCCTGTAGAATAAACGTCTTTCTTTTCCCATGTTATTCTGGACTTAAAACCTTCTTCTTCGAACACTTTTCTCGCAGCTCTGGCTTGTCTTTCAGCTACGTGATGTGGAAGGTTTGAGCAATGAGAAATCCCTTTGATCATCTCATTCACGGGATAAAAGTGAACACCCTTAATCGAGGAAGGTTCTACAGACATAATGACCATTCCGCCACCTTTTGGGTAGTACCCTCTCCTCGCGAGGTCAATACGAAGAGAGCACCCCATCTCTTTTAGGGCCCTCAGAGTGATATTCTGGAGGTAATCCACTGTAGGACTCCATTGCACATCTGTTCCACCAGTAATAGTAAAAGAGGTCTTTCCGGTGGCTAATAAAGCAACTGGGAGAAGAGCTTGAATTATAAGAGTTATGCTCCCAGCAGTACCAATATCTATATGGAATTCTCCACTTTTAATGGTTTTTGGCCTGAATATGAGTTCATCAGAGCCGATTCTCATTCCCGATACTTCTGCATCGGTCATCATTGCTACAGCTTTAACAGCGTTGAGATGTTGTGGAGCCAGTCCAGGTCTGGATCGTTTTCTCCGGATGTTGTAAACCCTCACTGGAGTGCCTGTGATGGCAGATAGCGCAATAGAAGTTCTTAATATCTGACCACCACCTTCTTCATAGGCTCCATTAATTTCTAGCATGTAAATGCTGGATGAATGAAGGACTTAAAAAACCTTGTCTATTAATTTAATTTATTTTCGTTTTTAATATATTAGATATAAGTTAGTTGTAACCTTTTTAGGAAATGAGAGTTTACTAAATTATGTATCCGTGTGATAGTCTCCTAGAGAATACATTTCTCGTCTAACCATTCCTGATAATCTTTCATGTTCTAAATCAAGCAATATGAATCCGACATGGAAGCATGCGCTTTTTTATTCTGAGAAGAAAGGGTTTAATATGGTACGCATTCTGATTAGATTCCCATGAGAACATTCCTGATGGTGAGCAATACAGCCGTTACATCCGGTGATTTCTCATTAAACGATTTACCAGGGGCTGGAAGAATGGATGTGGTATGCAGATGTGTTAATTCAGGATTACTCCTCTCTCATGGGATAAGAAAAAATACTCGGATGTTACTGCTTTTACTGGGTCCACCCACCCCTCCCAAGCTGATTAGAATAGATGGGGACAGTGTGAAATACCTCGGTCCTGATGAAAGGAACATAGGTGGCCTCCTAAAAAAGGCTCTTGGACAGGAGATATCAAGCGAGTGTGTCAGATCCTCTCCCGGCATTTCTGTCAGTAAGAAAACCTTTGAAGAAGTTATGAAGGATGTATATGAAACCCATAGTCAGGTGTTGTATTTGCATGAATCTGGGAATGATGTAAGGAAAATGAATTTTTTTAAAGATGTATGTTTCATTCTCGGGGATCAGATGGGTCTCACTGAAGAACAGGAACGGATTGTCGAAAAGTATACCCACGGAAAGATGTGTGTATCGCCCCTCTCACTTCATGGCGATCATTGCATCACCATTGTCCACAATGAACTGGACAGGAGGGAGGTTCTCTGTTAAGAGATATTCTTACTAGAGCTGATAATTTGCTGGAGGATGGTATATGTGATTCTTGCTTAGGGCGGTTCTTTTCAAAATTAGGAAATGAAAAGCTTAAAGAGAAAGGGTTTTGGATCAGAAAGGCAAAAGAAGCTCTTGAAAATCGTAAATTTACAGAGGAGTGTCTGTTATGTGGTGGTGTGTTCAACCGTATGGAGACATATGAAGAAATGGCAAAAGAAGTCATTAAAAATTATGAATTCGAGACATTTGCTGTGGGATGCAGAGTCGATGGGCTAATTGGAGCTATGGAAGAGCTGGTGTTTGAAACTCATGGAAGCGAATGGGCTGAGACTTTTAAATCCCATTTTAATCGAGAAATCATTGCAAAAATTGAAAAATTCGGGAAACGTTTTGATCCGGCAAATCCGGATGTGTTGTTGATTTTCGATCCGGAAAGAGAAAAAATGGATCTACAGGTTCGACCTTTATATGTGTATGGGCGATACCGTAAGCTGGTAAGAGGGATACCTCAGACAAAATGGCCATGCAGGGAATGCAGAGGAAAAGGATGCGAACGGTGCAATTTTTCTGGAAAGATGTACAGTGAATCTGTGGAAGAGCTCATAACACCTTTCTTTCTTCAGGAAGCAAAGGGTATTGAAGCAAAATTCCATGGTTCCGGTAGAGAGGATATTGACGCTCGTATGCTTGGAAATGGAAGGCCCTTTGTGGTGGAAATTAGAAATCCGAGAAAACGGCATCTGGAGTTAAAATCCATAGAAAGAGAGATTAATACTCAAAATCATGGCAAAATTGAGGTTTTAGATCTGAAATTTGTCTCTAAATCTGCGGTAGAGATATTGAAATCAGCAGCCTTCGTAAAAGTCTACGGGGTCAAAATTAGACTTGAAAAGAAAGTTAATCCAGAAGCATTACATGATGCCGTAAAGGATCTAAGTGGTATAGTTATCTCTCAGAGGACACCAAAAAGAGTCTCTCATCGTCGGGCTGATAAGATCAGGAAGAGAAAAGTTTATCAAATAGATATTAAATCTATAGATGATTGCGAGGTAGAACTGGTAATTGTAAGTGAGAGTGGTTTGTATATAAAAGAGCTTATGACGGGAGATGAGGGCAGGACACGACCTAGTCTTGCTGAAAAACTTGGAGTTGAAATTAGTGTTGAAGAGCTAGATGTGCTGGAAGTAAAAGGAGGTATTTGATGGTTAAGAAGTCCCATGGACTCAGAATAAAATCCAGACATAAACTCAAAAAGAAAATCAGAGAAAAGGGCATAAATATACGGAGAGCCATGCAACAATTTGAAGAAGGACAGAAGGTTCACATAGTGATAGATCCTAGCGTTCAAAAAGGAGCACCTCACCCCAGATTTCATGGAAGAACAGGAACTGTGGTGGGTAAGAGAGGTTGGAGCTATCTGGTTAAGATAAAAGATGGGAATAAAGAAAAGATGTTAGTTGTTAGGCCTGAGCATCTGATTCTCCAGAAAGGGATGTGAAATGACCTTTAAGGAAGTTCTGGAAGAAGAACCTCTTACCATACCTGAAGCTAAAGCTATACTTGAAAAAGCAGTTGAAGAAAGGAAAAAGGTTAACGAAGAGCTGGCCTATGAAACTCGGAGAGCCATCGAACATGTTAATCTTTTCGCTAAGCTCTCTGAAGAGAAAGCTGAGGCTCTCTTAAAAGAATTGATAGATCACGGAATTAAGAAAAAAGAAATTGCCATCAAGATAGTTGATCTGATGCCCATGACTATAGACGAGTTAAGGGCGATATATGCTAAAGAACGATTCTCACTCACCACTGAAGAGCTCGAGGAAATACTGGATGTTGTGAGGAACCATATTATTTAGGAAATATTATATATCTTAAATTACTCTTTTATTCTGTCACTATTGAGAGGGATAATTGTGAAAAAAGGGAGGCCTGAAAAGCTGGAGGAATATGTTTACGTCCTTGATTTCCTACCTTATGGCTATTTTGATGATGAACGTCCTATTTACCAGAGGAAACCTCTGGTTCAGGCTATTGGAGAGCAATATTTCACTCTCCTTGAATTAACAGTAAAAGAAGGAAAATCTCCAGGATTGCAGGACAGATTATATATCGGCAGTGGAGAGAGGGATGTTGTGGAAAGGGTTAATAGGAGATTGAAGTTTGAAGAGCTAACTCATGGAGCCCAGCTTGAGCTTCCCCATGTCATAGGACATATTGTCAAACAGAATGAAGGGAAGTATGTGGACTTTTTTAATAATGCCACCCCAATAACGACCCGCCTACATGCTCTAGAATTGCTGCCTGGAGTAGGTAAAAAACTCATGTGGGCCATCTTAGAAGAAAGGAAAAAAGGAGAATTTAAGGATTTTGAAGATCTTGCAAATAGAGTTAAAGGCCTCCATAACCCCATGCAGTTGATTGTTAGACGTATTATAGCAGAGCTTAAAGATCCCAGACCAAAGTATAGGCTTTTCACCTGATTACCTTATACTATAAATGATAGATATTCGGAAATTATTAATGCAATATAATATAAGACCCTCCCGGATCAAAGGTCAGCATTTCCTTATAAATGAGGCAGTTCTGGATAGGATTGTAGATTATGCAAATATTGATGGTAAAGTGGTTTTAGAAATAGGATGTGGAGTAGGAAATCTTACAAAAAAACTTCTTGAAAAGGCCGATAGAGTGATAGGAGTCGAAATTGATCCACGTCTTGTGAGTATATTAACCCAAGAAATCAAATCAGATCATTTTGAGCTTATTCATGGAGACATTTTAAAAATCGATATGCCTGAATTTGAAAAAGTAGTAGCCAATATTCCCTATTCTATATCCACTCCTCTGACTTTTAGAATCCTAGAAAAGGAATTTCATGATGGTGTGTTGATGTATCAAAAAGAATATGCGAAAAGAATGGTAGCTGACCACACAGATAAATGGTATGGTAGACTTTCAGCAGTATTAAAAGCCTTTGCTCATGTAGAGATTCTCGAATACGTACCAAAAACATGTTTCTATCCAGTACCAAAGGTAGATTCAGCCATCGTTAGAATAAAACCAGTACCGGATATATTTCCAGCTCACAAGGATTTCTTTTTCTCTATGGTTCGAGAATTATTTGGCCAGAGAAGGAAAAAATTGAAAAACTCCATACTTCATTTTCTCAGGGTTTACGGGTTGGATATGGAATCGTCCACTAAGATAGCTGGCAGGGTATTTGAAATTATGGACATCAAAGATAAGCGAGTGGAGGAAATATCTGTGGAGGAACTAGTTGAATTGTGTGATACTGTATATGATTTCCTTCAGGAAAAGGGTGTACGATGATGAATAAGCTTTTCAATGTGGATGATGAAGTATACCCACCATCTGAAGATACTTATCTGCTTTTAGAAGCAGCACTGAGAGAAGTTGAGGACGACGATGAAGTTCTGGAAGTGGGAGCAGGCAGTGGATTCATCGTAGAAAAGATCAAAAATAAAGTTAAATGTATTATTGGAACCGACATATCCCCTTATGCCGTAAAAATGGCAAAAGCTAGAGGAATTGATGTAGTGAGGACAGATATTGCTAGAGGTATAAAAAAACAGTTCTCTCTCATAATTTTTAACCCTCCATATCTTCCCACATCAGAAATAGAGCAGCTTGATGATTGGCTTGAGAAGGCTTTGAATGGTGGAGAATCAGGGAGAGATGTGATATATCATTTCCTTGACTCAATTAGTGATAATTTGCAGAGTGATGGGAGAATTCTTCTTCTGGTTTCCTCTCTTTCCGGTATTGATGAGGTTCTAAAGTATGCAGAGAAACAAGGCTTCAAATGGACAAAACTCAGTGAAAAAAGATTGTTTTTTGAAAAACTTGAGGTATATCGTTTGGTCAGATCTCGATAATTTCAACTCCTCGATCTTCAGCTATCATGGCAGGGATATCTATGATTTTTCCCGCCTCTTTGAGAATAATAGTGTCACTGGAAGCAATTACCCCTCTTACATGCTTCAACGCGTAATCCACAGATTTTTCAGTTATGGCATCTCCTGTAAGCCCCCACTCTTTTAATTTACCTCGGACCATTCCTGCGAGTTCTCCACTCTTGCTTATTTGACTCTCAAACAGAAATACACATCTGGAAGGTCCCAGAACCTTAATGCTTCTTAGTATCTCTTCCATAGACTGAAGGGTCATATTACTGATATGATACTTCCCGAAAATCCCCTCTACATCTCTGATAATGCCATCATCCCCTCTGTATATTTTTTTACCAGAAAGAATTGCCTCTACCGTTATCAGGACATTATACCCATCGATAAACAGCTCATAATTTTGTAGAACCCCCTCTCCTGGAGAAATCTTGCAATACATGATACGTTCAGTTATGTCTGGACTAATAACCACCCGCTGAAGCACATTCATTTCTTTTTTGGAGAGGAGGTAATACCGTCCTACGAATTTCAAGGCAGAATCTTTTGGATATCCTCTGAAAATCAGATATCTCATATCTGTAGCAGCTTGGATAAGTTTTTCCATTAGTATGTGTGATATCCTCTTGGACTAATAAAGCTTGGGGATAGTCCTCTTGCCCCCTCTTCTGAAGATGTGTTATGGATTCATATCAACCTTTACCTCCATCATCTCTTTTTTTATGTCGTATAAAAAATAGAAAAAATAAAGTATCCATACTGTTTATCCGAGAGAGATGGATGTGGAATGTCTGCAATGCGGGAATTGCAGAGAAGTATGTCCTGTGTTTGGTGTATTGAGGTATGAAGGGGCCTCAACAAGAGGAAGGCTTCTTCAAGTATCTCCTTTTGTGGGATGGATCTCCACTCCTGAAAGTATACGGAAGAATATATTTCAATGCACCCGATGCCTTGCCTGCAGAGATGTATGCCCTGTACCTGTGGATTACCCAAGGATTCTCAATATGGTAAGAGAAAACATATTGCGATCTGGAAAGGGATATGAGAAACATTACAGGATCATACAGAATCGAATCGTGCACCGTAATCCATATGGTGAAAAATGGAATCTGCCCAAGGTAGTTGAGGGAGAGGGTAAAGGTGGCATACGATATTTTCCAGGATGTACGTCTGTTTTCAGAATGAACAGTGTATTTGAATCCACTATCATTCTCCTGAAAAGAATGTACAAAAAAATTGAACTTATTTCAGATTGCTGCAAAGTTACTGAAGAGAATGAAAGTATGGTAACTTCCTGTGCGGGTTGTTATAGCTCGTTTAAGTACAAAGGGGTTGATATTACCCATACAGCCCAGATATTTGAAGAACGAATGGATGAGTTTGATATAGTCTCCTTTCCGGGAACGATTACTTACCATGATCCGTGTCATCTTGGAAGACATGCAAATCTGTATGATGCACCACGAGAAATCCTTTCTCAATTTGATTTCGTAGAGATGGAACACTATCGAGAAAACTCTTTATGCTGTGGAGCTGGAGGAGGTGTTAAATCTGCCTTTCCAGAACTGGCTCTTTCAATGGCTAAAAGACGGGTTAAGGAAGCAAAAGATGCGAGGGCCGAATTTATTGTTACACCATGCCCTTTCTGTGCACGAAATCTGAGGGATGGTGGAGGTAATGTTCTTGATCTCTCTGAATTACTGGTTATGGCGATGCAAGAATAACTCTTATTGCCCATCTGTTACCCGGTGATCGAATCAGAGATATAGATTTAGTGGTAATGAGCTGTTATAGCTTTTTTCGGGCATATTTGCATACATAAACCACAGTTCAGACATTTTTTCGGATTTATTTTGGCTACATCATCTATCGTTATAGCAGTACAGTGACCAAATATGTTACATGCACCACAAGCATCACACAAATTCTCGTCGACTATGAAGGTAATATCAGCATATGTCACCTCTGTCGGTAATGTGAGATGATTTAATGCCAGACCTTGAAAATCTGATAAACTTTGATAACCCATTTTTTCCATGAATCCTTCAAGACCTGATATTATTCTCTCTATCTGATGAAATCCTTTAAGGATAAGGCTTGTGTTAACTTGGAAGCAATTTGCTCCCCACATAATCATCTCAGCAGCATCTCTCCACTCGTGGACACCTCCACAACCGGCTATTGGAATCTCTGTTTCTTGTGCAATAAGAGCTACACACCTGAGGGAGATGGGCTTGAGCCAGTATCCGGTCATACCTCCAAAAGAATGGGTGGTGAGACCGGGAAATACAGGTCTTCCCTGATTGAATATGTCTATAGGAGGTGCTGCTGGCATGGCATTGACTGCAGTGACTCCATCTGCTCCCCCCTTCTTACAAGCTTTTGCAATAGCAACGATATCGTCTGTTAATGGTGTGAGTTTGCAGATAACAGGTATGGATACGTTGTCAACCACTTCCCGGGTAACCGCCATGGTTGATATGGGGTCCTGACCAAGCAGGAGTTTATCATTCCCCTTTTCCTGAGGTATATTGGGACAGGAAAGGTTGAGTTCTAATATGTCTGTTCCAGCTTTTTCCATGGCTATTGCAAGGGATTTCCAGGATTCTAAAGTGTCTCCAAGTATATTGGAAATGATCACAAGATCTGTAGTTTTTTTTGCCTGTTTTGTAAGTAAAACAGCTTTTTTAAGTATAAGACGTTCGTCAGAAGGAGAAATAAGGCTTTTACTGGTTAACCAGGCTCTCATTCTAGTGGACATGGGTTTTATAATTGCCATTTTTGTGCTTATCCCAGCTGCTCCATACTTTTCAGCAAGGCGAATTTTCTCAATGGTTGATGTGAGAGGACCTGAGGCTACAATTAATGGATTTTTGAGGTTAAAATCTACAAATTTCACGGATAAATCCACATCCATATCTTCACCCGTAAAGATTGCTGTAACTCAAAGATCTCTCTCCATCATATACTTTAAGAAGAGCAATCTCCCACTCAGCCCTCCCAAAAGGACATTTTTGATAAAATGAACATCCTGATGAATCTATTTTTTTCTCAGGGAGCATTATAGGTTTCCACTTCCGTCTGAAATCTGGAATAGAGGCCATCAGAACCGTTGCCTTATTATTGAGTATGTCCTCTCTTAAGAGCTTCAATAACTTCCTGAGATGTTAATACTTTACCAAATACACGTCTGATAATCCTTAAAGAAGCCTCCTGATCCTCTTTCGAATCAAACGCTGCTGTACAATCACTTAATACGATTACATCAAAATTCCTGGCATGAGCATCACGAGCTGTAGATTCAACACAAACATTTGTTGCGCATCCAGTTAAGATCAGTGTATCAACATCAAGGCTACGTAATATCATCTCCAAAATCGTTCCATAGAAGGCGCTATAACGCTGTTTTTCGATTATGATATCTCCCTCTTTTGGTCTCAACTCATCCACGATTTCAACTCCCCATGAACCTTTTTTAGTTGCTCCAAGTTCCCTGCTAAGTTCGTGTTTGGGGGCATCCAGATAGTCCGAACGATAAGCTACCTGAGTGTAAATGATATGAGCTTTAACTTCACGGGCTGCTTCAAGAAGTCTTTTGGTAGGCTCGATAGTAGCTCCTGCGTTATAACATCTCAGCTTACCTTTTTCATGCACAAACTCATTTTGCATATCAATTACAAGAATAGCGGTCTTTTTTGGATCAATCTTCAGCTCATTATGTTGTTTCATGTTTAATCGCTATCAATTATTTTATTTAAGCTTTTTGAGGCTGTTATTGTGCAGACTTATGTGTTGAAAGGTTTGTTCTTAGAGAACTTTCTTAATTTTTTAGAGGTCTTTACTATTTGAAAACTTTCCTGCTTTTTAACTCATGGCCTGTTTACAAGCATCGTTTATTTATGGCGCTCACAATTCTATACTCAACTAAACACAATCCAATTTTTTTATATAAATACACGATGAAATATTTGGGATAATAGACCTCTCTCAATTAAGAGAGGATTGTTCTCAAATTCATACAATCTGAGAATTTTTGTCCCCTTCCACATTTTACCCATAGAGATGACATGCAACTTTATGCCCCTTTTCAATTTCTCTTAATTCTGGAACAACATTGCCACATTCAGCCCTCCCAAAAGGACATTTTTGATAAAATGAACATCCTGATGAATCTATTTTTTTCTCAGGGAGCATTATAGGTTTCCACTTCCGTCTGAAATCTGG
>MTND01000038.1 GCA_002010305.1 Archaeoglobi archaeon JdFR-42 | reverse complement strand
ACCTCCAACACCTATGGCGTTTATGTCTACAACTTCTCCACCTTGACGAACGTCACCGTCAAGAACCTCACCGTAACTGATTGGTATTATGGTATATACTATTTAAATGCTCAAAATGGATTTGTAGAAAACAATACCGCAACTAACAACACCTATGGAATCTACCTCTATTCTTCCACCAACAACACCCTTACCAACAATACCGCAACCTTAAATGGTGATGGAATCTCCCTCGCCAATTACAGCAACAACAACACCATAGCCAACAACAATGCAACTTCAAACTACTATGGAATCTACCTCAGGTATTCTAGCAACAACACCCTAGCCAGAAACATTGTTAGCTCCAATACTAATGATGGAATCCTTCTTTGGATGCATAGTAACTCCAATACAATAGTGAATAATATTGTTGCCTCTAACAAATATGGAATCCACCCAGACTATAGTGATTATAACACCATAGAAAACAATACAGTAATCTCAAACACCTATTATGGAATATATCTCGACCTCTCTTGTGACAACAACACCGTAGTAAAGAACATTGTTACTTCAAACTACTATGGAATCTACCTCTATTCTTCCAGTAACTACAACACCATAGCCAACAACAATGCAACTTTAAATGGTGTTGGAATTTACTTGGACTATTCCAGCCATAACACAATCTCAAATAACAACGCATTGAATAATAGTTATTCTGGAATCCATCTTGGAGGTTCTTACCACAATAATATTATAGGCAATAATGTAACTTTGAACGGTGGTAATGGAATATTTCTAAGCTCTTCTTACTATAACAACCTCACAAATAATATAGCAAGCTCAAACAATTTGGGAATTCACCTCTATGAGTCTGGCAATAACACCATAACCAACAACTCAGCAGCCTTGAATATTTGGGATGGAGTTTACCTTGAGTATTCCAGCAACAATACGTTGGTTGATAACACGTTTTTGAATAACAATCTTGGAGTCTATGTTGAAGAATCTACAAACAACACCTTAACCAGTAACAATATAAGCTTCAACTATTACGGGATATACTTCTACTATCCTGGCAATAATACCATAGTAAACAATACTATCATGTCCAATACTGGATATGGAATATATCTTGATGATTCTGGCTATAACTTGATCTACAACAACTACCTTAATAATACCAACAACACAGGATTTACAGGAACCATCTACTTCAACACCTGGAACACTTCCAAAACCTTAGCAACAAACATCATAAATGGCCCTTACCTGGGAGGCAACTACTGGGCCTCTCCCAGTGGCCATGGTTTTAGCGAGACATGCACCGACGCGGATGCAGATGGCATCTGCGACTCCCCCTACACTCTAACCACCAACAATATCGACTACCTCCCCCTCACCATACCAATCCTGGACACAACCCCACCCAACGTTACCATAATCTCCCCACAAAATACCACCTACAACACTACATCCATCCAGATAAACGTTTCAGCCACGGATCCGAGTGGTATAGATACGGTAATAGCCCAGGTAGACGGAACTACCAACATAACCCTAACCCTGAGCAATAATTACTATGTGGGGAATGTGATCCTGCCCTATGGAAATCACTGGATCAGGATTTATGCCAACGACACCATCGGCAACATGAACTCAAGTCAGGTGGTTTATTTCTTCGTTAATGCAACTCCCCCTGCAATAACCTTCGTCCCTCCAACTCCAGCCAACAACTCGATCATCAACATCACCTACGTGAACGTCAGCGTAACCTCCAGTAGATCTTTAACCACTGCTGTGCTTAACTGGAACGGAACCAACTACACCATGCTTGGCTCCGGATTAAACTGGAGTTACAATGTAACTGGATTGGCAGATGGTAGTTATTCCTACCTGGTGTTGGGTCAAGATCTCTCGGGGATGTGGAATCGAACGGAGGTTAGGTATGTAACCGTAGACACCCATCCTCCATCCATTACCATTACCTTCCCGGAGAACAACACCATAATCGGCCAGATATTTAACTTCACCTACGGTAGCATCCAGGACATAAACGACTTAATTGCAACACTCTTCCTCAACGGAACCCCTGTCTATACCTGGACTGACAGAGGATACTTCTGGAGGGCTTTGAACTATTCCATAGGCTGGAGCTGGATAAACATCACTGCTGTAGATGAGGCATACAACTCCAATACCACATCCATCCATGTGAATGTAACCAGATCAGAAATCAATCAATCTGTAAACATAACTGCCCACAACGCCACTACCATAGATGGAAGAAGTGAAACTGGAGTTGTTATAGAAATCACCACCAACAAAGATGTTAATCCCCAGATCAACATAACCGCCACCACCAATCCAGGAGCCTTCAACGCAAGTTCAGTAGGGGCCAACGATGTGGGGCTGTATTTCTCCATAAATGCCTCCAACATTAACAAGAGCGACATCCTTCATGTGTTGATTAAGGTGTACTACGACGAAAGCATGCTGGACAAGAACCACAATGGTGCCCTCAACGATAGCGTGGACATCAACGAGAGCTCCTTGCGGTTGTATAGGCTGACCAATGGAAGCTGGGTTAGATTGGACTGTGGAGGTTCATGCCCCATCAATCTCAGCGATGGAACTGTGTTGTATGGAGCAGGGGTTAACACATCTGAGAATTATGTCTGGGCCAATCTTTCAGGCTTATCAGTGTATGGAGTGGGCGGAGAAGGTGAAAAGGCTATTACCCCAGTGGTGGTACATATATTGCCCTTCATGACCCCAAGCAAATACTTCAGAGCCGAACAAGAGGGTCTAAGGCAGAGGGTATCTGTAAACAGCACAGCTACTTTTGGTATCTGGCTCAAAAACCTAGACGATGAACCGAATACCATACAATTAGAATATAACTTGGATCCACTCACTCTTGGAAATGTAGATGTGGATGTCCCAGAGTCAATAATCCTGGATACATTGGAAGAAAAGGAAATAGATGTGATCGTCAGAGCAATGGAGAGAGGTTCTTATATAATTCACTTCACTGTCACTTCTCAGGGAGCACAACATATCACATACGAGTTTGTGTTTGTGGTGGATGCTTATTAAAATCCACCCTGTTTTTTTACTGACGTGATTCTTTCAGCTCAAGCACCTTTTACTTTTACGACCACCTTTTTCTCGTTATTGCTCCCTCGAGTTCTTTATCGGACCATTTAGTAATCCTTAATTGCCCAGTGTTTTCCATTCTGGTAGCTTTAATTCTAGAAGCAAAACACCTTCTGAAAGGAAAATCAACTTGACATCCTTTCCATTTCTGAACTCCTGATTCTATCTTCAGTATTTTCCAATCTTTTCGTACTCATACGTCATAGACTTGTAAAACTCATGATTCTCCTTGTAATCCTATAAAAAGTAACCCCTCATATGTAGAAGTTCATAAGAAGTTCATAAGAAAGAAGGAGGTCGGGAATAACCCGATCCGAAAGCGCCGCCGACAGAACCAATAATAAGTGGTTCGGAACTCCCGGAGCTTTATATATCACTCAAGATCCTCCACTATCAGATCAACTTTTTTTATGAGCTTGAATTCATCCGGTCTTCGAGCATGCCGTATGTATTCTACAATCTTACCATCCACCATCATTTGCAGATGATGCTTAATCCTCACGTATTCCTGAAAAATATTGTATTTCTCCATTAATTCATGCCTGATCTCAGTTACAGTTAATGCTTTGCCTTTGTTCTTGAGCAAAATCTCGTAAATTGCTATCCTTGTAGGGTGTGAAAATGCCCTGTGAATCAGGGCTCTTTCATCGTGGATCTCTTTGTGTTCCATAATTAGTTCTGTGGTATTCTAATTATTAAATTCTTTCCATAAACACAGTCTAATAAAAAATAAATTCTCGAATACCAAATTTGGTAGTATAGAAAATAGTAATGTTTTTATGAAAAGAGTGGCAACATGACATCGGGAGGGATGAAAGGTGGATTTTGAGTCATATCTCATGAGCTTAAATCTCGAAGAAGAGTTCAGAGAATGGCTGAAAACACATCCTCAGGCTCTCAAGGAATCCCCAATGGTTTCTGTGGTTGTTTTCATGCATGAGCTCTTCTTAAAGTGGAAGAACGACTGGGAAAGCCTGAATAACCTTGCAGAACAGTTCAGACACGGAGGGAGGGGCTCTGCAAGGGTTGCCTCTGACGTGGCATACATGTAAGTCTTTCTTTTGCATTTACTACTATTTTCAGTATTTTAGTATTGAAATTTTAGAAGTTAGGAGGTATCTTCTTGAGCCATGATCTTTCTGATATTGAAGACTGGGAGGATATTTGCAGGGAGTGTCGAAGGCTTGAGGATGAAGAAGACCCTTGCTCCACCTGTGCAGTTAATCATATTATAAATGGCAATCCCTACGTTCATAGTTCTGTCACAGGTGTGAAAAATGCTGGTAGGGGTGCACCAGGGTGTGAAATAAAAACAGATCTGAGAGCTTTTTTAAACGAAAACGGCAATGAAAATAAAGATTCAACCAAGTGTGAAATAGGGGTGCACCCCTCCTTAAAAAATTTCACACCCTCAGCAGGTATACCCAAAGAGAAAAATGCATATCAAGAGACTCCTCTCGATTGGAATATTTTAATTGCCCAGATTGATTCTGGAAGAGATCTGGTTACTCCATTAATTTTAGAATTTATTGAGAGACATTCTTTAGTTGGTATCACACAATCTATGATAGCAGACTTTGTTTCGTCAAGATTGGGAAAGAGAATCCACAGAACTACTATAACAAAAAGGATCAAACACCTTAGAGAAATTAAGATCATTACTGGAGTTAAAAACGGTATTTACAGGATAAATGAAACTTTCAAAAGGATTTATAAAAAATCACAAATAGCCAGATGTGAAAATGCTACACCGGGGGGTGCAACTCTCCTCTCAGACTGGCGTGTCCGCATCCACGGCTTCCAGAGGGCTTATTTCATTGTGAAAACCAGGAGAAATGAGGTGAACGGAAATAAAGAGCGTGTGAACCTCCATGAACTTCTCATCCCTGAAGTGATTGAATGGCTCAAGAAAGAAGGTTGGAGTCTCGTGAGAAAAATCAAAAGAAATGGAAGCAACGCCAGCTATGTGTTCAAATACCACAGAGAACCACGTGTTCAGCTTGAAGTCTATAAATGGAAAGTACTCGTAGAACCCTCTGGAAGGTTCAACTACGAAGTGTCATTGGAAGAATTTCTATCAAACTATGGCTCGATTTACTTCACACCATCAGGTGATCATACCGGTGCACCGGGCAATGGAAATTCACAGACAGTTGTCCTTAATGCAGAACTGATTGAGCAAGACATCACTTCTGTTTGCACATCTCTCATAGAGAAGTTTGTTGATTCTCTCTGCCACCTCATAGGTGACATTTACTCATATCGTGATTTAGGCTGGACAGGTGAGAGAAAAGCCAGAATGGGTAAAATATCCAAAGAAGGAGTAAATAGACCACATATAGCTTTTTACGATGTAGGGAGATCTAATCAGGTTTACCAGATCGTAGAAAAATACGGAAAAATAAGCATACCAGAACTCGGAATGTCAATTGATTGTTCTCCAGGCACTACGACAGCAGAAATTGAATTCAAGAACACAGAAAGTAAAACCTCAGCTGAAAATGCCTCTATTTTTGTGAGTGGAATATCAAGATTGCTAAATACAGATGTTGCCTCAGGTCTTGCTATATTAGGCAGATCGGCAAAATTAAATGGGCAGCCGAATCTTGAGCCACTTATTCACGGTGGAGTATCCTTCAACCAGACCTTACAAAATGAGCTCATAAAAACTCTTGAAAAACTGGAAAAGCTTGAAGAAGAACTGGAAAAATCAAAGGAAAGAGAAAACGAACTTAAAAAAGAGCTTGAAAAGTATCGAAGGGAGATAAAAGAGATAAGAGATGAGATCAAAGAGATAAAAGACGTTATGGTGAAGTTAAGCAAGGTTATGCATGATGTGGTAACTAAACTCGTAGAGAAACTCTCTGACAAACATATAATTGAAATGACACAGCTCATGAATTTTGTTGCTACTTTGAACAGCAAGGTGACGTCACTCGAAGAAAAGCTGACAAGACTGAGAGTGAACAGAAATGGTGGTGGTTAGAAAATAATATTGAAAAGGGGAAAGAAGAAATAAAATTAATGTTTTCCTAATTTTAATTTTGCATATTCAAAATACCTGTAGTTCACTATATAATTTACAGAGTCTAAAGAAGCTATAAATCCCTGTTCTTCAAGTCTTTTAATCCTATTGTTCATATCTTCTTTTGATATCTCTAATTCTTTATGGATTTCCCAAAGATTTTTACCTGTGAGGATATGCTCCATTATTTTGACATCAGTTTCATCAAAACTGAGATTGTATTTAAGATATCTGGAAGCTGGAATCTCTATTGGAGACAGGAACGCCTTTAGCATTTTTTGCGTCTTTTCGTCGTTTACGAATGGCATGATAAAAATAGGAAAGGCCATTTCAATAAGTCTTTCGAGGTTAGAGATCCGAATTGAGAGCACTTTTATAATCTCTGCCACTTCCTTTTCAAAAGAACTTAAGTCCTTTAAAGCATTGCTAACGCTTACGATTGCTTTTTCCAACTCTTGAAATTTATCTCGATCACTCATTATTACATACCTCCTTTCCTCATTAAAGAAGACAATAAAAAAATATTTCAACTATTCTCTATTTCAATCTCCAGCTCCCCATTGCATCCGTTAATGAAGATCCTCAGACCATCTCTATCTGCTTTCACATGAATACCAGTTACATCCACCTTTACTTCCCCCTCAAAACCACCATCTATCAGGAACCTGACCCTTGCCTGCCCTGTTATCCTTTTCTGCATTTCTTTCTCCAGCAACTGCTGGAGGACATCATTGATGCTCCGATTCTCCTTAACTGCCACTTCTTCTAAAACCTTATGGACTTTTATCATGCTCATATTATCACCTGATTATGCCTTAATTAGCACTTAATTATCCGATACAAAAAGTATTTAAGTATTGTGCTAATTAGGTGCTAATATGCCTGATCCAAGATACAAGGGTAAAAGGATAACAGTTACAGTTCCAGAAGGAACATGGGAAGTCATAGAAACAAACCTCAAAGGAGTAATGGGAGACAAAGACGCCGAGATTTTAAGAAATATCATAATCTCGTGGCTGGTTGAACATGGATTCATAAAAAAGAAAGAAGTTGGAAAAGAAGAAAAGAATAATTAAAGTTAAATATGGATGTGAATTGGTCAAATCTCCTATCGGGTTCAATTGGAGGTTTATTGGTCTGGATTCTCACTGTATCGTATTCTATATTGAAAGAACGAAGAAATAAACCATATTTGGAAATTGACTTTTACAAGCGTGATGATGGAGAAAAGTATATCCATGTGAGAGATATCCCCCAAAGAGAAGGGAGATTAAAAGGGATTGCTGTTGGTCAACCATCAAAAGAATATCAATGCAAAACCCGGCAGTTATCTCTGATAGTAAAGAATATAGGAAAGGTTCATGCAAAAAATTGTATTGCTAAACTCACAATACTCAAAGCTCAAAATTCCCACCTGAAAGAAGAACCTTTGCAGGTTATCTTAGGGTGGAGGAGGAATTATTTGATAGGAAGGGATATGGAGACCCCAGTTACAATCTATAAAGGCGATGAGGAGGAACTACACTTATTGGGAATATATTACTTTGTTACTCCTGATGGGGAAGAAATAAAACTCGGAACAAAAGTGGAGAAGTGTCCTGTATATTTATTTTCGGACTTTCCAGATTTAAGAGACATTAAGTTTGGTCTTGTTACTCCTTACATATTTCACTACAACTTCCAGCCCAATACTAAGTATATCCTTAAAGTGACTGTTTATCCAGAAAATGGAGACCCCACATCAGAAACTTTTGAGCTATACTGGAATGGAGGAATCACAGAAGAAGACCTGAAAAAAGCTGTAAAATTAAAGAAGAAAGTAAAGTGAAAAGGGGGGAGAATAACGGGAGTAATTGAATGGCTTGGCAGTGTCCCAACAACTCATCAAATTAACCAGCTTTACTACATAGTCATGGAACAGCAAAAGAAGTTCATGGAGCACCAGAAACAGCTTATGGAACTTGTCAAGGCAGTTATGGAGAGCATGAACAACGGAAACGGGAATGGCAGTAATCAATTTTCATGTGAAAATTTAAGAGATTAATCTATTCTGGAAGTGGATAAAGAAGGGGATGGTTAATTGACAATGACTTATGCATGGTTAAAAGGGTAGGAAAATATTATGTATCTTGAGTAGTTAATCACAATTCATGTCAGATCTTCTAAAATTACTAAAAAAATTTTCTGATTTTATGAATGAAATAGATAAGGTATTGGACAATATTAAAAAAGTAACCAATCCGTCTGGAACTCTGATTTACAAATCAAGAGATCTATGGGTTGTAGTAAAACCAGAGGAAGACATTCCTGGGGGTGTGAAACGAGAAATTCTTATCGTCAGTAATCCAGAAAGATTTGTAACAGACATGAATAAGTTTAAAGAGTTGGCTAAAGAATTTCAAGATATTAAAAAACAAATGGAAGAAATTGTAAACAAACTTGAGGATATGGGAGAACCGGGCACAGAGATAATGAGAAAACTTATCGACCATTATCGTGATCCAATTCCATAAAGCTGAATGCGAAGATCATAGATAATTTGAATGCCTTTGAATAAACTCCTCTATCTTGGGCTCAACTTCTGATATAAGGGTCTTAAGGTCTTGTCGTACAGTCTCTCTAAACTCCCCACCATATGCTGAACGATATAATAGATTAAG
The DNA here is from genome assembly GCA_002010305.1 of Archaeoglobi archaeon JdFR-42. Lineage (GTDB taxonomy): Archaea > Halobacteriota > Archaeoglobi > Archaeoglobales > JdFR-42 > JdFR-42. The sequence goes on along the minus strand of MTND01000038.1, from coordinate 32,444 downwards.
TTTGGTCTCTTCGTAATATTCAATATACCTGTTTATAGCCTCAAATAATTTATAAATACCCATTAAAAATTCTTTATCTCTCATATCTAATCTCATCAGATATCCTTCGAGGATGAAATGATTGAAAGTGAACGTTTCCAATTCCACAAGGGGAAAACGAAACTCTTCATTATTTGTTGCTTTCTTCTCTCCTTCTTCAAGAGTCATCTTTATGAGTTTGAGGGTCAATAAATTGTAGTCCAGTTCTGCAAGCACACCTTTAAAATTCGATTTGAATTTATTCCTTTGATAAATAAGGTGAGAAATTCCAACAGATGTTAGGGCTATAGCCAAGCTTACAAGGATACTTAGAAAGTCATTCATAACTGACCATTTTCTATTCAAATATCCTTATCTATTTTTCGATTCACTTTTTTAAAATCTAATTCGAACGCTATCGACCGCCTCAAAGAAGCTCAACTCCTAAAAGACCATCCAAGAATTGATATCTATTTAACACCTTGGACAATCAATTTCTTAAAGAGGCTAACAGCAAAATGGAAGGGATTAAATAAGAAAAGACGGTGTAATCTCCAATTTTTTATTATTTTAACTAAACTGGTTTCCAATTGCGTATGCAATCCCTTTCGTCTCTTCTATAATTTATTGTGCCTTTAGCTGGGTAAAAGTGATTTTTAAATTCAGATTTGTTACTAATAGTTTGCATAGCAGCAAATGCAGTTATCCCGACATTTGAAAAAGCTTCTTTAAGTCGCCAAGCAGCCCCCATAAATGTGTGACCCCTCGTCACAATATCGTCTACAAATATTAATTTCTTCGAGCCCAGTTCCACCATTTTATTAATTCCCATGCTTTCGTAGTGGTCTATTGGTTTGGGTCTCTGCTTTGGTGAAGCTAATGAGGACTTTAAAACGGGTTTTGTTCTTACTAATACAGGTCTAACGACCCCAAGCCCCTCATTTTCCATCGCCTTTGCTATCTGAAATGATGGCCAAAGTTGACTTTTTTTAATTGGCGTAGCTCTAGGCATGGGAATTAGGATTGTATCTTCTTGGAAGAAATCTGAGAAATAACCTCCATTCACTAGTTTTTTTAATACTTCTGCAACATATTGCGATGCAGACAGTTCTTTCTCAACTGTCACTCCCCCATTTTTTATAAAGACTGTCCTCTTGATTTTTATCATTGTATCATTTTTTATATGATTCATGAGCCTTTTTGCTAATAATCCCTCATCAGAATTATCTCTAGGGCAATAGGAAAAGATAGAGCAAAATTCGAGTTCATTTATTATTACGTTTTCATTTTCGATGGACATAGGAAATTAAACAACGTCTGTTAGCCCCAGCTCTGTTACAGAAAGCACTTCAGAAGGCTTTTCAGCAGGTGGTGGTATCAGCTCTCTTATAGCACGCCTCAAGTCATTGATATTTTTAAAGACATTGGCACCGTAATTAATCATTTCTTTTACCCATTTTATATCTTTTTCAGCAAGTAACTTCCAGAAGAAGAGCGGTCTACCAAGTCTTAGAGTTTCCCATCCTTGAGAAACTACACCGCTACTTTCTCCAGCTTCAACAATAATACTTGCGTTGGAAATCAACGCCATCGTTCTATTTCGGAGAACAAAGTGCTTTGGCTTGGTAATATAACCTACAGGATACTGACTAACTGCTAAATGCTCTCTCATTATCAACTCCTGCAAAGATCTGTTTTCACGAGGATAAAATCCATTGAGAGGAGTTCCCAAAACAGCAATTGTTTTTCCTCCACATTTTATTGCTGTCTCGTGTGCGACAGTGTCAATACCCCTTGCAAGGCCACTAACAACAATAACCTTATTTTTAACAAGTTCTTTCGTTATTTTAGATGCTGCTTTAATTCCATCAGAGGATGGTTTTCTTGTTCCAATGACTGCCACACGGGGCTCAGGTAGTGGTATTTTCATCGATCCAGCGACGTATAATACAGGGGGAGCATATTTTCTCTCAAATTCGTTTAACTTACGACCTAAAAGCTCAATTGGAGCTATCTCTTTTATCTCCACACTCATGTCATCTCCTCATATATTTCTTTTTCAATTCACATCTATAAACTTTTCATTTTATTGATCCATTGGTCTAACAATTCAACAAACAAAAATTAACAAAATATGAGACAAGACAATTATCCGAAGTTAAGTATTACTAAGTCCTCGGACTTATTATTTTATGAAGTATCTACACAAAGACAAACTGAAGGGATAGTATAACAATCAACGGTTTACCAAAAACTATTTATGGAATTCTAAAAATAGTAGTGAGAGATGAGTCCCTCCCAGAGCTCAGCTCCCGGAGCTCTTTTCCCCTCCTTTTTTACTTATTGCTGACAAAACCAGGATTCACCCTCTTAAACACATCAAGGGGAATTATAGGCTCAAAACTCCCCTTTACGAGCTTGCCGTTATGGCTGAAGTATCCAGCATAAACAGGATTTCTCAGGATTTTCTTAACGGTTGAATATGGCATGTTATGCTTCCTTGCCACTGCCCTTATGCTCCCTATTTCCAAGTAGTCTCTGAAAATCTGCCTGATCTTCTCAGCCTCATCTTCCACAATCCATACTTTATCTTTCTTTTTTCTGTAACCTCTTGGCATCCTTGTTATAGGAATCCCGTTCCTCACAGCCTTCAGCTTTCCCCTCTCTATCCTTGCCTGCCTTCTCAGGGTTTCATACTCTGCAAATGCTTCAATCAACCGGTTAAAGAACTGATCCTCAGGTGTCTGGATCTCCCTCTTGTTCAGCTCTATGAGATCAACCCCAGAATGCATCAGGTTAATCTTTATCCATCCCTTTAGGTCGAGATCTCTGCTTATCCTGTCTGCTTCGGTTACAACCACCACATCAAAAAGACCCTTCTCCGCATCATCGAGCATCTGCAACAGTGCTTCCCTCTCAAGGAGCTTACCTGATGTTGAATCTCTGTAAACCTTCACGAGTTCGTAAGAGTTCTCTTCACACCACTTCCTGATCTGGTCTTCCTGAGCTTCAAGGCTGAACCCTTCAGCCTGATCTGCTGTGCTCACCCTCACATACCCTGCAACCTTCATAAGATCCTCACCTGCCTACTCTCTCAAGAATACCTCACACTGTTTGCACCAATAGCCGATTTTAACGAGCTTCCTGTTAAGTCCATGTCCTTCCCTAACGAGGGCGACATTGACCACTCCTAAACAATGAGGGCATCTCGGTCTGTGGTTTGCTTTTCTGCCTTTTGGATCGAATCCAGGGATCACTTCTCCTCTTTTCATCGCTATTTTCCGAAGGGTATCTCCTTGGAATATGCTCTCCCTCATAAGATCCTCACCTTGAAGGTATTCTTACCCTCGATCATCCACTCAAGTTTTGACCCCTTCTCCAGACCCATTGCTTCAGCCAGACCACGTGGTATTGTGGTCTGATACTGTCCCTCCTTGTTCCTGTAAACTGTTGTTACATTCCCCTTTCCCATGCCATCACCTATTAACAGTTATACTAACAGTTATTTAAATGTTGATATAGGGTGGGCATAACTTAAAAGTTTGTGCCCACTTCAACACATTTCTATTTTCATGTGAAAAGAAATACTTAAATACTAATTCTAAAATTAGTATTACCGTAATTAGTAGATTAGTAGTAATGTCTCCGGGAGCTGGGACTCAGAGCCTGAGAGGGTTCACCTGCAAAACCCTCCAGGTGGCGACACCAAGACCTTAATTCTGAGCCTTCCCGGAGGAAGCAAGCCCATTCCAGGAAAGCAACCTGGGTGTATGAGCCTGGGGGATTCAATGAGGGAGTGGACATGCAGGCTCTGTCCACGATGATCCCTCAATAGGGCAGGGATGCGACATGCAATCCTCCCCGGACACCTCAGGTTGCCCAAGGTGGATGCTCATAACCTTTCCCTCAATTTTTTAAATCCGTGTCCTCATTCTGGCTGAAAAATGCCAGGGAGGGCTCAATTTTAAGGGAGGGGTGCAATATGAGAGAATGTGATGACTGCCTTTATTTTAAGAGAACTGGATTGAGCAAAGGCTACTGTTCCGCAAAGAACCTGGACATCTTCCTGTTTTTCGTGAATCCTGCCTGGGATTGCTCCTTCTTTACAGGGGTGATCTGATGAACTGGGAGGAGGAGCTCAAAACCCTTATTCGAGCCAGATACCCGATAATCTGGCTCACAAGTTCAGAAGAGCAGAGAGTCATCCAAAAGCTGTCAGAGATCACTACTGATCTTGAAAAGACCTTTTACGTATGGTCTGCCACGAAGGGCATCCAGAAGCTGACAGCAGATCTGGAAGATGTTGATCCTGGAGCAGTGAGCATTGATTCTTCCCTGATGGCTTTTACAGAACTGATTAACCAGGAAAAGGCAGTAATGCTGATGAAAGACATCCACCCGTTTATCCAGGAGCCTTTGACCATAAGGATGTTTAAAGACATCTACTTTGAGCTCAAAAACAGCTATTCAACCCTGATACTCCTTGCTCCAATCACTGACATTCCCATAGACCTTCAGAAATACGTTACAGTGATCGACATACCCCTACCTGAAAAGGAAGAGCTCAGGAAGATCCTTGAAGTAATGGTCAAGGATGTCAATGAAGCCCTGAATCTCAACATCGAGCTTAACGGCAATACAGACACGATCCTGAATGCAGGTCTTGGATTAACTCTTGATGAATTTGAAAATGTCCTGGCAAAATCCATAGTGGCAAAGAGAAACCTTGATCCATCCACAATCATAACGGAAAAGGAGCAGATCATCAAGAAGACCGGCATACTGGAATACTACCACTCAATGGAGAGTATGGAGGACATAGGAGGTCTTGAAAACCTAAAATCCTGGTTAATGAGAAGGAAAAAGGCATTCAGCAGGGAAGCAAGGGAATTCGGGTTAAGACCACCCAAAGGAATATTGATGGTAGGAGCTCCAGGGACCGGAAAATCCCTGACTGCAAAGGCAACTGCAAAGCTCTTCGGGATGCCACTGCTTAAGCTGGACATGTCAAAGGTTTTCGGTAGCCTTGTAGGAGAATCGGAAAAGAACATGGCAGAAGCCCTGAAAATAGCTGAGTCAATTGCTCCCTGTATCTTATTCGTGGATGAAATCGAAAAGGCTTTTGCAGGTATATCAAGCTCAGGAGAGACCGACAGTGGAGTAACAGCAAGAGTTATCGGACAACTCCTTACCTGGATGCAGGAAAGGCAGAAACCTGTTTTCGTGGTGGCTACCTGTAATGATCCCTTCAAACTTCCACCAGAGATGACACGAGCTGGCAGATTCGATGACATATTCCACGTGGATCTCCCCTCACGAAGTGAGAGGGAAGAGATCTTCAGGATTCATCTGAATAAAATAGGAAGAGATCCGGGAAACTTCGACATATCAGAATTCGCAAGGCTCACAGAGGGTTACAGTGGTGCTGAAATTGAACAAATCATAACTGAAGCCCTGTATAGGGCATTTGATGAAGGTCTGGAGCTTGACAACCAGCACATCATCGAGGAGATACAGGGATATATGCCGTTGAGTAAGAAGAGGAAAGATGAGATCGAGAGGATAAGGAAGTGGGCTGAGATCTACTGCAAGCCTGCAAGCATCAGGGATTCAGAATCTGGCTCGAAGGCAAGAAGAATTGAGCTCTGATTTTTTCCATTTTCATGTGAAAGTTGAAGGAGGTATAATCAATGTCTGAATTAACAGAATTTCAGACTGAAATCAACATGAGGGATAAACAGCTAATCATGGAAGCAGTAAGAAGGATCAACTCAGAAAATCAGTTTTATGACTGGACAATTCAGGAAAACGGAGTGGTAAGAGACTGGCATGGAAAAACAGAGAACGTGGATCTACTGGTTAAAATAGGAAAATTAGACGGATACGGAATAGGCTTCAAATGGGAGCACGGCATGGTAAGGGTGATCTGCGATTCTATGATGTTACATCATGCAGAATATCTCAAGGAGAAATATGCAGAAGTTGCAATCGAGAGAATTCTCAGAAAGAGAGGATACATAGTCCAGAAACACAACATAAAGGACAGAAAATTTGCATTCGTGGGGAGGAGAGCATGAAAACGATCAGGGTGGAGATGCTGGAAGATGGAAAGCTGATCGTGGATCATTCAGGCTTCCTGGGAGGGGAATGCATGGATGATCTTGAAGCTATTGTAAGAGACCTGAAACAACTGGGGATCGAAGTTAGGATCTTAAAACAGCAGAAGAAGGGGGAATTCTATGCAAGAACTGGTAATCACATTCGAAGAAGGTAGGATCACGATCAACCCGTTCATGGACAGTCAGACAGGAGAGGAAGAGGTAAGAGAGATCCTGAAAGAACTGAAATCACTCGGAATAGAACCTAAAAACCTTAAAAGAGTTTTTTGTGGCTGATTTTTTCCCTTTTCGTGTGAAAAATTAAAGGGGGTGAGAACCTGTTATACATAGTTAAGCTTAGCATGAGCTCCGAGAATCGACAGCAAAACAGAGAGGAACTCAATGAGAAAGAGGTCAAGATCAAATACGTTTTCGACAAAAAAACACGTGATAAAATAGCAAACATACGCATGACGGCCAGATGGAACATCCAGAAACTGGTCTTCGATTTCTACGGTTTATGGGTTGTCAAAGAATCACAGATCCCAGAGTTGCAGGGTATAGTAAAAGAGACATCACAGAAGCTGTCTGAAATCGACCCATCCCTGAAAGCCCACCTGATAGCCATTCCCCTTGACGAAGAGGGAATCAGGCAGGGGGAGCTATATCACCAGATGCTCTATGCTCTCAAACACCAGGTTATTACAAAGATCCTGGAGAGAATTGAGAACATCCAGGGAAAAATACACAAAAATAGCAAGACAGGTCTGTTAAGGCTCATTGACAGGCTTCATGAACTAAACATATTCGATGACCAGGACATCACAGACAGGCTGAACGTGATCAAAGAGCGAGTCATTGAGGAAGAAATAGAGACATTGAAAGAAGAGCTGAACGAAGAGCTATACCAGCTTAAAAAGAGCAGATTCGCATATTTGGAGATCTGATTTTTTCCAATTTTCACGTGAAAATAAAATGGGGGTGAGAACTTGCAGTATAGGTTATCGATAGATCTGTTTTTTGAGAGAAAATTGAGCCGAAGAGAGACTGCCCTGTTATTGGATAGGATAGACAGAGTGGCTAAAGGGCTATTTCCGAGAGATTGCGATGGATTTGGACTGCCTTTCTGCAATAAAAGATGAAAGGAGGGAACGACCCTATGAACAGGACTAAAATCGAATGGACTGACTACACTTGGAACCCTGTTGTGGGCTGCTCTAATGGCTGCTCATACTGCTATGCCAGGAAAATGGCAAAGAGGTTCAGGCATAGATGTGAGAAATGCTACACCTTTGAACCTCACCTTCACGAAGAAAGACTCATGGAGCCCTTCGAGGTCAGAAAACAATCGAAGATATTTGTTTGCTCGATGGGGGATCTGTTTGACAGAAATGTCAGAGGGGGATGGATAGAACAGGTATTGCTAACCATCCGGAAGTCATATCACATATATCAGATATTGACAAAGAACCCATCCAGGGCTATTTACTACAATTTCCCAAGGAATTCATGGCTGGGAACTACGGCTGAGAGTAATAAATTCATTCCACGGATTAACCAGCTTAAAAAGACCAATGCATCATGCAAGTTTGTGAGCTTTGAACCTTTGCTAACCGATATGAAAGATCCATTCTACGGAGATTACCAAGCCATCAGATATGCCCTTGATGGAATTGACTGGATCATAATAGGATCACAAACAAACCCATACAGACCACCTAATCCAGAATGGGTTGAAAAACTCATAGAAATTGCCAGAGAGCTCGGAATAGCTGTTTTTCTGAAAGATAATCTGAAGTGGCCTGAAACAATCCAGGAATTCCCATTAAAAAAATCAGGAGGGTGGTAATATGGAAAAATTGAATGAAAAGGAGATTAGAAGAAGAATTGAGGAATTGTATAGCCTACTTAAATTAAAGTTTGAAAAGGAAATCAATGGAACGGTATTAAAATACCTATTTTATCTAACTGAACCCTACCTAATCATAGAATTACATCGAGCCTCTGGTGAAATAATGAAAAATTCTATGATCCTCGTTCCACGAGAATTCTTGCCTAAAGTCATTGAATGGCTCATTGATCTCGAAGCTATTGAACTTCCAGTAAAACCACAGAGAGAGTCAAAGAACAATGGACATAACCAGAAAAAAGCAGGAGAGAAGATTTCACAGAGCGAAGAAGAGCTAATGAAGAGGATAAAAAAGATTCTGAAAGAAGAGCCACATACAGTTAATCAATTGCACAATAAGTTGAGAATATTCAAGAAATATAAGATACGACAGGCATTAAACAAAATGGAACTTGCAGGAATTGTCGAAAGATCGGTTGGCAGAAGGGGGGAACATATTTTCAGACTTGCTATCGAAAAGAGGTTCAGACTGGTGGAAAAAATAATTCCAGTGAAGAAAGACCTCGAAATTCACGAGTATAAAGAGGGAGACCGGATAATTCTGAAAGTTTACAGCTTAAGAACCACTGCCTACCTTGAGGACATGACAGTGGAATTTGAGTCAATCGATGAAATTTATGACCTGTATGAAACTCTGAGGGAAAATGCAAAGAGTTCTGAAATGGCATACCATCATACTATTGCTATTCTGAAAAATCACTGGAGCAAATACAGCAATTCAGCACATTTCGAGGCCAGAGTGGGATTGCTCATAAACTACATTGCAGAGAATGTAAACTTCCCGGTAAAATTCGAAGCTGAAAACAAACATGACTTCACCACGTGGAAGATCGTTTTCGATGATATAGACATGAAGAGGAGCCTTCAGGAAGAAATGAAGGTTATGAATGGAGTAATAAGGTAAAGGGGGTGGTATTTTGAAGGAAACTTTGAAGGAAACATACAATAGAGAGGAAATCCTGAAACCAAAAACCATCGTAAAGTCATTTTTGAAAGACATTGCCAGACATACCCTGAAAGGACTCAAAATAGGAGTTCCAATGGGATTCGGGGTTTTCATAGGATTTCTGATAGGAGTAACACTCGGATACTACGCTCTGACGTTAGCAGTTGAGATAATTAGAGGGCTGATGTGATATGAGAGAGTTGGGAGGAATTCCAGATCCAGATCTGCCCATTTTCATAAACGACCTGGTGATTACAGGAACAAGGAAGTTCAAGGCCGAAAAGACAGAAGAGGGATGGAGACTCATTTTATTTGACTAAATACTGAATTCTAAATTCTTTTTCTATTTTATTGAATGTCTCCCGATCCTGAAACACGGTGAGGGGGGCTTAAAAACCCTAAAAACCTGTGGAGGTGAGATATTGGAAAGATTTGCCCTATCCAACAAAAAAGTGGTTAGGAGCGAAAGCGAGTCTGAGGATGGAATAAAGGAGGAATTCAAGGCAGTTCTGAAGGGGAAAAAGTCTTTCGATGGATACAGTGTTGAAATCCAGTTGCAGGTAAAGACAGAGAACTATGATGTCTTGGAAGAGCTGGTAGGAACCATAGGTTCAGAGAGATACGTAGTGATTAAACAGGCCAACAAGAGCCTGGATGAGTTTTAAGGTGATATAATGGCGATGGCAGAGACTCTCAATATGGAGACATACGGAAAAGGCATGCATAAAATAAGGCTGTGTGAGACATGCGGAAAGCCTCTACCCAGGGACAAAATCAGATACTGCAATAACAAATGCAGGTACCCCAATCCAAGGAGAAGATATGTCGGTCTTTCAGACAAGGTAAACGTGGGAATTAGGACTTTAAAGGATCAGAATGTGAAGAAAATCTCTCTCACTGAATTTATGCAGAGATTCAGCATCAGAGACAGATCAGCAGCAATACAGCATCTCAGCAAACTTGTGGATAGAGGAGAGGTTAAAATAAATTTACCCTCTAAAGGAGTTGCTCATGAAAAGACATAAAGAGTGGAGAGTAAGAGCTACAATCTACCATATTTTTTATGTGCCATCTCAATGGTCATGAGATCTAGTATTTTTACTTCGTTACCACGTATCCTGTAAAATACCGTAAAAGTTCTGGCGATATGCATTCTATAAAGCTCATAATCTGGCAAGGTTAATTTTTCTTTATCCCCCCTCTTGCTAGGGTATGGATCTTCCTGTAGAATTTTGAGCTTATTTCTTACAATTCGCTGACTTTTTTCAGGAAGGGAGTTAAGAAATTTAAGAGCTTTTTTACTTATCAACACTTTGTAAGTCAAAGTTCCAGCTCCACGAACTCCTCTTCCTCCTCTATTCTCTTCATGTCCTGGATGAGCCTGTATTTCTTTTCTCTTTCTATGATCTCACTGAGGAGCTGGTCAAAAGTCTGTCCAGGTTGTTTAAGCTCTGATAGTTCTCTCCAGATTGGTTCTGATACTGGAATTCGTTTAGTTGCTGTCATTACAATATTGTAAATGTTGTAAATATTTAACTCTTGTGGGTGGGACAATAATTTACTTTCATTCCACTCTCAACCTTTAAACATTCTCCAACATTTTGATAGTGGGGATCACTCATGCAAGTGAGAGTAGCAAAGACTATCGGTAAAATAATGGAAAAGGAAAAGGCAATCTTTTCCATAATTTGCCTGAGCTCCAATGGTGATGAACTCTACTCTCTCATTGGATATTTTCCGAAAAGTAGAGTGTTTGATCATTTTGGTAATTTTAACTCGATTAGAGATGCTGAGAGCTACCTGGAATCTCTTTTATCCGGTGCATAGTCTTTAATTTTCACATGAAAACTGTAAATAGTCGGTTGCTTTACTAAATAGAATTCGGAATTCTAACAAAAGAATTATATACTTCTATTCCAAAATATATAGTAACCCCTCTCACGGGGCATGGGACATGGTGGGGATGCGAAGTCACGTAGGAACGGCGAAGACAGGTAGGAATTTCCCTACCTTCTTTTCTTCAGTTATTCCAGAGTTTCAGAAGTTTCAGGGCTCATTTTAGGATATTTACAGGAAAAAAAGCGAGGTGATAGGCAGACATGGCTAAAAGAGTTATGAAAATTCCTGGATACAAAAAGGGAGACTTCTACTTTGCCAAAGATGGCTATCTGTATGTAAAGCCAAGGAGTGAGATGCAGAAATCGAAGAGGAAGGTAGGAGGGAATAGGAAGAAGAGCAAGAAAGTAGGAAAGAAGAAGTTTTTGGGAATTTTTTGAGGAGGTTTGATAAATGCGAGGAAATGTAGGTAGGAGAAGTTTGGTAGGTTCGAAAATAGTGATGGTTTCAGTGGTGCTGATGCTGGCGATACTGACTATTTCTCCAGCCCTGGGAGCCACAGACACCATTCTGACCAAGCAGGCCAGATTGACCATCATAACCCCTGACAAGCCCAGCGAGAACGGTTTTAACCAGATCATCCTGACAGTGGAAAAAACGAGCAGCTATCCCGTGGATGCCCACATCACAATAGTTCCATCGAGCTTCAGCTATCAGAAGGAGTGGGTTTACGGCGATGCTAAAGTCTTCAAGACCGGTTCTGGAATCAGAATAGACATAGATAAGGTGAACCAGGATACGGTAAGGATTCTGGTTCCCGGCAATGCCATAAACGTGGGCAAGGGCTTTACCTGGTTCAAGCAGATCCAGTTCACGACAAGCCCTGATGCTTCTGCCGTTACTCAGGGAATGACTGTGAAGAGCAACTATGAGACTGCCTCAATAACCTCACAGGCCACCGCCGGCTGGTGGGATTCTCTGCCACTGCCCTGGTGGTTGTGGATGATCCTGCTGGGACTGCTGGCAGCTCTGATAGCAGTGGAGGTGAAGGGCTGATGGAAGCAAGGACAGCAGCAATATTCGTTCTTACGGCAGTGGTTATAGGCAGTGTGGGCTATGCCTGGTATGGTGGGTATCTTGACGACATACCCTTCTTCCAGGACACCGGGACACTGAAAGTATACACCTATCAGAACACCACCATCAACAACTCAACAACTACAAGCCCGCTCAAGGGAGTGTCGGTCTCGATTCTCGGAACTGAATTTACAGGGCAAACAGCTATAACCACTGAAAATGGCCAGAATGTGTCGGTTATAACCTTCAACAAGGTTCCTGTCGGGAGCTATGACGTGATAGCAGACTATAACGGCACAATCCTGAGCAAGACTAACGTAACCATCACCAAGGACACAACAACAACCGAGAAGTTCTACTTCACCGGCTCGTAAGAGCCAGGGAGGTCTTACAATGACTTCCAGAACTCTCTTTTTTTCTTTGATTCTACTCACTGCCTTGATAGCCTCTATTACTACAGCTTCAGCATCGGTTGCGTTATACGATGACTTCTCCACAGATCCTACAACTAACGGAAACTGGGTCAATGTGACCAACATAACCTGGAGCTCTGCGAGTCAGCTCGTTCAAAACAGCCTTGGAGATACCCTGAAAACGGTTACCGGTGGGAGTGACGGGGGATACTGGACTATATACCCTCCGGAGGGGTATGTCTACGTAACCCAGTTACAGTTACAGCAGGCCAATTTGCCCTCCTACACCTTCACAATCAAATACAGGGATGCAGATGGAGTCATGCAGACATTCGGGCAGGTAACGGTCTCCAATACCGAGTCCCCGAAGGTCGTGATGCTGAACAAGATCACGGATTTCATAGAGGTATCGGGGGCTTATGAGCAGTACTACTGGACACACAAGGCATACTACAAGGAGATCTTAACGGGAACCCTCCTTTCAAGGGACATAACGATCGAGGACATAAACAGCAAGGGCAACATGCTCTCTTATTCGGGCTCTCCGAATCCCCGAATAGACATTTTAGATAAAAACGGAACGGTGTGGGTCTCCAACGTGGCAAGTGGATACGATTTGAGCCAGCTTACCTCAATGCCCGATAAGTTCCCGATCAAGCTAAAAGTGACCCTCTACGATCCACGGTTAGAGGTTCTGGATTACCTGCAAGTAATTCCAAACAAATACTTCGGGTATGTCTATGACCAGGGAGGGAAAGCGGTTTATAAAGCAAATCTGAAGATCCAGCATCTGATTAGCTATTCTGCTCCATCCTATTCAGGGAATACAACCTCAGGAGTGGGCAATATAACCCTGGTCGTGTATAAGGATGGACAACCCCTCTCCAATGCTCTAATCAAGGTAACCAACCCCTGGGGAATGAACTACATATCATCATCAGCCACAGATGCCAATGGAGTTATAAACATCACAGGGCTCGATTCTCAATCGGGATGGACACCCACATCAAATTACACCTTCCAAGTGTTTGACCTGAATGCCAATCCAGTCTATGACTCTATGGGGAATGAGCTCAAGGTTACAATTCCGTTCATCGACGGCCTACCTCAGACCAATCCTGGGATAATCTACAACTCCATAGGACAGGACGAAGAGACCACCATAAACACCGATCTGGACGGTTACTTTGAGATCACAACTTTAAACACGAGCTTAACATACCATGTAACAATCACAGACAGCAATGGAAACCTGCTCTACGAGGATGACGTGAGCCCACCCTTTTACAAGGTGTATGGGACTCCAGCTAATGGTGGAGGGAACAATGGAGGAACAGGAAATAACACCACAGAACCAGTCTATGGAGATCCTAACAGCAAGTATTACGTGGAGCTCTCCTCTAACTCAATCAATGAGGGAGACACCGTAAAAATATACGTAAGAGAGAAGAAGAGCTGGTGGTTTGACAGCTACGTTACAGGAGCGGAGATCTACCTTGACGGACAGCCCACCGGCAAGACCACACAGAAGCACTCTTTCTGGTCTTTCCTCTGGTGGCTCCCATTCGTGGATACAGAGCCCTACGCAGAATTACAGATCACTTCTTCTGGCACACACTACATCCATGCGGTGTATAACTCAGTAAAGAGCCAGCAGGCCAGCATAGAAGTTTTAGGCAATGCAACTCCCGTTCAGGGAGGAACCAATGAAACAGGTAATTACCCGGGAACACAACCCATTACGGATCCGAACACTGGCCAGAGCTATCAGTATAAGCTATTTGCTGACAAAACCACGTTATATCAGGGAGGATCGGTCACCTTCAAGGTCTACAAGCTCTCTGGAGGGCAGATTGTCGACACGGTAAGCGATGCCATGATCTACATCGATGGCAACTACGCAGGCACGACAGGAGGATGGTTCAACCCGGCCTTCAAGTATTCCTTCAACCAGCCAGGACAGCACAAGATCTATGCAGTAGTTCAGGGTCAGCAAACAGGAGAACTGCTAATTACAGTCTTGCAGAGCCTCAAGGACAAGCAGCCAACCGACAATGGCAATCTAAACCTCACGGTAAAGGTTCAGAACCCGCAGGGAACTGCCTTATCAGGTATTGCAGTCATCAGGGACAATAACGGGGTAACGGTTGAACAGAAGATCACCAACTCAGATGGGGAAGCGATCCTGGTAGTTCCATCCGGCACACATCACATAGTCATAGCTGATCCTTCGAATAAATACCTCCCATTGAGCAAATACGTGAATGTAACGGCAGATACCTCCTTAACAGTAGTTCTCAAGCCCGCAGGAGACCTGAACGACAACAACCAGACAGACACCAAGGAGCCCACTGTAACCTCAATAACCGTCAGAGTGGATGGGTATGATGCGGATAACATAGAACTATACAAGGGCAAGCACAACATAGAGGTAGTAGACAGCTCCGGAACCCTGCTTTCAGGAGCGAGCATAACCCTTGACGATCAGCCCATAGGAGAGACATCGGGCTGGTTCTTCCCCAAACTCACGTATGACTTCCAGCAGCCAGGGCAACACACAATCATAGCAGAGTGGAACGGAATGGCCGACACCATAACCATAACGATCAAGGATGCGGTGGATCCGAACAACCCGAATGCAATAGTCCTTTTGGCAAGACCGGCCATATCAGAGGGCAAGCTCACTGGAACGAGATACGCGGACAGCTTCGTCATCGGCAACATCACCGTCAAAAAGAATCAGAAAGTGGAGTTTGAGGTAGCCAGACAGGATTCAGTGGCCAGTATATGGGACTGGAACAGGTTTTCAGGAGCTCAGATCTTCGTCAATGGAACTCCTGTCGGGGTTACAGCTAAAATCGGTGGCATATTGGGAACTGGTTTGTTCGGAAGGATCGGATACGTGCACACCTTCGAACAGAATGGAACCTTCTCTGTCTATGCTGAGACCACAGAAGGCACAACTCAGACCATCTACGTAACGGTGGGCAATGAGACCTTTACAGGAGACACTGGATCTGGCAGTCTGTTAGACAGGATTCCGATCATAGGAGGAATTCTCGGAGACATAGCAGGCTCTTTAGCAGAGAGCTATCCACTTCTGGGCATATCAACCGTGGACACACTGATCTACGCAATAGCCATCGTTCTCATAGCTCTGGCAGTGATCGTGGGCATTCTGCGGTGGATCTTCTGATCCCTCCTTTCTTTTTTCATGTGAGGGAATGGAATGGAGCCAGTGACGATCTTTTTTGGGATCGTGATCGGATATGTAGGCCAGTTCATATACAAGATAGCCCAGGGAATCGGTCTATCAACTCCAGTAGTCCTGATATGGCTGGTTATAGAGTTCTTCGTGGTGAGATGGGCATTCAGGTCTCTTTCTCTGATTTCCACGGTTGCCACTCTCGTATTTGGAACTGCAATCAATTTCCTGCTCTGCTACTACTTCATCAATCCCGCATGGATCTGGTTAGTCAGTCAGTATCCCTGGTTTGGGGTCATCAGCAACAAGATAGCCAGTCTCGGAGGTAGGGTATGAGCGACAGAGTGATAGCAGGGATCATAATCGTCAGCTTAACACTGGCAGGATTTCTCTATTTTACTCAAATTAATCCCGTTTTCAGCATCAAAACCCCTGATCCCAACACAATCCCGGTTGGGAATCCCAAGGTGGATAAGACCCTGGCATGGAAGGCAACCATACAACCATACAAGAAGTTCAGAACGGTAATTCTGCTCAACAACACCACAGAAGCATGGTTGAGAGAGAACAACATCCCTTACCAGAGAAAAGGAGAGGTAATCCCCTACGTTGTTGCAGAGCTAAACTTCTCCCAGATCCAGGAAATCAGCCAGAAGCCCATTGAATTCATAGAAGAGGACAGAGAGGTTTACCTGATTGAGAATTCTGAAATACAGCTTCCTAACATCAGATATAGACTCCAGGAAGCAGGATATACAGAAGCACAAAGGCAGATCAGCCTTCCAATTGTCCACTACAACAACATTACCGGTGAAGGAGTTGTTGTTGCCATCCTGGATACGGGAGTCAATTACAAGCTCCCAGATCTCGATGACAACTATTTGGGTGGTTATGATTTTGCCTACGATGATCTGGATCCGAATGATTTAGAAGGCCACGGAACCACAGTGGCAGCCTTACTGGCAGGAGAGGGAGATGACCAGTTCCAGGGCATAGCTCCCAATGCCAGCTACTATGCAGTAAAGGTGCTGGATGACTCTGGAGCAGGGAAACTATCGGATGTTTTAGATGGACTGGACTGGGCAGTCCAGCACAATGTTTCCATTGTGAGCATGAGTTATGGACAACCTGTCTACTCTCCAGCAGAACACACAGCAATCCAGACTTTATACAACAAAGGGGTTATACTGGTGGCAGCAGCAGGAAACGAGGGCTACGACAAGCTCATTTACCCAGCCGGTTACCCTGAAGTAGTAAGTGTGGGAGCAGTAAACAGGTATGGAGAGGTAGCATCCTGGAGCAACAAGGGAGCCTTTTTAGCTGCTCCAGGGGTTGAAATAACCATCTTAACCAGATTTGGAACCACAACCACAGGATCTGGGACATCCTATGCCACTCCCATCGTTTCTGGTGTTGTTGCATTAATGAAGCAGGTCAATCCCAATCTAAACTCTGCTAACGTTAAGGATGCTTTAGCCAACAGCACAGACCCGATCAAAGATCCCGATAACAGGGTTGTCCACGGCATGATCAATGCCTCGAAAGCAGTGGTAGAAGCTGGAAATGTCCAGCTCAAGGAGCCACAGGCTCCAGGCATAAGCATAGACCTGAAATATGCTCTTCCAATAGCTGGATTGACTCTTCTGGTTTACCTGATCAGGAGGGGAGAGTATGGAGCTTAAATTGAGATATTTAATTGCCATACTGGTTGTTATCGCATCAATAGGAACAGCATCGGCCTGGACAGACTCAGATGGGAACGTATACACCAGACACCTGAAAATAACCATTTCGAATCCACCAGCAGAACATGCTCAGTATAGAGTGGTGATAAATGGTCAAACCATTGAAGTTTACAATGTTACAAATAATCTGAAGATTTCCGGCAGTTCAGGGCAGTTCTGGAGTCTGGTTCAATCTACAGGAGATGACATCAGAGTTTTCAACGATTCCGGATCAGAGATGCATTTCTGGCTAAAAAACTGGGATTATGTAAACCAAACAGCCACAATCGAAGTAAATCTAACGGATGGGAGCAGAGAATTGAACATCGCATACGGCAACACCAAGGCAGCAAAATCCACATACAACAACCCAGAAAAGACCCTTGAGTGGTATGATAACTTCGACACGGATACAACAAGCAGATATACCCTTTATGGTGGAGGAAGCCCGTGGGTTTGGAATTCAGGAGAGGGAGTCCTTCAGATTTCTGGAAATCCACAAAGAGCAAAAGCCATCCTGCCAGTAAACCTGACTGACTTCATAGCAGAAGTGGATGTGCTAACTACGGGTGACTTCGGATCAAGTGGCATTCTGGGGAGATATGATGATGTAAACAAGAACTATTACACCTTTGTTGCCGGATTTTACGGAAACAACATAGCCATTCAAAAATCGGCATCGGATTCCCCCGCAGATCTAATCACTTCTGGAAAAACCATCAATCCAAACACTTGGTATCACATTACTGCCAAGATCAAGGGCTCAAAACTTGAGTTAGATATAGGAGGGACTTCTGTAACCGTAACGGATACCAGCTATGCATCTGGCTCTCTGGGGTTGTATACAACCAGGAACTCGGATGATCTGGCAAAATTCGACAATCTAAGGGTCTACAAGTATTCAGACCCTGCTAACTTTGCATCCATCACGGATGTGGATGAGACGATCAACAACAACAATGAGGCAAACATTACGGTCTCAAGCTATTTTACTCCAGTCAGAAAACCGTTCTTGATAATCTTCGATCTACCGTTTATCAAGCAGAAGAGAGCAGAGCTCCTGCTTCCAACTGTCACACAAGGCTATGACATATACAACTTCAACCTGAACAACACCACAGACAAGGAAGAGCTGTATGCCATTCTCTACGAGGTCAACTCAACCAATACCAAAGCTCAATCAATACTGAAACACCAGGAGAATACCACCTATGGCCAGTTCTACATTGAAAACTACCTGGGAGAGAGCAAATCAAAGATAGTCTTCATACCTGGAACGATCGGAGTACAGAAATTCAGAATTCTCCTGATCAGCCATCCAGTCTGGTGGGAGAAAATAGCCTGGAAGCTCGGATTCTTACCGAAATTAACCCAGAACACCTACTCCATGAATAATTTTTCACATGAAAAGAGAATGGAGGTGATAGCCTGAACTGTCGTAATTGCAGGTTTAAGGAACTCGCAATAGAGGAAATGAGGAAGATTAGGGAAGCAGTAGAGGAGCTCAAGGAGAGAGACAGCCCAGGGATCATCGACATAAACACCGGCAGGAGGATTCTATGAAGTGGAAGGCCTGGTTGTTGTTAGTGTTGATCTACACGATTCTCCTTGCCTTTGTCGGATTTATGGCAATGGCAACGGTAAACGGCCAGGAGAACCAAATCAAATACTCATTTAACGGAACATACACTGGTAGTTTGTTCATAGGTGGCCATATCTACTTTCCAAAATCGATGGCAGACAGGATAAAGGTAACAGGAGGGCTCATAGTTGGAGAGACACCACAGGAATGGATCATCAGAGTTACGGATCCACAGGTAAGGATAGACTACCTGACTCTAACAGAAAACAGCTTCGATTACGGCACAAAAACCTTTCAGGCCAAGGAATACAGGGCTGATGTCTATGAGCCAATGAAACCCGATGAAATCAGACAGCAGGTCAAGGTGACCAATAACAGATTACAGTCTTTGCAGGAGCAGGTATCGGCAATAGGAGCTGATGTTCAGGATTTAAAGAACAGACCAACATCAGTAGACCAGATAAAGGCTTTTCTGAAGGAAAATCCCGCAATGAAGCTGGTTTACCTTGTTGTGGGCTTTCTGGTATTTGTAACTATTCTGGGGTGGTTCTATGGTAGGGTTTAATCTAAAAAGAAGAAATGAGGAAAGAAATGAGGAAAAGGTAAGCGATAAAGAGCCTTTCGCAGTCATGGCCATTTTCCTGATCAATGCTTTGGTAATGATGCTGATAGCAGGGCAGATCTACCACGCAGTGGGAATCTCGCAGAGCTATTCAGAGAGGATCCAGGCCATCAACCCTGAATACCTGAATCTGGTGGCACAGGGCAACACGATAGCAGCCTTCCTGATGGTCTTTTCATTGGTGGATGTGTTTCTGGCTGCCTACTTCTACCTGGAGTGGAAGGCCATAAGGATTGTTAAGATCAAGCTGGAGGGAACGTAGTGGCATTAGTGGGGTTAGATATCTCAAGAGATGCGGTTACAACCATCTTCACATTTTTAGTTGTTATTGCCATATCTCTGACTGTATATCTGATAGCAAAAAGGAGCAAGCAGAGGGAAAAGAAGATCCAGGAAGCTGAAAAGGTTGCAGAGGAATACGGAGTTCAAATGAGCAAATCTGAATTGAAGAAGCTTATCGACATGGAGGTCAAGAAATCGGTGGAGGAAGAGTTAAGAGAGGCAATCAAGGAAGAGGAAGTAAAGAGATTAAAGAAGAACTACAAGGGATTAACCAAATTAAAGAAAACTCTAATTCTCTGGACAGATGAAAGAACCGGAATGGGTAGCAATGTAACAGTTCTGGGTAAAACAGACAGCTACGACAGATTGAGCCTTGACGGACACAAGGGCTTCTATGTCTTCTACTACTATCCAAGGCATAACTCCATTCTCGTAAACGGAATGCAGGCTCTTGCAAAGGCTTTCAAAAGAGGGAAACACCGCATAGAAGTCCCGGAGGAACTCATTACAGTGGGAGAGCAGCACATCATAATCCATGCTCACACTCTCATGTCGGTGGATGCTCACACCTTCAGAGTGATCCCACCAGATCGGGTTGAATTGACTATCGAGGAAAACAGGGCTTACAGACACGCTTTCCAGAAGATGCGAGACCTGAACATCGAGCTTTTGAGAATGACGGAGAATCTGGTTAGGGTGGCCAGCAAATCCAATCCATACAGGATCTATCCGGATAGAAGAGACTACATTCCCCCTCTGGGTTTAGGGATGGGGATGGAGAGGGATGATTTCATTCCCAGGGAAGCCCAGGAAGTTCACGAGGACAAAATAAGGAATGCCATCAACAAATTAAGGCAGAGAACCTATGAGGTGGAAGAATGAGCAAATTCATCAAGATTCCTATTGAAAAGATAGAGATCCTGATCTCAAGATCGATGGAACTGAGGAACAACCAGCTAATCAGGGCATTAAAGGAGCTGGAAAAGGAATACATCGACAAGGAGTATCTTGCAGAGGTATTGACGAAGGCAATTGAAGCAATGGATGAAGTGGACAAGAGCTTCATGGCCGTTCTGACAATGCTGAAGGATGCAGAGACTGTCGAAGAGAGGGATAACTCTCCCATCATAATCGAGGAAGAGGAAGATGACGAGGAAGAAGAGCTATTCGAAGGTGAAAATGAGATCATCAAGAAAATAGAGCAGTTGCAGGAGAGCAATCCGGCCACCTACGATTATCTCACTTTTGTTTTCGAGAAGGGAGGCAAAGGCTTCACATCAGACTTCAAAGATGAGCTGGGAAAAAACCTCCAATCAATCTACGATCATGAGAGGATTTTAGAGGAAAATGGTTTGCTAAAAATCTCCAAGAGAATTAAAGGGTCAGGAAAAAGAAGATTACGCTATGTAACCATTCCAGAGGAGGTTTTCATAGTTCTGGAGAGCCTTCACAGTGTGAAGGCTGGAATGAAGGCTACGTCGGAATATAATATAGGCCAGGAAGGGTGTGTGGGTGATGGGGATCTTTGACTACACTCCTTCAATTTCTTTCCAGGAGTATGAACCATCCATCAGGCTCTTCGATGAAGAGGAAGAGCTCCCCATCCATATTAAGCACAAAAGGAGAGGAAGCGATTATTCAGTCAGATTGGGCTATAAAATCTCTCCTAAACGGTTCTGGACTCAACCCTACTACTACAACCCCCGCAGGAGGGGGGTAGAGGAAGGAAAAGTGGTTTTAGTGGTGGCAGGAAAGGGCATAGGCAAAACTAACACCCTCAGAAACTTTGTACAGGCTCACTATCGAACCACGAGGGATGATTCCATCGTGGTATTCCAGGAAAAGAGAGGGGATCTCGATTTCCTGAGACATCCCTCTCCTGAAAGACTGGTGGAAATGAACGTGGAGCCGGTGAGGTTGAGATCCAATGGTAAGCCAGTTCAGAGATATTTGGTTCCAGGAAGGAACTTCAAGATTCCTTTGCAGGAACTGGAATACTCAGCCCTGATGGCCTATATCGGTAAGAAGATGGGTCAATCTATTGCTGATAGAATAATTGAAAGAGCATGGAGGGATGTAAGATCAAGAAGGGACATACGGAGGTTCAGGATAAAGCTCAATGAAATCTTGCAGAACTACGAAGAAGATCCCTATTTCAGAACCATGCAGGCCAGTGTAGAGAGGTTCTGCGAGCTTTTAGAATACGACAGCCTCATCGAGACTGAAAGGGATAACACGTTTCTGGATTACATAGATCGGGAGATCATCAACATCATCGATCTGTCGGATATAGGAGACTACGAGATAAAGCAGTTCATAGTCTCCCAAGTTCTGACCATGATGGAACGGCATTTTAAGAGAACCCGGAGCTTCATAGGGATTACCGAAGCCCATACCTACTGCCCTGAGGAGGGCATGAACCCAGCTAAACAGGCCATAATCAGGGCAGTAACAGTTCTGGCAAGATCATACGGATGGACAGTCTTTTTGGAGACTCAATCCCCTCATTCGATGGAGAAAGTGGTGATAGAAAACGTGGATGAAGTGTTTATCCTGGGCTACATTCCTGATTCGAAGCTCAATAAGCTCCTGAAAACTCTCTCTGTCAATCTCTACGATCTTGTGAGCTTCTACTACCTTGCCGATGACATAGGGAAGGGAGAGGGCATCTATGGAAATGTTCTGGAGCCCACAAGGCCCTACATCATCAAAATAGGACTCTCTCCAGTTGGATAAATGTGTCCTTCTCTGGTTGAAATAAGCCAGGAAGGGCTGAATTTGAAGAAGACCTGTAGGGAGGTGAAGAAGTGTTGGGAATTGAGAAAGAAAGAGGAAAGAACTGCATTTCAGCGATTTCTGAGGAGGGATCACAGTGAAAGGGATTGTTGTCAAGGAAATGAACGGAACTGGCTATCTGATTCCGGTGAAAACAAAGGCTGAAGCAGAGAGGGTAAAAAACTCGGTGTCGAAGAAACCGGATGTTAAAAAAGTGATCGTCAGAAGGCTCGGAAAGAGGATTTACAGGGATTATGGAGTTACTCTGGATAAGAAATGGGGTGTATGGGTTTACTCAAGGAGGGGATACCGTGGTTAAGCTGCAATTAATGAAAAGACCTCCAAAAGCCCTTCAGAGATACCAGAAGAGAGGTTACAGGATCTACGTGGGTGAGTTCACACCAGCTTACAGTGAAGCGACCAGATTTGCAGGAGTGGCAGGGAAGAGGAAGAGATGGTATGTTTTGAGGGCAGGAAAAGGATTCGAGCTCTACGACAAGAGAGGGAAATACTACGGATTCTTCGGGAAAGCAGAGCTCTTTGGGGACAAGGTGGAGTTTGTGAGGTAGATTTTTGAAGATAGGTAGGTGGTAGGTATGGCGAAGACTGGTAGGAAGAACGAGATATTCGTCTCTTCTTATTCGACGGCACCGGGAACGAGAGTCTTCGATGTATCAAGGAATGGAAAAACAGTGAGAGTCATTGCCCAGAAAGAGGGAACAACAAATGGAGGGAACGTGAGATACAGGCTATGGCTCTATCCATCGAAGAGACCTGAGAGGATGGTATATATCTCTCCGAGAGACAGGAGAGGGTTAAAGGAGTCTGTTCTCAATTTCGTGAGAGATTTCAAGCTTCTGAGGTGATTTCATGGCAAGAAAGACCGGGAAATACTGGAGGATTCCTACAAAGAACTACTACGTTACCATGACCGACGAGTTCATGAGTGGTTGGGGAAAAGCCAAGGGAAAGATAAACAAGGTCGTTATCGGCTGCGACACGAAATCAGAGGCTGAAGTGATAGCCAAGAATGCAAAGAAAAGGCAGGAGATGAAGAACGTGAGAATAGCCACATCAAAGCCGAGATACAGCAGGAAAGACTACGTTGTCTCATACTACGATTTCAAGGAGCTCGGAGCGGTGTGGAAGAGACAGTAGGAGGAAGAAACATGGTAGCTGAGCGAAAGTTAAGGTATCTGCGATTGACAACAGGTGGACTCGGTAAAGTAGTGATCCTCGATGGCTTTGTCAGACAGGTTTTGGCAATTAAAAAGACCAAGAAAGGGGCTCAATCACTTGCTGAGAAATGGAGAAAACAGAAATGGAGGGGATACTGGTGGAACTTCAGGGTAGTTAAGACGGATAAAGGCTATGCAGTAGTTGGGATACCAAAACGGATCTCGAAAGAACAGGACATTAAATACAACAGTGTCGAAGCACTGAAGCACAGGCTGGTGGATAACCCATGAGCCAGTAAACCCTCTTTTCTTTTTCACATGAAAATAGAAGGAGGGGATGGATGTGGTTAGGGTAAGGAGGAGAACTCGACCACAAAGAGAACCCACAACAATAAGATTCAAAAAACAGGCAAGGTTCGAAGGGGAAGACTACGTAACCTACGGTAAAAAAGGAACCGGAATCAGAACCATCTTCCCAGATCCAAGAAAACATAAGGCTTTTGCGATAGCTCCCTTTGGAGCTACCTTCTTTGTAACATGGAATGGCAGGAAATACAGGGCTACCAAAGAAGCAAGATACCAGGAGAATGGAGCGAAGGTTCCATGTCTTGTGTGGGAAGTATAAGACATAGCCCCACCGATGGACATGAATTTTGTTACACGTTAAAATGCGATAGAGATATCTTCTGCAGGATGTCTGAGCCATGCCTCAAGCTTGTCATAGATGCAGTCAGAACGATGGTTCCAAGAAAGGAACATAAGGGGAGGGGAAGAAAACCCTATGACCCCGTATTTCTTACAGCTTTAACCTACTTCATGGTGAGGAACGGAATGAGCTTAAGGGAGATGGAAAAGTGGTGCATGGAGAACATGGAGCTTTTAAGAACTCTCGGATACGAAAGGGAATATCCTCCTTCATGGATGACATTAAAGAGAACTCTCGATACTATGACTGCAAGGGATATTCAGAAGATTACTGCTAAGATTAAGTATCTCAGAGGGGAGATAAGGATACTGTGGTTCTGATGAGGTGATAGAATCAGAAGAAGACGTAGAAAGCTCGATAAAGTGGTTGTAATAGGACACTGGATAATAAGATGGAATCACATAATCGAACTTCACATGAGGAAGCATAATGTTTCAATCAATGAGGTAATTGAAGCTCTGATAAACAAGCATCTTAGAATCTATCTTGGGAAAAACAACTATAAAATTCTGGCAAGAAACCCTTACAGTGGTCGCTATCTTACAATCTTTCTCAAAAGGTCATGGGGTAACAATTACAGATTGAAAACTGCAAGAGATTCTACCGATGCTGAAAAAAGGTTATATAACAAGAAAATAAGAGGATGAGATAATGGTTACAACCAGAGAACTGAAAGAATTGGAAAAGCTGGAACGTGAAATAGAGGAACTGGAAAGGCTCGGTGAAAAGGCAGTTATAGAGGAGCTTAGAGCATTGAGCAAGGGAAAACAGGGTAAAAGTGTTGTAGTTATACCGAAGGTAACCACGTTCATCAGGGAAGACGAGAATGGAAAGCCCATGAAAGTTCTTACTCTCAAGAACCCACTTATTAAAATGAAGAGAGAATAGGTTACTTTTTCCTCATTTCCTCCAGAATCATCTTCAACTCTTGCATTTCTTTTGCCATGTTCATTATAGCTTTCCCGAAAGTAGAATTCATCACATAGGCAGTAAGAGCTTCCTCCTTCTTCTTTTCCCAATACCACTCATCCACCGCATCAACAAGAGGAATCCCACAACGCATGCAGACCTGGGCATCTTTTGGATTGATAGCCTTGCATCTATCGCATTTCACAACTTCCATCTTGGGCTTTTCCATCTCCCTGTTTTCAATGCCATACATACTCAGAATTGCATCATCCACATCTCTTCCTGAAAGATGCACGTATATCCTGGGCATATCTGAGCCCTGAACCCATCCAAAGAACTCGCACATCTGGGCTTCAGTAAGCCATTTAGCTAAATGAGTGGCTCTTGAATGTCTGAACAGGTGGGGATATATCCTTTTCTCAATCCCTGCTCTCTTCGCTATCTTCTTTAACTGCATCCTTAAAGCATCATACTCCATTGGTTTATTCCCATTCCTCTCTATATTCAGGTTCCTCTGCAAAGAGAGCCATACAAAGGCATTCCTGTTATGCTTCAGTGGATGGGCATCCAGCCACTGAGCAAGATAAGGAACAGAAGCAACCAGCCTGATCCTTCTATCTCCTGTCTTGCCTGTTACCTGAATCACAGCTCCCTTATTGTCAAAAACAATATCTCTGATCTTCATTTTCAGGAACTCTCCAACCCTTGTTCCGCTCTCATACAGCACTGCAACCATGGCTTTATCTCTCAGGTTCTCACAAGCATCCACCATCTTCTGGATCTCCTCTTCTGTCAGGATCTCATCGGGAAGCTTGTTTTTTGATGGAATTGTTAGAACAATCCATTCTACAATCTCCTTTTTTCCCAGCCAGGTAAAGAATGTCTTGATCGTCCTCTTGTAATCGTATTTTGTCCAGTCTGACAGGGCATTAGCCCTCTCCAGCCTTGCCAGGATTTTCTCAATATCCTCTTTTGTTGTATCTTCGAAGCTCTTTCCGAGCCATTTGGCAATCCTGCTCAGATTGTCTAAATGCTTCTCTATCCTGGGAGCCTTTATCCCTGATGCAAAACATGCATCCCTGAACTGGAAAATTAATTTAATAACACTACTATTTTCTAACTTCTTAATTCTATTTTCAGTATAGGACAGCTTCTTTTCATACCTGTGCACATCATAGACCTGCAAAACAATTCACCCCTCCCTATTTTGTTTTCATGTGAAAGTAAAAAGAGGTTCGGATCTACCCTCTTTCTGTCGAGGATAACCCGAACCTCCATTAAATACGCCGCCGACAGGATTCGAACCTGTGACCACGTGGTTAACAGCCACGCGCTCTACCAGCTAAGCTACGGCGGCATCAGCATGGCACTTACTCTCCACAGATAAAAATTTTTGGGTTCTTAAACTTTGCCCTTCTTAACAAAGGTTATATCCTATATTCATTCTATCTGAATGCATGCTTCTTGGACATCTGTTGAAGCTGAATGAAATCCAGGAAATCGGGGAAAATCTAAGATCTCTTGAAGAGGTTGAACCCGATTTTGTCGAAATAAAGCTTAACAGGGATTTTAAAGATTATGCTTCGAAAAAGCTGGATGATATACTTCAGAGTTTCAGCAATCCTCCGATCGTTCATGCTCCAGAGATCGAGCTTACCAGCCCCTTTTCTGTTTTATATGAGGCACATCTTAGACTCTTCACTCAGGCAATAGATTTTGCCAGAAAAATTGATGCATCGAAGATGGTACTCCATCCAGTTATCTCCAGAACCTTTAATCTATCCGATGAGGCTTTATTTCAGATGAAGGTGGAAATGCTGGAAAAGTTAAGAGAGATGGGGGAATCCAGATCCATCATGATCTGCCTTGAGAATACAGCCGAGAGTCATGAAGAGATGATGCGGTATTTTAATGCCGTCGATGGGCTGTATCTCTGTCTGGATGTAGGCCATGCCAATCTCATGGGGATGGAGAACCGGGCCATGGAGTTCATAAACAATCTGGGTAGCTATATCAGACATCTACATTTAAGCGATAATTACGGTGGTTTCAGTCATTTCTGGGATCTGCATCTTCCTGTTGGAGCCGGAAATATAGATTTCAGGAGCATTCTTGGGGAGGTTAGAAAGATTTATAACGATACTATAACTCTGGAGGTCTATGGCGATGTGGATTATCTCCTCATAGGGATGGGGAAGATCAGGGATATATTGAGGGATATAGAAGATGAGAGACAGAGACATTAAAATGGGTAGGGAAACTCTGCAATTCATCCTTGAGGTGAGTAAGGAATCCTATCCGGATGAATTTGCTGGGGTTCTACGCCAGAGAGATGGAATAATTTCTGAGGTGTTGTTCCTCCCGGGGCATTTTGGCGATCGCAGTGCTTTAATGCACCTTCACATGCTCCCCATCGACCTGTCTGTGGTGGGTACTGTTCACAGCCATCCTTCATCCAGTCCTGAGCCATCCAGCCAAGATCTTGTACTGTTCTCATCCTTTGGCAAGTTACACATCATAACCTACTATCCTTTTGAAGATGATTGTTGGGTGTGCTATACCAGACGTGGAGAACCTATACCCGTGGAAGTGGTGGATGACCCAGAAGAAGGAGAGTGGGAATTATGAAGGTGAAGAGGGTGATGGCTACCGGAACCTTTGATATAATCCACCCGGGTCATCTTGCCTATCTGAAGAAGGCGAAGGAGCTGGGAGATGAGCTTATAGTGGTGATTGCAAGAGACTCCAATGTAAAGCACAAACCAAAACCCTTCATACCGGAACATCAGCGGCTGGAGGTAATCAAAGCCATAAAATGGGTGGATAAGGTAGTTCTGGGAGATAAAAAGGATATTTTCAAGCCGGTTATGGAGTTTAGGCCAGATATAATTGCCCTTGGATATGACCAGCATTTCAATGAAGAGGAATTGGAAAAGAAATTGAGGGAGAGAGGTATCCAGGCAAAAGTGGTTCGAATAACCCACAGGGAGGAGTGTGAGCTCTGTAGCACTGCAAAGATTGTAAGAAAAATTCTGGATGAGGCGAAGGTAAAATATGGCACTTCTGTAGAAAAGTAATAGAAATAGTTTAAACATCTATAGATAGCACATGCTACCATTGGTGTGGTGAAATCATCCCTGATTGTCTGTAATGAATCCCATGAATATTGAATTTTTGAACAGGTAACATTAACTTTAAATATTCCCTCTGATGTAAAAATGCCCGGAGGCTTAAAAGTGGATGAATTGCTAATGATACCTGGACCGGTCCCTCTCCATTCCAGAGTCCTCAAAGCGATGGTTAAACCCATGATTAACCACCGTGGAGATGAATTTGGAGAAATAATGGATTACTGTATTGCCCAGCTTAAAGATATTTTTGCCACGAAAAACGATCTGTTTCTGATATCTGGATCAGGAACTGCTGGAATGGAAGCAGCCATAGCCAATTTCGTTGATGGAAAGATTGTGACCATCAATAACGGGAAGTTTGGAGCCAGGCTTGGTCTCATAGCCGAGCGATACTGCGAAACAGAGAAACTGGAATTTGAATGGGGCTCTTCCATTGATTTGGAGATGGTGGAAAAGGCACTGGCCAATGGAGCTGAGGCTGTGGCTTTAGTTCACAATGAAACCTCCACGGGCATATTAAATCCTGCAAAAGAGATTGCAGAGCTTGCGAGAAAGTATGATGCTCTCACAATTATGGATGGTATAACCTCCATTGGAGGCGATGATGTTCAGGTCGATGCATGGGGCGTAGATGTGGCCATTGTTGGCTCTCAGAAGTGTCTTGGAGCACCTCCAGGACTCGCTGCTGTATCAGTCAGCGAAAGAGCCTGGGATCGCTATACCGGCAAATCTCCCTATTACCTCGACCTAAATGCTTACAGAAAGAGTGTTGGAAAAACTCCAACCCAGACACCCTATACTCCCGCAATACCTCTCTTTTATGCCATGTACGAGGCTCTAAAGATCATTGAAGAAGAAGGACTGGAAAACAGAATTGCAAGGCACAGGAGGCTCTCTGAAGGGTGCAGAGCAGCTATGGAGGCCATGGGTCTTGATCTGTTTCCTGAATTGAATGAGTACAGCCAGTATTCCAATACCATAACAGCCGTTAAAATGCCCGATGGTGTATCAGATGGGGATCTGAGAGGAAAAGTTCGGAAAATGTTCGGTATTACCATTGCAGGAGGACAGGATCACCTTAAAGGGAAGATTTTCAGAATCGGAAATATGGGGAATGTGAGTTATAAAGAATTGCTCAACACCATTGCAGCAGTTGAGTTTGTATTATATAAGTTGAGGGCTATAAGTGGATATGGAGACGGGGTAAAAGCTGCTCTGGAGGTATATGAAAGGTAAAGCCAGAATTGGGGTGTGTGACACCACTTTCGCAAGGGTTGACATGGGAAAGATAGCAGAGGACGAGCTCCGGCGTTGGGGATTCAGGGCTATACGATATACAGTCCCGGGTATAAAGGATTTGCCAGTGGGGAGCAAAAAGTTAATTGAAGAGAGGCAATGTGATGTGGTCATCGCTCTGGGTATGCCCGGCGGTGAACCTATAGATAAACAGTGTGCACACGAAGCCTCTCTCGGGCTGATCATGGCCCAGTTAATGACCAACACCCATATAATCGAAGTATTCGTTTATGAGGATGAAGTTGAACAGGAAAAAGAATTGCTGAAAGTGGTTGAAAACAGAGTGAGAGAGCATGTTCAAAATGCCATAAAACTTATTACGTCTCCCGATAAACTACTCAAGGAGGCAGGAACCGGGCAGAGGCAGGGATTTGCCGATGTCGGCCCTATATTGAGGTGATAAGATGGTAAAACTTGGGTTTGTCGTGGCTGAATTTAATCGAGATATAACATATCAGATGGAAATTTTGGGGAAAGAACATGCAGAATTTCTTGGAGCAGAAGTCGCTGAAGTTGTTAGAGTCCCGGGGGTTTTCGATATCCCTATTGCAGTAAAGAAAATGCTGGACAAGGGGAATGTGGATGCTGTTGTCACTCTGGGGTGTGTTATTGAGGGCGCAACTGAGCATGATGAGGTTGTAGCTCAACATGCCGCAAGGAAGATAATGGATCTCTCCCTTGAGTTCAGCAAACCTGTCACCCTTGGCATCTCTGGCCCAGGGATGGGAAGGCTGGAAGCCCATGAACGGATTGATTATGCAAAGCGGGCTGTTGAAGCGGCTGTAAAACTGGTACAGAGGCTTGGAAAATATGATGGTGGCAGATAGACTTGAGAAAATAGAAGAATCGGCAACCCTGAAAATCTCGGATCTTGCAGCAAAGTTAAAAAGAGAAGGAAAGGATATCATCAGCCTGAGTGTCGGAGAGCCGGATTTTCCAACTCCCCAGCACATCATTCAGGCAGCTATTAAAGCCATGGAAGACGGCCACACTCACTATACTCCAAGCAAAGGGATCCCTGAGCTGAGGGAGGCAATTTCAGATAAACTCAGAGTTGAGAATGGAATCGAATACAGTCCGGAAGAGATCCTTGTAACGCCGGGAGCGAAGCATGCCATCTTTGAAGCAGTAATGGCCACGGTAAACAGGGGAGATGAGGTAATCCTCCTCGAACCATCTTGGGTTACTTATGAAGCCTGTGTGATGATGGCCGAAGCACAGGTTGTGTGGTGTCCTTTGAATGAGAATTTCGAAGCCCCTGACCTGCAGGAATATGTGAGTGATAAAACAAAGATGATCATCGTTAACTCTCCTAACAACCCTCTTGGAGTGGTTTTCCGAAAGGAATTCTTGAAAGAAATCCGGGATATTGCGGTAGATCATGATCTCCTTGTTATATCCGATGAGATCTATGAGAAGATCATTTATGATGGTGTCCATTACAGTCTTGCTTCTTTTGATGGGATGTGGGAAAGGGTCATCACGGTTAACGGTTTTTCCAAATCTTATGCCATGACTGGCTGGAGGCTGGGATATGCAGCAGCCCCTAGGAATATTATCGACTCTATGCTTAAGGTTCAGCAGCATTCGGTGAGTTGTGCTACATCCTTTGTCCAGTATGCGGGAATTGCCGCCCTGAAGGGAGATCAGCAATTTCTTGCTGGTATGGTAGAAGAATTTGAAAAGAGGCGCGACCTACTGGTGAATGGGTTGAAGGAAATGGGAATTTCATATGCACCACCTGATGGGGCCTTCTACCTTTTCGCTGATGTAAGTTCCTTTGGTACTGGTGTGGAGGTCTCTGAACAATTGCTCCAGGAGGCATACGTGGCAGTAACTCCAGGAGAGGCTTTTGGAAAGAGCTGGAGAGGATGGGTGAGGATTTCATATGCAACGTCTCGGGAAAACCTTATGGAGGCTCTAAAGAGAATTAAGGATGTATTAATATGAGCTATATTGGCGTCATGGGTGCACTGGATGCACTGGTCGGCATTTATCTTTTATTCATAATTACAAATCTGGCTGAGGAAGATAAAGAGAGAATCAATCTGTATTGGAAATCCACCACTCTCATCATGGTTGCATCCTTGGTTGTATTTCTGGCGTGGGCCATACTTGAAGTTGGAAAGGCTTTGTTCTCTCTTCCCGAATGGGTATATGTCATAGAGCGGGTGGTAATTCCTCAGTTCTTTCTGATCATAATTCTGTATTTTATCTACGTTTTTGCAAAAATGGATGTATCCCACTTGCTACCTAAGATAGTCCCGGATCGATTTGTGGTTACCCTCCTTGCCATATGTGTCTACTGGATCTTTTCGCTTCGACTGGTCCAAGATTTTCCTGTAATTTCGGGGATTTTATTTAAGTCAATGGATGTGGTATTCGCCATTTCAATAGTTGTGCTTTTATACATTCTTTATGTAACACTCTCGAAGTATCTTCCCTATCTAAAAGGCGGAATTATCATTGTTCCCATAAATCTGGTTGATATCATAAACGGCTTTACCCTGGCCTTTGTGCTGTATGGTTTTTCTCTTATCAATATTGACCTTGTGATGGTCGGAAGTTATAAATTTATGGAAATCGCAGCTTTGATTGTGTTTGCTTACAATGGAAATAATTATTTACGAGAACTGGTAAAAATGGTTGGAGGATAGTGAATTGGGAGCTAACTTATTAATCAAAGGGGAACCAGGAACTGGAAAAACAAGGCTTATTCACCATCTTATTAAGGGTT
>MTND01000028.1 GCA_002010305.1 Archaeoglobi archaeon JdFR-42 | reverse complement strand
TGCTTGACGTTCTCGTCGATGAGAATCTCACTTATGTTCATTCTTTCTGGAATTTCTACATTCACTTCTTCTCCTTTTTCGTGGACCATGGAGATCACATCCTTTTAAAAAGGTGTTTAATTTTATCAAGCTCCTTTAATCTCACATTTATTAAAACTTCTGGCAGATTTCACTCTATCTTTGAGCTGAAGTTCAAAATTATTGTCAGTCCCTTGCTGACAATTTGTAAATCTGTGATTTACAACATCCTCACTATAAACCATAGTGCTCACCAATAAAAACATGGACATACACTACGAGCGCTTTGAGTAATACACATAGGTGGCAACCTTGTCAAATATCGATGCTATACCTTCCCGGAAGATGAGAATTAACACTACCAGCAGTCCACCAAAAAACGTCATAGTTAGCTGTCCAAGCCCCCGTGTGAGTTCTTGAATCAAGATTATGAATACAGCACCTACTATGGGCCCTATAGGCGCACCAAAACCACCCAGAATCAACATTAAAAATATGGTGATGTCCATCAAAGGAGAGAATACTCCCGGTGAAGCCATCCCTTGGTAGTACGCATAAAGACTCCCACCCATACCAAGTATCGAAGAACCTAAAGCAACTGCCATAACCTGATGTTTGGTTACGTCTATACCAATGACTTCGGCCGATACATTATCACTCCTGATTGCTTTTAACGCCATACCAAACTTGGAGTGAATAAGCATAAAATATATTAAAGCCACTATAGCTGAATACGCGAGAATTACATAATAACTCGCTAACCTTCGACCGAACAACCCTTCCAGAGGCCACCACAATGTTGGAACAACAAGACCTGTCTCTCCCATTGTTATGGATCGCAAACCAAGGATAGTGTTCTCAAAAATTAGCGTAAAAGCAAGCGTGACAATTGCAACGAAAATCACTCCAAGTCCGCGTGATACTGAAACATAGCTCAATAAAGATCCTACTGCTGTAGAAAAAGCAATACCTATGAGTATGGTCAACCATGGATTAAGTCCCAGTTCTATGGATAGTATAGCCGAAGTATAAGCTGCAATACCTGAGATGGCGCTCATACACAGAAAGAGTTGCCTGCTCTCTCCAAATATTATGTTGGCTGCATAAGTAAATGCGATAAAAATAGCAATAATGGTTAAAACCCTTAACTGATAGGGATTTTTTAACAGGGAAGGTATTATCGCCAAAATTACAAAAACTATTAATAGAACAACTGGAGAGGAGCTCAGGCGTGATCCTGGTCTTTTTAACTTCCACATAGTTAAACACTCCTTGCAAATAACCCTGAGGGTTTGAAAAGTACCACACCGATAACTACAACCAGCAGTATTATCAGCGCCAAGTATGTTCCCACAAGATAACTAACAACAGCATTAACTATGCCCAGCAGAAGTCCTGCTATAATTGCACCATAAACACTTCTCACTCCACCAACGACACTGACAATTAATGCTAACGAGGTGAGTTCCAATCCTGCACCTGGATCCACAGATGAACTCAATCCCTGTGCAACACCTGCGAGACCTGCCATTATTCCACCCAAGAGAAAAACCAAGGTTCTTATATTATCAACGTTGATACCACAAAGCCTCGCTCCTGTCTGATTTTGCAGAATGGCCCTAATTGCTTTCCCAGTTGTGGTATTTCTCAGAAAGAACAGGAGAAGTAACAGTGATATAACAGCTACAAGTCCAGCAATCAGGCTGGATGGTCTGAAGGCCAATCCAAAAAAGCTGATGGCCTCAACAGGTACGTTGATAGAAAAATGTAACCCGGGGAAGAGATATGCTATAACGCCATCAATTGCAGCTGCCAGTCCCAGTGTCAGGAATAACCCTACCAGAATTTCCATCTCACCACTCAACTTATACACCGGGCGTAAAAGAGTCCTGTCCATTGCCACTCCTGCAACTCCAGCTAGCAAGACTCCTGTCGTTATTGAGATTAGTATATTTACACCAAGTGAGGAGAGCATACCAGCCGTTATACCGGTGATTATAACAAATTCCCCATGCGCCAAGTTCAATACTCCACCCAATCCAAATATGAGCACCAATCCGACAGCAAGCAAGGCCAGCTGAAGTCCAAATAAAATCCCGTCAATTAATACCTCGATCATTCACTCACTCCAAAATATGCAGATTTTATTAAACTGTCCTCTGAAAGCTCCGAAGGTTTACCACTAGCAACTGTCCTGCCATTCTCAAGAATATAAATTCGATCAGATATAGCAAATGCCTGGTGAACATTTTGTTCAGCGATGAGGATGGATAACTCGGATGTGAGCTCCTTTAATTTTTCATAGATGCTGAGCGTTACTATAGGAGCAAGGCCAGTCGAAGGTTCGTCGAGTAAAAGTAACCTCGGTGCTGACATTAGAGCCCTTGCTATAGCAAGCATTTGCTGTTCACCACCACTCAGAGTTCCTGCTAACTGATCTTTTCTCTCTTTAAGCCTAGGAAAAAACTCAAAGACCTGTTCAAGCAAATTATCCTTGTTATTTCTCGCTCTTTTAGTATAAGCTCCTAGCTCTAGGTTTTCTTCCACTGTTAACTCTGGAAATAACTCTCTCTCACTGGGGACATATGTCAGTCCAATATCAACTCGTTTGTGGGGTTTTAAGTCATTTATACGCACTCCATTAAACTTAATTTCACCTTCTTTTGATTCTATCAACCCGAAAATAGCTTTAAGAAGAGTTGTCTTTCCAGCTCCATTTGGCCCTATTACAGAAACTACCTCTCTCTCTTTCACCTCAATATCGACATCCCACAGTATATTTAGTCCCCTGTAACCAGCTTGTAGTCTCTCGACAGATAGTATAGCTTCCAATATACATCAACCTCCCAGGATCTGTTAACCACCTAAGTAAGCCTCTATAACTTTCTTGTGTTTTACAATTTCACTTGGCTTTCCTTCTGCTATCTTGACTCCATGGTCAAGAACGATGACTCTATCAGCTAATCCCATAATAGCATGCATTACATGCTCAACCCATAGGATTGTGATTCCCAGCTCCTCTTTTACCCTCTTGAAAAGTTTTAATGCATCTTTGACTTCGCTTGGATTCAGACCCGCCATATATTCATCTGCCAGAATCAACCGTGGATTTGTGGCTAATGCCCTTGCCATTTCCAGTCTCCTCTTATCCTGTAAGGTTATGGCATCTGGAGTCGCAGAAGGATCAGTAATACCGACAAATTCCAGCAACTCAATAGCCTTTTCTTCGACTGAATGCTTGCTGTGTGTTATGTTGAAGAGCAATGCTGTTACAACATTCTCAACACAGCTCATTTCAAAAAAAGGTCTGGGGATCTGGAATACTCTACCTATGCCCAGCTTGCAGACATTATGGGGTTTTTTCCCATTTATGACGTGTCCATTGAATACAATTTTACCCTTGGTCGGCTTTAGAACGCCATTGATAAGGTTAAGGAGGGTGGTCTTACCGGCCCCATTGGGACCGATAAGCCCGACTATTTCGCCTCCATAGACTTCAATGTTCACACCTCTTAAAGCGTCGAAACCTCCGAACGATTTCCATACATCAATGCACTTCAATAGTGAGTCCATCTATCCCAGACCCCTGTAATTTATCAGTTTACGACTCTGGTTCAGGCGGAGTGAGGGGTGGTGTTATGTATTCAACCTCGAAATGAGAGATTGCTTTCGGATTGTATGGTGGCGGACCAGGTTTGAATGTCACAATTACCTCCCTCGCCTCCTTTAGATCGCCCCATTCTACGTAAGATAGTGGATAGGCAAACAGGGGAGTTTTATATGTTCCATTCCTTATTTTATTGGCGATGTCCTGGGGATTAGCTGATCCGGCTTGTTCCATAGCCCAAGCCAAATGATATATGTTTACATAGCCCGTCGTACCCGCGAAGTCCAGTTCTTCTCCATACTTTTCATAATACTTCTCTGCCAGCTTTATAAACTCTTGACTCTCATAATCTACAGCGCTGAAATCAAGCATACCCTGCGTGACCTTATCACCAAGGGCTGATTCCCATATTTTCTTCGGGAAATTCGGTCCGATATAATTAGCTTTCAATCCAAGCTCTAGACCTTGCTTGGCAATTTTTGCAGTACCAGGTGGATGACTTGTTGCAATAATCAACTCTGGATCCAGATCGCTCATTTTCCTTAGATAGGGTGTGAAGTCTGCTTCTTTTACTGGAGCAACTTCAATTTGCACATTAACATCTGGCAGGGTGGCAATATACTTCTCAATACCTCTTTTTACTGCGTGTCCCCATCCATAGTCGGCTACTACCGCTCCAATCCTGGTATAGCCTTTGGTTTTTATGTACTCTGCCAGAGCCTGCATAAGCACTGGAGCTGGTGAAAGAGCTGTTCTGAAGGTATATCTACTATCCTTTGTAAGTATCTTCTCACTTCCAGCCATATGCAGGAAGAGGGGAACTTTCAATTCATCCGCTTTTCTTGATGTGGCCATCCCAACATCACTCGATACGGGACCTATAACAGCAACAACTTTCTCCTGGTAAACCAGCTCCTCAAATGAGGTTGTCGATTCACTCGGATTGTTTTTAGTATCTCTAACCACCAGTTCTATGGGTCTGCCCAGTACTCCACCATTAGCATTTATTTCTTCAACTGCCATCTGAGCTCCTTTCAAGTGTGGGTCTCCCCAAGGCGTAAAGGGCCCGCTCAATGGCCCGAGAACTCCTATTTTGATCGGTTCTTTTGGTGGTGTTGGTGTCGGCTTGGGGGTTTCAGCTGGCTTTGGTGTTGGAGTAGGTTCTGGTTTTTTCTCAGCACATCCAAGGAGAGAGGATCCTACCAGAATAGACCCGCCTACTGCGACTCCTTTCACGAAATCCCTTCTTGTGACTTTTTTATCTCCCAGCATACATATCTCCTCTTTTACAGGCCAATCAGGCCTTTTTGCAATGATAAACCTTGACAAACATGGGAGGTTTAAATACTTATATCTTTCGGAAAATAGATCGAAAGAGTATAAAACCTATCATGAACAGCGTCTTTTTTGTATAAGCTGTGCCATAATACTGACTGCTATTTCCTGGGGTGTTTCTGAGCAAATGTCCAGCCCTACAGGAGCTATCACTCTGTCGATATCTTTCTCATCTACTCCTTTTTTCTTCAAATTGCTGAAGATCGTAAATATCTTTCTCCTGCTTCCTATCAACCCTATATATCCGGCATGGGACTGAAGGATCTTTTCCAGTATGAACTCATCCAGTTCATGACTCCTAGTTTGAATAACCACATATGTGTTTTGGTTAATTTTAATTTCAGAAAGAGTCTTTTCAAAATCCTTAACATGGATTGTATCTGCACCAGGAAATCTCTCGCGATTTGCATATTCAGGGCGATCATCTGCCACCTCTACCTTAAATCCACTCATAGATGCTATTTCAGCAAGATATTTGCTGATGTGACCGGCTCCAAAAAGTACTAGACGAGGGACTGGCATTAAAGGAACTAAAAATATCTTTGTGTCTATTTCAAGAGTTGTTTTCTCCTTTTTCTTCAGAGATTCAATAGATTGCTTGATAATTGTGTCTCGCTTATCAACTGGTATCCATCCAAGACCTTCTATATCCCCTTTTTCAGAGATTACTCCAAATCCTCTGGATTCAGGAGATATTACAACACAAACCCCTTTATCCTTCTCTTCAACCTGTTCCAGGATTTTTTTCACGATTTTAATCTCATATGAGTCTGGAAGAATAGGAATTGCAACAAAAGATACATTTCCTCCACATATCAAGCCCGTTTCCTCTCCTTCCCGCAAATTATATTTTAACAACACTGGCCTAAATAACTCCAAGGCTTTCAGTGCTTCCGAGATAACCAGTGCTTCAAGCTTACCCCCTCCCACAGTTCCAGCTATCTCGTCCTTTGAAACTACCATCATAGCATCATCCGGGGTGGGAGCGGAGCCGAGTTTTTCCACCAGTATAACCAAAACGAAATTTTCCCGTCTTTCCATCATCTTTTTCAGTGGGGTGTATATCATCAACAGGGTTATTTACTCTAACCGATATATATACCATCTGGATTGATATGAGCTGTATCGATAACACCCATGTTGTGATAAGAGGAGCAGGAGACCTTGCCACAGGAGTAGCATGGAGGTTACACAGATGTGGATTCACGGTATGTATGACAGAAATTGCTCAACCCACAGCTATTCGGAGAGAAGTTGCTTTTTCAGAGGCTGTGTATGAGGGTGTCAAAGAAGTGGAAGGAGTTAAAGCTGTGTTGGCTGAGAAGTCTCAAGATATCACATCTATATGGGAACAGGGAAATATTGCTGTAATGGTTGATCCACAGGGTAAAATCATACAATCAATGAGACCAAAAATAGTCGTAGACGCTATAATGGCAAAAAGAAACACCGGGACCTCTATAGAGGATGCTCCTATCGTGATTGCTCTGGGACCGGGTTTCACTGCCGGAATTGA
Source organism: Archaeoglobi archaeon JdFR-42 (assembly GCA_002010305.1). Lineage (GTDB taxonomy): Archaea > Halobacteriota > Archaeoglobi > Archaeoglobales > JdFR-42 > JdFR-42. Next base: position 34,877 of record MTND01000028.1, on the reverse strand, counting down.
TGCTCATGCTGTTATTGAGACCAATCGTGGCCATAACCTTGGGAGGGTTATTCTAGAGGGGCAAGCAGAGAAAAATACAGGTATACCTGGAAACATTTCTGGATATACAGTTGAGAGAGTGATGAGGGCACCTTGTGAAGGATTGTTCACAACCAAGCGAAATATTGGGGATGTAGTTAAAAAGGGTGATGTTGTGGGATATGTGGAGTTCCAACCTGTTTTCACCGCTATCAGCGGTGTTATCCGGGGACTGATTCGAGATGGAATAGCGGTAAAAAAAGGAATGAAAATAGGAGATGTTGATCCGAGAGGTAAGGTGGAGAACTGCTATACCATTTCAGACAAAGCGAGGGCCATTGCTGGAGGGGTTCTAGAAGCTATTTTCTATCTTGGACGGCAGAGGGGTATGTTCTGATTTTGGCATGTTTCTTTCAGGATTTTCCCAGATAATGAATTGTGGTTACACCATAAAACTTTTAAACATACACTTTGGCCATATTATGGTAGAATCTTGCCATTACGATGCTCTGATAGATTTCATAGATTGTCGGATGATCTATTTGCCCTCTTATAAACCATTTTCATTACAAGATATGATACTAGAATGAAAGCATGGAGATGTTATCGGTGAAATCCATTCAATTGAGCAACCACAGAAATAAAAAGGGGCTTTGTTTCTCAATTAAGAGTAACGCATTTCTCTAAAGGCTCGGCCTGTATCAGTTTTGCCAAAATCCAGTTCTAGAAGTTTCTTATGGCCAGTAACATTGGTCAATATGATGACCACCTCAGATGCCAATATCACTGTAAACCAGATACTTATAGCCAAGAGGGGCATTCCATCAACATTGGAAAGGAAAGCGTAGATCAAGATTAGGAGTACTACCAGCAGGGATGATGCAATTCCTGATAGGTGCATAATTGCTCTTGCAGGAGCTGATGCCAGAAGGTAGGTGGAGTAGTCCACCTTTATGTTTGGCTCCATTTTCAACGGGCCGTTGAAGAACATATGGGTAAAGTTGATCCCACAGACCCTCCCCATTAGATAGTGAGCGAAGGGATGTATGGTAAAGTAGAGAATGATGGCAGACAGTATGATGGACAAGCCTCCCAGAAAGACCATATTTATGCTGATGATCGATACTATCAGGAGAGATATCAATCCAAGTTTGATAGAGAAGGTAGGCACTGTCTTTTCGAAGACCAAACGATCTATCTCTCCTAAACGATCTGCATATTGTAATGCTATATCTCTATTCTTCTTTGCTTCATTAACTATGTGCCAGAATCCTAAAGCCTTAAGATTGAGATTTCCTTCTTTCACTTCTCGTTCTATTCTCTCCAGTTTTTCTTTAAAATCCTTCATATGGCGTATTTATACATGCTATGGTTTTTAGCTCTTATGTATGGGTTTACAGTATGTGGGTATCCGGCTCTGTTCATTTAATAATCAACCAGTTTATTATGCCACCAATAATGAGTGTGGCAGCTTTTGTCATCGCAGATGTTTTAGGAATTACTTATGCTAAGGTAATGATTGAGAGCCTAATCCCTGCTTTGCTTTTTTACATGTATACTGCTATCTCAGTGGATTTCTATCTAAAAAGAAATGGATGGATAAGTCTAGAGAAAACCAAAAACCATTTGATAGAGCTCTCTTGCTGGAAGGATCAAGATTCATCGTATCTCTGGGTGTACTTGCTTACACCCTCGTATTCTGGAGATTTGATCCAATGATGGGGACCCTATCATCGATACTTAGTTTGCTGGTAATAGAAGTCCCATATAAGCTATTTTACAAAAAAATTTCAATACTTTCTTTTCTTCAGCAAAAACTTCATTTTTTCAAGATCTTCAGGGAGATCAACATCAAAAACCACACCGGGATCGTTCACTTCACATATCAGTATATCTTCTAGGTTATTTGCTATAATGCTTCTCCCTCCTTCATCCCCCTTCAATTTTTTGAGTTTTTCAAAATACTTTTTCTTAAAAATCCTGGGATGACCTAGTTTTCCATTATAACTGGGTAAAACAATTCCTTTTGACGTGAGAGTTGCTTCCTTCACCAGATGTCGAATTGTTTCTGGTAACACCAGTGGCATGTCACCCAGATGTATTAAAACCCCATCAGATCCTTTAGGCAGTTTCTCTATTCCGAGTTTCAAAGAAAGACTCATTTTCCAATTAACCATGGAAATCTGGGAAGGAGGTATTACAACATCCACTTCATAATTACGGCATTTGGCTGCCACACTCTTATCGGCTACTACGATTACTCTATCAAGTCCAGCCTGATTAATTGATTCAATGGAGAACTCTATCAAGTGTTTTTTTCCAATCNCCTCGAGCAACTTGTTCCTGCCATATCTGGTTGAAGTTCCTGCGGCAAGAAGTATACCACATATCATTTTTGCAAATCTACGATTTACAATTTCATTATACTTTAAGATCTCTCCGTCTGATTTTTCCAGTGGGTGTTTTGGGTAATTCATCAACAAACTCTATAACCCTAGGATACTTATAAGGAGCAAGGGTCGTTTTACAGAAATTTTTCAGTTCCTTCTCAAGTTCTTCATGTGGTTCAAAACCATCAGAGAGTACTATGCAGGCCTTAACCACCTGGCCCCTTGTCTCGTCAGGCACTCCAATCACTGCCACTTCTTTGACTGCTTCATGTTCTACCAATACTTTTTCCACTTCAGGTGCGGCAATTCTATAACCCGATGAGATTATTATATCATCCACTCTTGCCACATAATGAACATATCCTTCATCATCCATCCATGCCATGTCTCCAATGTATGTCCATCCTTGCCGGACATACTTCCTCTGTTCCTCTTCCTTAAACCAGTATCTTGCACCGGTAGGCCCTCTAACTGTCAACCGACCAATTGTGCCTCTTTCTACCTCTTTAAAGCTATCATCCACAATCCTGATCTCATATCCTGGGACAGGCCTACCACATGTACCGGGACGTATCTCATCTACCGTGTTGGATACAAAACTGGCCAAGGTTTCTGTTGTTCCAAGATTATCAACTACAGGTACATGGAATCGATCCATCCACTCTTTCAGTATTTTCGGTGGCAAGGGTTCTCCAGCACTTGAAACCGCTCTAAGGGCGGATAAATCATACTCCTTTTCAGCTTTTTCAACTCTCAGCATCATGTTCAGGGCTGTCGGAACACTGAAAAAAATGGTTGCTCTGGTCGCTTCGAGGGTTTCAAACATTTTTTCTGGAGTAAAATCTTCAATCAGAGAAGTAGTGGCACCATACCTGAAAGGATATGACATGAGGCCGCCATAGCAGTATGCAAAAGCAATAGGTGGATGTCCAGAATACACATCACTTTCCACTGGTTTAAAAGCATATCTATTGAAGGTATCTGCTGAACTCACTATAGACTCATGGGTGTGGATAACTCCCTTAGGAGTGCCTGTTGTTCCAGAAGTATACAAGATGAGGGCAATATCATCCCGTTCTGTTGAAGCAGCGTCCAGTTTTTTAGAGCCATCCACATCTCCAAAAGATATGCTCCCCTCAGAATCCGAAAATTCTACCACATGTTTTATTTCGATCTCAGATTCTATATTTCTGACCTCTCTTATAAGGGAGTCTTGAACAATAACTGCCTTTGCTCTCGAATCTTTCAGAATGTACTTCAATTCCTTCTCCCTGAAAAGATGCATTGTGGGAACAGCAATGGCCCCAATTTTCTGGATTGCCAGAATGGATATGATTAACTCCGGCCGATTTTTGGATCTTAACAGAACTCTATCTCCTAGAGAAATGCCAAGCTCTTTAAGGCCATTACCAAGCCTGTTAACCATTTCCTGCAATTCTCCATAAGTAATGGCAAGATTTTCGAAATATATGGCGGTCTTTTCCTTTTTTCCTTTTTTAACATTTGCATCAACAAGCTTTTCTGCCACATTCATACATGGTGGGTAATGGATATGGGGAAGGGTAAAGACCAAAGTTGGTCGTGCATCATCCGGAATTACATCATCTATTTTCATAACGTTCTCTCCATTATTTCCTCAAGAGCTCTTTTAATCAGGATTCTTGCCACATCAACCTTGTATTCGTTTTTTGAAAGAGGTTTAGCCTTTTCAACTGCTTTATGAGCTGCCTCCTCTATCAGCTCTTTGGTGAGCTCGTTTCCTGTCAGAGCCTTTTCACTCTCCACTGCTCGATATGGCGTGCCTGCCACTGCACCCAGAACCACTGATGCTTTCTCCACCAGTCCATTCTGGATTTTTAAAACAACACCTACATTGACTAGAGCAAAATCTATGGACTGTCTGATTCGGAATTTCAGAAAAGCATCCAGAGTATTGTCCATGTTTTCAGAAGATACAACAACCTCTTTCAGAATTTCTCCTTTCTCAATGTCAAATTCTCCTGGACCAAGATAAAAATCTTCAAGAAATATTTCTCGTACTCCTTCCTTACTTTCAAGGATTACTTTTGAATCGTAGGCGACTAATATGGTAGCGAGATCTGAGGGGTTCACAGCAAAACATCTTTTTGCTCCAAATATGGAATGAAGGTAATTGTCTCCTCCAACTGCAAAACACTTCTTTCCTCCACGCTTGTGACATGGAAAATCTTGACGGAAATACGGACACCTGAGATTTTGACAAAGGTTTCCACCCACTGTTCCAACATTTCGTATTTGAGGTGAGGCAATAGACTTTGCTGCCTTGCCTATACTTGGACATTTCTCGAGAATGGAAGGATGAGTTGCGAGAGATGCTAGAGTAGTAAGAGCTCCAATGGACATGTATGCCTTATCAAAGGAGATGCCATCCATTCCTGGTATTTTCTTTAGATTGACCACCACTTTAGGAGTAACAAGCTTTTCTTTGAACATTGGTACCAGATCAGTTCCACCAGCAAACACTACAGCATCTCTTTCTATTATCTCTCGAGATGCTTCTGAAATACTGGAGGGACTAACATATTCAAATTCCCCAGGTATTATCACTGTCTCTCCTCCTTCATCCGTTTCTCCTTCAATCCCTTCAGTATGACATCTGGAGTTATAGGTAGGGTATGAAATCGTACACCTGTAGCGTCATATATCGCGTTAGCTATTGCTGCTACTACTCCCGCAATTACACCCTCTCCCACTTCCTTTCCACCAAATGGACCATTTGGATCACGAGTCTCAATATGTATGGTTTCCATTTCTGGTATATCAAGGGCAGTGGGCATCTTATATTCCAGAAAATCAGAGTTTAAAATAACACCATCGTGTTCCACAATGTTTTCCATCAATACCTGGGCCATGCCCATATAACCCTGTCCTTCAGCCTGTCCCTCAACTAGTATAGGATTGATGGGATATCCACAGTCGTGAGCATTAATGATTTTCAATACCCTAACAACTCCTGTGTCCATATCCACCTCTACTTCTGCTACACTGGCAGAGAAAGAATATGCTCCTGTGAATTTCCCTTTACCTGTTCTTAGGCTCGGATACCAGTATGCTCCCTCTACAGGAGTTGCATGTCCCACTCCTACTATCTGTTTACCCCTGCTTTTATGAATGGCATATTTTATTACTCCCTCATGGGATATTTTCTTAGATGGATCTTTGACAGAAAATATCTCCCCATCTCTGACATCAAGTTCTTCTTTTGAAACTCCAAGTATCTGGGACGCATAGCTCAGTAACTGTTCTTTTGCATTTCTTGCAGCAAGCTGAACCGCCCTTCCATTAACGAATGTACCCCCACTTAGCCAGTTATCCAAGGCTATAGGACACAGCTCAGAATCAGCCGACAAAATGCTTACCTTACCTATATCGATTCCAAGCTCTTCTGCCACGATCTGACACATCATAGTATCTGAACCTTGGCCGAACTCCACTGCACCTGAAAAAATGGTCGCACTCCCATCATCATGGAGAAGTACAACCCCCGTGGCACCGAATGGATAAAACTGAGCCCCACTGAACATGCTCGTTAAACCAATCCCTATACCTCTTCCCTTACCTCTGTTTTTACCGTATTTTTTCATAAAATCGCTTCTTTCGGCCGATCTCTCTATGCATTCTCTCAAACCGCAACTGTTGAGGATGTCTCCATTGGGTAGCACCTCACCCTGTTCTCTAACGTTTATGAGCCTGATGTCAATTGGGCTCATGCCAATATCCTCAGCGATCATATCCAGTTGCTGCTCCATGGCAAATCTCGCTTGTGGAGCTCCATGCCCCCTCATAGCAACTCTAACCGGATTGTTAGTATATACTGCATAACCCTTATAATTGACATTTGGAATTCTGTAAAGGGGTATTGAGAAAGCGTGAGCAAGATAAACAACAACAGGGCCAGTACCTCTATAAGCTCCTGTGTCGTCAATAGCCGTGACATCTAAAGCGGTTATCTTTCCATTCCTCTTTACACCCGTCTTGACATAAAACACCATGGGATGACGCAACCTAGTTGATTGAAACACTTCCTTTCGAGTGAGAACTATCCTAACAGGTCTCCCAGTTATTTTTGATAAATAGCTTGCAATAAACTCATAGTCGAACAGGTCTATTTTTCCCCCAAAAGCCCCACCGATATAGGCATGATGTACCCTTACTTTGCTATCAGGCAAACCCATAGTGCGAGCAAGCCAGTATCGTTTCATATATGGCCCCATATGAGAGAGCCAAACATCCAGCTTATCCCTGGTGTATCTTGCCACGACTCCATGAGGTTCAAGAGCTCCATGAGCGGTAACATTAGTCTCAAACCTGTCTTCCCTGATATAATCTGCTTTTGCAAATCCCTCCTCAATATCTCCAATTTCCACATGTATTTCACTGCATATATTCCTCTCCACCTTCTGTGGTGTGCTTTCTCTTTCAACTCCCCATTGTTGCCAGAAAGACGGGCCAGTTGCTGGAATAATATCATGGATTTTAGGGGCTTCCGGTTCCATTGCTTTCTCTGGATGAAATACTGCCGGTAAAGGTTTGTATTCAACCTCTATTAAATCAAGGGCCTTTACAGCGATTCGTTCAGAGGTGGCAGCGACTGCTGCAACGGCTTCTCCCACATATCTTACCTTATCCTCAGCAAGAGGGGGCATATCTGCTGGCATATGAGGAGTTTCAACAAAACCAAACCTGATACCCTGTGTATCCTTCCCTGTTATCACTGCTTTCACTCCGGGAAGAGCTTCAGCCCTGGAGGTGTCTATACTTTTGATCAGGGCATGAGGTACTGGACTTCTTAGAATTTTTCCATGAAGCATACCAGGGAGATCCACATCCACTGTATAGACAGCTTTTCCGGTTACTTTTTTATAGCCATCTACCCTCGGAACGCCTTTTCCTACATAGACATATTCTTCCTTTTCTTTTGTTACAGTTTCCTGCATTACATCACCTGAAAGAGTATCTTTCCGATGCGGCCTCAATGGCCTTTATAATCCGCACATATCCTGTACAACGACATAAATTCCCAGAAATTGCCTCTTTAATCTCATCCACAGTTGGTCTTGAGTTATTGTCAAGGAGGTGTTTTGCGGACATTATCATTCCAGGGGTGCAAAAACCACATTGCACAGCTCCATGTTCTATAAACGACTCCTGAATCGGATTAAGCTCATCCCCCCTAGCCAGACCTTCTATGGTGGTTATTTCCATCCCATCAACATCCACTGCAAGAATTAAACAGGCATTAACGGGAATTCCATTGATCAAAACTGTGCATGCACCACATTCTCCTTTTCCACATCCTTCCTTAACACCTTTTAATCCTAGATTATCCCTCAGCACTTCAAGTAAAGTAGCATTGGAGGGGACATCTAGAGTATGAGCCTCTCCATTAACATTGATGTCTATCCGATACATATTTTATCATGATGAAGATTCTTTAGAAATATAACTTTCCATATTTGAAAAGGATGCCATGAGTAATAAAGATAGGAGTAATTTTCATATCCATATTGTAAAGGAAGAATGTGGGAAAATGGATTTCTGGCGCACGTTTACTGTATATGTAACGAGGGAGGGTAGAGATTTTTCATCTATTTTTGGAATTGTTCACTGAGAATTGTGAGATACACGGAAAAGATAGATTTTTATAATGTAGATTATAGACCTACAATTTGTCAACGTAACGTATGTAAAAGTATTAAATAATAGTCATTGTTGAGTATCCCAAAGCTGAGGAGTGTATACCATGTCCATACTGGAGACGAAAGATGTTACGAAAAGATTTGGTGGATTAACCGCTGTTGATAGTGTGGATTTCTCTGTAAATGAGGGAGAGTTGAGGGCGTTGATAGGCCCAAATGGTGCCGGAAAAACTACATTCCTTGCCATGTTGTCAGGGCGTCTTAAACCCACTGAAGGGGAGATCTTTTTCAGAGGAGAGGACATAACCAACCAGCCACCCTATGTGATTTCTCAGAAAGGGATTGCTACTACTTTTCAGATCACCAACATCTTTCAGGGGCTCACGGTTTATGAAAATATATGGGTGGCAGCCAATTCCAGAAAAAAGAAGCTTAATCCTTTTGTACATTTTTCCAGGTTAAAAGATGTAGCGGAAAGAACAGAAGAGATTCTTGAGCTTGTACGAATAAAAGATAAAGCAAATGAGATTGCTGCAAATCTGTCCCATGGAGATCAACGATTACTGGAAATTGCCATTGCCCTTGCAACTGATCCTCAATTACTACTGCTTGATGAGCCCGTTGCTGGCCTCAGTCCCAAAGAGACGGGTGAGATGTCGAAAGTTATTAAGGATCTATCAAAGGAACATACCATAATACTGGTAGAACATGATATGGACGTTGTGATGAATCTTGCTGAAACTATTACAGTATTTGACAGTGGTAAGGTTATAGCTGAGGGAACACCCAAAGAGATATCAGAACATAAAGAAGTTATCAGGGCATATTTGGGGGAGAGATAATGTTGAAACTGGAGAATGTCCATACCTATTATGGAAAGTCCCACGTACTCCATGGAGTGAGCATGGAAGTTAAAGAGGGTGAAGTAGTGGGTATTCTAGGGAGAAATGGTGTGGGAAAAACCACTACCATGAGGACTATCATGGGACTTACTCCCCCCAAGGAGGGCGTTATAGAATTGAATGGCGTTAACATAGCAGGGATGCCTGCTTATAAAATCGCTCGCCTCGGTATTGGATATGTTCCCCAGGGAAGGCATGTATTTCCAGAGCTCACAGTGATGGAGAACCTCAAAATTGGCATGCGAGAAGAAAGACCCGAGCTTTTCGAGGATGTCTTTTCTCTCTTCCCAAGACTGGAAGAGCGAAAGGATCAACTGGCTGGAACTATGAGTGGTGGAGAACAGCAGATGCTGGCCATTGCCAGAGCTCTTATGGTAGAGCCTAAAATCATTCTGATGGACGAACCCACGGAAGGTTTGATGCCCATTATGGTCTCCAAGATTATGGAAGTGATCCATGAGATTAACGAGAAGGGGGTCAGCATATTACTAGTAGAACAAAACGCCAAGATGGCTCTTGATACAGTAGAGCGGGTATATATTATGGAGAAGGGTACTATAAAACATGAATCCACATCAGAAAAGCTCAAAGAGAATTCAGAAGTTCTTGTCAGGTATCTGGGAGTGAAGACTTGATTATAGATAGTTGAATTTAATAAATAGCAGATTTTGATATCATACAAAAGTGATTATACAGTAGGACGTATATAGCAGCTTTTGTTGGACTACTATCTCGCCTATAATATCACTTGGAAATTCTAGACTCACTCACGTATTATGAAATAGAGGGAGAATCATAAAAACCCTCCTAAGAGTAGTAAAACATAATAATAGTAGAGTCAAAATGATGATCAGATGAAATTCATTCTGGATAGAATGCTTGGAAAAATGCGCATCTGGCTCCGGCTGTATGGGTTTGATACTCTTTATGTGGGTGAGTTGAATGTTGAAGGTGACGAGGATAGATTCCTTCTTGAGTATTTCTCCGATAGGATTCTTCTAACTAGAGATGAAGAACTATACACCAGAGCAGTTAAACAGAACAGGAAGGTAATTTTCATATCTTCTAATGGAGTGAGAGACCAGCTTGGCGAGCTAAAAGATATGTTAAACCTAAATTTTGCACCTGTGATGGATAGATGCAGTCTCTGCAACACCCTTCTCAGAAAGCCAACCGGTGAAGAGACCGATAGAGCATTGAAAAAAGATAAACTTCCGGATAGTGTGAAAAAATACACTCTATATTACTGCCCCAATTGTGTTAAGCTATACTGGACTGGCAAACACTGGGTCAATATATCCGATTTCACTTCCAGATTAAATTCCGACCAGTTCTTTTAGTTTCATCCCTGGGTTTTTTGCCTTAACAACACCGGATGCAAGAAGGACTCCTTTAGCTCCCAGATCGAGAGCGGCAACAAAATCTTCATATTCACTTATTCCGGCTCCACATAATACCATAATATTTCCATCTACTTTCTGTACAGCCTTCACTGCTCCTTCCACAATACCGGGATCCGCCTTCGAAACAGGTATACCCGTGCCAATTAATTCAGGAGGCTCAATAGCAATGAAATCAGGAGTTAGAGCTGCCACTGCCTTGGAAACAGGGATATTGTTGGTACATACCACCGAAGTTAACTCTAATTCCCTGAATGCACTAATAAGAAACTCAATATCAGAAAGGATTAAAGGTCTTTCAGAATGATTGATTAAACTACCTGTTGCACCAGAGGCCTTCACCATTTCTGGAGTTATCCTCCCCGTATTGCTTCCTGGATTAACTGCATCTGTGTGCTGAGCAAATACTGGAGCGAATTCTACCAGAGATTTCAGTTGAATAAAATCTGGAGCTATGGCAACAAATACTTCTCCATTTTCGTTTATTTCTCTGGCAGCTCGGGCTATTTCCTCCCCTTTCTTTATACCCTCTGAATAAGCTTTGAAGTTCACAATCACAACGGGTTGATCCACCCCATCACCTTCAAAAGTCCGTCATGATTCTGAACTGATCCACATCTTCTTTTCTCATAGCCTTCAGAAATTGTCTTGCTGCCCCTTCAACGTCTCTGGCATTGGTGATGGCTCTGCCAACTACCAGTATGTCAGCACCAGCCTGTATAGCTTCCATGACATTTTCAGGGCGAATCCCACCTGCCACAGCCACCAGAATGTTCTCAACATTTTCCTTGATCTCTTTCACAGTATTCCATGCTTGGTCCATATGTCCTTCCATATCGATGGCTCTATGTATTTCCACCACATCAGGTTTCAGCTCAAAGGATGCCAATCTCTTATAGGGGTCAGGAACGTTGAGCATATCCACAATGGAATATATTCCCGTTTTCTTTGCCTCTTTTATGGCCTTATCAATGGTTGTTCTGGGAGCCAGTCCAGAGATAACAACGGCATTGGCCGTTGCATCAGCAGCCATTCTCGCCTCAAGGTTACCTGTATCGAGGGTTTTCAGATCAGCCACGATGAAGGCTTCATGCCTGATTTCCCTCAATTTATGGATAACTTCAACTCCATATCTTTTTATCAGGGGTGTTCCTGCCTCAAGAATTAAATGATCATTCTCAGGCAAGGCAGCAACAACTTCCAACGTCTTTTTAAGATCGGGGAAATCCAAGGCTACCTGGAGATATGGTGGATCCCATAAATTGATCAGTTTCTTCCCTATCATAGGATGACCTGCCCTGTCTTTCTCATATAGCAGGGTATCCACATCCGGAAAGTTATCCATAGCTCTCTGAAGGGCAAGCTTGGTTGCACCATAATTGTAATGGTAGACCTTATCTTTATCTTTTGCTTCAGGATGTATGAACACACTTACAATAACAACATAGTCCTCAACTTCATCTTTAGGGATTATCCCTTCCTCAACTGCATCTGCCACCGCTTTGGCTACTGCAGCCTGAGCTGGACCAAAAATCAACCCAGCCTGTTCCATATTCTTAACAGTCACTTTGGGAATGATGACAGTGGCGGGCTTTGTCATGAGATTGGGTCTAACTACGGCCAGCAACGGCGTGTGACCCCATGATAACTGCGATAAAGCGTTGGCAAAAGCAATTCCTGCAGGACTATCCTTTCGACCTATAATTAGATCAATATGGGCCAGTTCATCCCCTTCTCCAATAAGAGCTTCCCCGATCTGATACAAGATAACACCTCATTAGACAATAACATCATACATTTAAAACTTTTCTTTACCCTTTTGGTTTTTCTATTACCCTTTCCTTACCAATCTTTGGTATAACCTTCCATCATTGAGATGATTCGCCAGTGTATCATCTCTCAAGTTTTAGTTAATCCTCTCAGTATATTTACAAATCCGAACAGAGTGTTTGAGCTGTTCATATTTTCATTTTAATCTCTTGTCTGATTCGTTACCATTAGCACAACAGTTTTTTAAAAAAGAAGTAAAAAAGTGGTGGATTTACCCTATCGGAATCTGAAAATGGATACTGATATGTTTAGATTCGTTATTTGACAAGCACTCCAGACATCATGCCTGAATGTTCTTTCAAAGGATCTCCAAGAATGATGCCCTCTCCAGATTTCATGTCGAGAATTCGGATGGTTTGTTCATGTTCTCCGAATCGATTCTTTATAACAGCAAGAGCTTTCACAAGTTCTCCCTCTAGCTCCACATGCCTGCCTAGGATGATGTAGTCGGCAAAATAACTCACTCCACCGGTAAATTGAAACACGTCTGCAGCATCCGCCACCTCATAGGTCTGAATTAGCGTTATACCTTGATTTTTGAGCTGATCACACAAAATCAACATGGCTCGAATCAGCTCATTATTTGAAAAAGTCATCCGCTCCAGAGCGTTAACTGGATCTATCACAACAACGGTTGGAGAAAGTTCACTCACATCTCTTATGAGCATGTTGTAAAATTCTCCGATATTCATCCCGTATGGTGAGACTTCTCTTACAACAATCTTTGAGGGTTTATAATCAAAAAGTTCTTTATACCTTCTGTCTATCTCTTCTTCCCGCTCCTCAAAAGAGTACATTACACCCGTGTTACCCCTTATATCATTGTCCTTTAGAATTAACAGGCTCAGGTTTGTCTTCCCTACTCCACTTTTTCCCGATATGAAAACTTCTGCCCCTTCGACTATACCTCCACCGAGCATGGCATCGAATTCACCATTTCCAGTTGAGATTAAATTCCTTTCATTTTTCCTTACTTTTGCCACTGGTATTATAGGGTACACCACAATTCCATCCCGCGTAATTTTAAAATAATGTTTTCCCAGATGCACATGCCCGCTCCTATATTTCACCACATCCACAGTTCTAAATACTTCTCCGTCTTCTCTTTCCTTCCGCTCTAAAACAAACTCACCACTGGTGAGGTAACTTATAACCTCTTTTCCAATCTCACCCATATGCTCATCAGATATCAGCAATGTTACGCCCTTATCAGTGAGAAAGTGGATTATAGAAGAAGTTATACGCCTGTGTATGGATGGATTTCTCGCTGCATCTCTTATAACACCAATACCATCAATGAACACCCTCTCAGCATCTTTCAGTTCCTCTGCTCTTGTTATAGAAAGAACGAAGTCTTGAATTTCATTCACTGAATCAAAATCAAAGAAAAACATGTCAGAGCTGAGAACATCCATTTCAAGGGATTTATCAATGAAATGAAAATTTTCATCCTCAAGATTCCAGCCAAAGGACTTGGCCTGTTCTACGACTTCTTTTTCATGCTGGTCAAAAGAGACATATACACCTTTTTCACCCATTTCAAGCCCTTTCATAAGGAATTGAAGACCGAATATTGTTTTCCCACTTCCAGGGCCTCCCTTCACCAAGTATGACCGGCCTTTCTCAAGTCCTCCATTCAGCACTTCATCGAAACCCGGTATACCAGAAGGGATTTTCATGGGCTGATAAAACGTCAACAACCTATTTATAATTTTTCGGGTTTAAAGTAGAAATTTTTCATTTTTGATACTTTAATTCAATAATTTTTCCCTCTCAACTGAGTATGCCGATAGTGTTAAATAGTATTGATTATAAACAAGAAATTATAAATTGGGGGGATTTCAGGTATGTTGCCAATCTAATTAGACTGTTGTACTTACAGTAGATGACTAGATGTCACTAATGTTAATACGTTAATATTCCGGGCGATGACCCGTTTATACCCTATCAGGAGGTTTCATGGAAGGGAAATTTATGAGATATGGCATGTTTATCAATGGCATGTGGGTTGATTCTCACTCAGACAGGACAGAGGAAATCATCCATCCAGGTACAGGAGAGTCCATCGGTGTGGTGCCTTCAGGAAATGAAGAGGATGTTAAAGCTGCTGTAGATGCTGCAGCAGATGCATTTGGTACCTGGAGTTCCCTGGCAAGTCGTGAAAGACGGTCGTTTTTGATAAGAATGGCTGAATTGATCGATGAATATGGAGAGATTCTTGCTGAACTTGAGGCCATGGACCATGGAACTCCGTTAAAGAGAGCTCTTGACTTCGATGTACCTCTGGCATCCAACCTGTTTAGATATCTCGCTGATAAATGTACTGACCGGATGAGTGGAACTCTGATAACAGAGAACATTATAGAGGTTTGTTTAAGAGAGCCAGTAGGAGTTGCCGGAATTATAATACCTTGGGATGCCCCTCTTCTAAACTTTGCTCTCCATACTGCAGTGGCCATTGGGATGGGTAACACTGCTGTCGTTATTCCACCATGGCATGCTCCTCTGACTGCTCTTGCAATGGCAAAGATCTTTGAAAGGGCTAATCTACCCCCCGGAGTGATTAATATAGTAACTGGAAAAGACTCTGGAGCCATCCTGAATCAAAACTCCAGAGTGGATCTGTTAATTCAGGGGATTCTATATCCAAGGGACAGGAATGAAAAGAAATATGATAACAGCACCATGATAATTCTCGATGATGCTAACATATCTGAAGCGATTAAAGGAGCGATATATGCAAGCTTTTTTAACACTGGTCAGAGTCCGTGTTCTGTCAAAAGAATATATGTCCAAAGCAGTATTTTTGATGAGTTCATGGATAATTTTGTGGAGAGATCCCGTACTCTGGTTGTTGGCGATCCCCTAGATCTTGAAACTGAATTGGGGCCAATAGCCCGCGAAGATATTTATGAGAGTCTAAAACTACAGATTGCTTCAGCCATAGAAAATGGGGCCAAACTGGTCACAGGAGGTAAGAGGCCTAACAAGAAAAACTGCCAGCATGGTTATTTCCTTGAGCCCACACTACTGATGATAACTGAAGATACGGCATTACCTAAAGAAGATCTCATGGGGCCAGTAGTGTATTGTATGGAGTACGAAGACATAGATTCTATAGAGCCCGCTTACAGACCATCTGTGTCTATATCAATATGGACCAGAGATACGAGAAAAGGTATTTCTCTTGCTCCTGTGTTGAAGGCTCCTGTAATCTTGATTAACGACCACATACCCCTATTCTACCCATATATTTTCAAGGATGATATGAAAGACATGCATCCAATTGGAATGATCGAGGAATTCATTAAAAGATATAGCAGGACCAAGCATATATATTCAGATCTGTCTGGATTGTCTGATAAACCATGGTATCGATTTCTTCATTCTTAACTAAAACATTGTAAACATACGCTTACAGTTTGTAAATCAAAAATTTACAACATCCAATATATTACGCAAAAATTCTTGCAAATTCCAGAGATTGTTGGATCTGACTTTTAACATCACCCGTGGTTACTTCATCATGTCCTGGGTACAGTACTTCTACATCCAATTTCACCAACTTTTCGATGGACTCCACAAGTAGCAATGAATTTCCTCCAGGAAGATCAGTTCTTCCGATATTTCCATGTGGGAAGACTGTATCTCCAGAAAAGAGCCATTTATATTTCCCTTCATAAAGGCATATTCCACCAGGAGTGTGTCCCGGAGTATATATGACCTCAAGAGTTATACTCCCCAAGGAGAACTTCTCTCCACCCTTCAGAAGACGAAAAGGTTTCACAGGAGTGAAAGATCTACCAAACAACCTTGAACCATTTCGCATGGGATCATTGAGGATTGGCAGTTCCTCCTTATGGAAAAGTAGCTTTGCATCTGTGGCGTCAACAACCTTTCCAGCCGCTCCAGCATGATCAAAATGACCGTGGGTCAGAAAAACATATTCAAGTTCTTCGGGCTGGATATACCGTTTTAGCTTTGATAAGAGAAACTCAGCATCTCCACCTACATCAACTAGAGCTTTTACTTCATCCACAATCAGGTAAGCATTACCCTGGATTGGAGGGGTGACAATTCTGTATATCTCAGCCATTTATATCCTGCTCACATCAATAACCTGTACGCTTTCTACTGCTGGCAGAGCGGAAATGGTTTCTTCTACTTTGTCTGTACCTCCTTCTGCATCATCCACCATCACCAAGAGTATTAAAGCTTTTATCCCAAAAGCTATGGGCTCTTCTTTGAAGTCTTTAACGTCAGCTATCCCTCTCAACTTTGCCTGTATCTCCTCTCTTAATTTCTCCAAGTCTACTTCTGGACTTTCCGGCATTATTTTCAGTTTAGCTGCCACATCCATTCTCTCACCTCTGCTCATGGTCCTTCAAACCCGCATTTTTCGCATACATATGAATTTCCAAGTTTTCTGCATTTAAAGCAACGATAGATTTCCGACTCGCACTCTGGACACGGAAACATCACATATCCAGTACCAAGAAGATTTGCTCCACATGTACTGCAGATTTTCACTTCCATTTATCGACCTCCTCTTACGAGAGTTCCTAATACCTTCTTACCTAATATATAATCTTTTACTCTTTTCTCATGGTTTCCATTGACAACAAAACAATCCAGTCCAGTGTTAACCAGTATCTCAGGGGTAAGGGGATCAAGGCACGTTTTTTTCCCTATAAGATCTTTAGCACTGACCACAGGTAAAAGAGTACCTTCAAAAATTATCCCATCCACATCTGTCACCTTGACGAATCTGGCCTCATACTTGTAAGATATCCAGGCCGCAATGGCATCAGAAGTGGTATTCCAGTTCCTAGGTAATGGATCCGTCTCACGCAACAATCGATAGGGTAAAAGGACTGTTAGCCCTTTCTTAAAATCGATTTCATAGGTTGTTTTGTATTTATTTCTGGCAAGAAAATAGCCGTACTGATCCATGGCAAGAATAGCCATCCAGTGGCCTGTTTCTTCGTCAAGCCCATACACTTCATATACCATTCCTACCAGATCTGAAAAGATACCTCCTCCTGGTATTATCAGTATTTCTTCTTCCTCTTCTTTCAGTTCTGAAAGAGCATCCATAATTGTGGAAGCGTTGTGCATCACACTTCCACCAATCTTGATCACCCATCTCATTATAAAGCCTCAATCAGTTTTGCTACTGCAAAAGCGGGGAATACTTTTGAGACTTCTCTTCCATATCGTCTCGCCATTGAGATGTATCTTAAATTGGCTGTCTCTACAACTTTTTCTATCAGAAACTCACCTATACCCATTCCAATAACGGTATTGAGGTTGTATTGATTAGTCATTTTGGTTAAAGCTTTCACTAGAGTGTTCTCCATCTGTTGTTCAGCTTGCCTAGCAATTTCAATGGCAACATCTTCTCCAATCTCATCAAGGTCACTGCACACAACCCGGGCTATCCTCCTCAAACAGTCTTCTCTTGTTTTTCCTCTCCCATCTGGAGTCTCACAAATATACTCTTTTTCGTCAATCCTGCCCAAAGAAAGGAAGGCATCAGCCATAATGGAAAAATACTCCGGAGAGGTTGGGATAGTATGACTATTTCTCAGATGTACCTCTGGAAGAACCCAAGAAAGGCTAGTCCGTAGTATTCCAAAGTATATTAATTCCCCTTTTTTCAATCGATCAAAATCACTCTTTCCCGCTACAATTTTACCACCTACTACTGGAATTATATCCGTGGTGGTTGAGCCCATATCTACCAATATAGCATCAGGATACTCTAGAGCTAAGAATTTTGCACTCGCTACAAAATTAGCAGCGGCAAAATTCATTGGAGGATTGACATTTTCATGAAAATCACCATAAATATCCATAAACATAGGATTATTAAAAACTCTCTTAACCCACCTAGCTATCTCAAGAATTCCCTCTTCCTTGCTGGCAAATCGATCTGATAGCTCACCGGTTATTACAACTCCAACTGTATCAGGAACGAATTTTTTTCGTATTTTCTCAAAAATTCCGTATATTTCATCCCCCTTCCATAAAGGGGAATATTCTATAAGGGTATTTCCATCACTATCACAGGCTTTGGTATTAGCCCCACCAATATCAATCCCTATTATCTTCATCGAAAATGAACTCCTGCATGTCTTTTCCCACTGGATATACAGCAGCAGCTTCATAATGTGGTGGATAAAAATGACTCAGATGGGAGAACACAACTTTTCTGGCATTGAGGGACTTTGCCAGCCTATATGCTTCCCCAGCGTTCATGTGTTTTTTAAGGTTGAATCCCTCTGGGGCTATAGCATCCACAATCATTAGATCTGCATTCTTCATAATTTCCAGACTTTTTTCAGGGATTGCAGTATTAGTATCACCGGTAATTACCACTTTAGTATGCTCGTTTTGAATTGAAAGCCCCAATGACCGCTCAAGAGGTGGATGATTTACATCGAACAGAGTTATGTTAAGCCCAAAAAGCTGAAAGGGTTTATATGCTTCCTTTTCAACAGGTTTATAGCTCATAAAATACAGAAACCCGTTAATATAATGAAGTACCTCGCTAACACTATAGACTTTTACACCCTTTTGGACACGGTAAAAATCTCCAAATCCGGCAAAATGATCATAATGACCGTGGGTCCATATAACAGCATCAACTTTGCCAACTCCAGCTGATAAGAGTTGATATCTCATATCCGGGCTGGTATCAATCAGGATGTTTTTGCCTCGGTTCTGAACAAGAATGGAGAAACGTGTCCTTTGCCAGCCTTCTTCCCTAGCATTCATACAGGTTTTACAGCGACATCCAATTTTGGGGGTGCCAGTGGCATCTCCAGTACCCAGCAGTATAATTTTCATAAAGCACCCTGCCTGTTAGGATTCTTTGAGAGAGAGTCTCTTCCTGAATTCCTCAACTGAATTTAGAAGGTCCAACTGGGTGATATACCTCCGTCCATCGAGAAGGGATTTCAGAACTGCCTCTCTGACAACCAGTCTAAGATCTGCTCCGGTGAATCCTTCTGTTTTATGGGCTATTTCCCTAAGGTCAAAATCCCCCTTCACTTTAGAGAGGATGATGTTGAGAATTCTCTCTCTGAGTTCAGGCCCAGGGTATGGAAACTCTACAATGTTGTCAAATCTCCTCCATGCCGCCTGATCCAGAAGTTGAGGATGATTTGTTGCTGCTATCAACAATACACCATCCTCTACTAGGTTAATCTCATCAATGGCCTTTAAAAGGGTATTTACTGCTCGTTTCACAGCAGCATGCTCATCTGAGGTTCTGGTTTTGGCAACGTAGTCAAACTCATCTATGAATAAGATACATGGATTTATCCTTTTTGCAAGCTCAAATACCTTCTCGATATTTTTAGAAGTCTCACCCAAATACTGACTGGTTATCATGGATAACCGGACTTCTACCAGAGGAATTGCAAGCTTGGAGCATAATGCTCTTGCAGTAGATGTTTTACCTGTCCCGGGGGGGCCAATAAACAGCAACTTCCCAATATCGTAAAGGCCTATCTCCTTCAGAAATTCCCGATTTTTTATAGCTGTCTCTATTTTATGAACTTCCTCCATCTGTGCGGAGGTCAGGGCAATGTCCTCAAAAGATGTTCTCACATCTTCGGGAGAGATTATTTTTACTAATTTAAGCATGTCAGATGTTTCTTCATCTTCCTCAAGTCTTGAAATGAGGCCAGTGAGCCACTCCCTGTCACTTTCTTTTGGTAGATTCTGTTCTCTGGCCTTTTCGTATGAAACGCCCACGGAATCATAATTCTCGAAGTAATATGCAATTACAGGGTTCTGTTCCATCCGTTCCTTGTTAGCATTTTTTATATACCATTTGGCACCAAGGTCCAGCACAGTTAGCTTACATTGATTATTGAAGGGGTTTACATCAATAAAAGGTAATTCTCTAAGCAGATGTTCAGCATTCACTCCACCAAGATACTTTTCAATGTCCTCAATAGTAACTACAAGGGGGCGATGGATTCTTCCTGCTCCTGAATCCCAGAATATTTTTCTAATGGGTTTGGGAAGGTCATCTTCCGTCAGATTTTCATGATTGTTATATATCTCTGCAGTTAACAGCAATTCGACAACATCTAGAGCTTTCATGGAAAACCTCCTTTTCACTGAAATATCTTCGTAGTGTTGGAAAGTAATACTTAATAAATTTTTCTTAAAAATTTTCAAATGAATTTCATGTGTATGGAAAAATAGAAAAAAGATGGCTAGGTATATTTATTCCCTTAAATTTCTCCGCAAATACTTGCCATTCCCTTTCTTAACTAAGACCTGATTGTCTTCCACAGCTATTTCCCCACTTTTAATGGTCATCACTGGCCATCCCTTGAGAATTCTCCCGTCCAACAAAGAGAAGTCAGAATAGGAATGAAGTTCCTCATGATTTACTTTCCGTTCCTTATCCAAATCTACAATAACCAGATCTGCGTCAGAACCAACCGCGATGGTGCCCTTGTTGGGATAAAGGCCAAATATCCTGGCAGGATCTCTTGTAGCCTTTTCCACCAAAGCGGTAAGCTCAATATTTCTTCTATGAAAACCTTCATGAAGCAACACAGGCAAATGTGTTCCAAGAAATGGATAACCCGGCATAGTATTCCACATTCCTTGTTCGGCATTCTTAACCTCTCGTGTCATAGATACATTATCTGTACCAAAAGAGTCAATTATACCTCTCCTGACACAATCCCATAATGCCTCAACACTCTCATTTTCCCTGAAAGGGGGTACCATCAACCCCATAAGGCCAATATCATCAAACTTTGTAATGGACAGGTAAGGAGAGGTAGTCTCCACGAAGATGTTATCATATTTACTTTTGGCCATTTCTGCAGCCATTACTCCCTCCTTTGTGGATAGATGAACTACATACAACCTTGCTCCAGCCAGGCCAGCTATAAAAGAAATTCTGGTGACAGCCTCTTCCTCTGCATAATTGGGATGGCTTTCGGCCCAATCCTCAAGAGTTCCATTTTCTTTGGCCTTGCGTAATTCTTCAAGGGCCAAATCTACTAGAGCAGCGTTCTCTGCATGAACACAGCCTATGGCTGGATATCCCATGTCTGCGATTTTTCTGAAAGCTTTAAGGAGGAACCCATCGTTAACGGGTTCGATAATCCCCGGAATTCCACACATGTAAAATTTGAAGGATGTTACTCCAAGATCTCTGGCATACTGTTCCATTTCTTCAATTTGCTGATCAGTTCCTATGACAAGATGGAAAAAAATGTCTGTATAAATATAGGACTCAGCCGTTTTAACAACCTGATCAAAAACTTCCTTGTATGAGTCTGGCCCTCCGTAAAAGCATCCTACTGTTGTGACGCCTCCAGCCAAAGCAGATTTAGTCTCAAATTCACATTCCTTCTCAAAAGGAGCAAAAATGCCCAGGTGTATATGAGGATCTATAACACCCGGGATTACATACTTCCCTCCTGCATCCACTTTCTGATCCGCATTTCCAGTAATTCTGGCTATTTCCACGATTTTTCCATTCTCGATTCCAATGTTAGCCTGAACAACTCCGACACCCGGGATTACAACTTTTCCGTTTTCTATTACAAGATCCATACCACCTCACCTCGCAAGGGATTTTAACATATCATACCTTTCATCTACAAGTTTCTGTATTTCTTCTATTTCTTCTTCTGTTAAATGTGAATACTTTCCAACTACCTTCAAATACTCTTTCACCGGCTTTTTGAACCATATTTTCTTGGTAAATCTAATTTTTCCATATTTTGCTTCCCATAGAGGGAAAAAATTGGTTTCAACTGCCAGTCGGGATATTTCAATGGTTTTATCTGTGGAAAACCTCCATCCAGTGGGACATGGTGTGAAAAGGTGTATATATGATAGACCATCTTCAACCTTTGCAGCTTTTTTCAGTTTCGTCGCATAATCTTCTAAATACGCTATGCTGGCCGTTGCTACATATGGAACTTCATGCATGGCCATAATCAGGGGCATATTCTTGCTAACCTGAGGTTTCCCACGTCTTGATTCTCCTACTGGAGTCGTGGTAGTCCATGCTTTATAGGGTGTCGTGCCACTCCTCTGAATCCCAGTATTCATGTACCCTTCATTGTCATAGCAGATGTAAATAATGTTCTCGTCTCTTTCCGCGGCTCCGGAAAGACACTGAAAACCAACATCTGCTGTGCCACCATCTCCTGCGTACGCAAGGACATACACTTTCTCGCCCTTTCTATTGAACTGCCTTTTGATACCCGCCAGCATGGAGGCTATATTGTCCAGTAAGGGAAAAAACACTGGAACTTTCGCACCTGTTGTAAGGCCATAACCTACCACACCTACACCACCCATACATCCAGGGGGTATGGCTAGGATGGTGTTTTTACCAAAGATCTTTAACGCTATTCTCAGACCTACCTCAGCACCACATCCCAGGCATGTTGAAACGCCTGGAGATAGTAGGTCTTCTATATCACGGATCTCTTCTTCAAGGGCTTTGTTGGCATATTTATCTGTTAACAACCATTTTATCTTGTCAATGGTTTCTCCCATATTTCTTCCTCCAAATCCATCCATATTACTTCTTTTTCAACTCGTTTGGTCTGTTGAATTTTTTCCAAGAACCTTATTACTGTCCCCACATGTCCTTTAGTTATGTCCATTCCTCCCAGTCCAGCTATGAAACTGGCCATCAGTGGTTCGTGATGTCCCATAAGAGCAGATTTGAGTTCATAAAATACTGTTCCTGAAGAAAAACCAAAAGAAACATTTCGATCAATTACTCCAACCACATCAATCCCCTCAAGGAGTTCTCTGAACTCTTCTTTCGGGAAAGGTCTGAACATCTTGAGTTTAAGAAAGCCCACCTTTACACCTCTTTCTCTTGCCTTATCCACCATCACTCTGGCTGTTCCACTCATGCTACCCATAGTAACCAGAGCGATTTCAGCATCGTCCATCCTGTATGGTTCAATCTTCCCATGATAATATCTCCCAAAAATCTCACCAAAATCTCGATCCACAGCCTCAAAAACTTCTTTGGCATTTTCAAGACCTTCCATATGCTTTTTTCTGTAGTGGGTGAGCAATCCACCAGGGGTTAGTGGGTCTACAGATATGGGTTCTTTTGGGTCAAGCTTAATGTAATCCATTTTCAGAGGGGGTAGAAAACGATCCACATCATCCTGCTCTGGAATCTCCACTTTTTCTGCCATATGGGAGAGGTAAAAGCCATCCAGGCATACATTAACTGGTAGCATTACTTTCTTATCTTCGGCCAACCTGTAGGCCTGAATAACAGTATCCAGCACTTCCTGATTATTCTCTACATATAACTGAATCCATCCCGCATCTCTGACAGTTACTGCATCTTGCTGTCCACCCCATACGGACTGAGGTGATATCATTTCTCTGGTGACAATACACATCACTACTGGTAGTCTTAGAGTAGACGTTCTAAAATAGGGTTCATACATGAGGGAGAGACCTTGACTCGATGTGGCTGTAAAAGTTCTCGCTCCCGCCAGAGCTGCACCATGGAGAACGCTCAGAGCTGAATGCTCTGATTCCACCTCCACCATTTCTGCATCAAGTTCCCCTCTGGCCACCATGGTTGCCACATATTCCACAAGAGGGGTTTGAGGAGTTATAGGGTATGCAGCAATTACATCCGGTTTTGAAAGTTTGGCTCCAAAAGCCGCCGCCTGATTCCCATCAACGACCTTAATCATTCCCTGACCTCCTCTACCATTATAATCGCATCAGCTCTGCATTCTCTAGCACAAATTCCACATCCTTTGCAGTATTCATAGTCGGTTTCATATCGCTCGTCCTCCACATATATGGACCCAGTAGGACAGAATATGAGGCAGGTACCACATTTCTTGCATTTTTCATGATCTCTCTCTGGTTTTTGGTATCTCCACTCTCCAGTCCGGATAACGTAGAGATCCTTTCCTATGGGGGCGATCCAATCAAGGTACTCCTCCATTTCAATCCCTTCCTTTATATTCAACTATAACAGCTTCTTTGTAACCTACTTCAGCTGCATGAATGTTCTTTTCCAGCATTTCATCTTTCATACCTTCCATTATCTCAGAAATTCCGTGTTTTATAGAGTCAAGGGATATCAGACCAGTAACTTTTGCAAAAGCGCCGAGCATACAGGTATTTACCATGGGCATCCCGAACAAAGGAATAGTGATTTTGTTTGCATCCACATAGCCGATGGTTTTTACTTTCTCTGGAACGTCTCCAGGAAGTTTTGGATAGTTAATCACGAGAGTACAGTTATCAGCTATTCCTTCGTAGTAATCAACAGCCGTTTTGATGCTAGGGTCGAGAACGATCAGAAACTCAGGAGTATACACCTGAGTTTTTTCCCGTATATACTGGTCGTCTATTTTTACAAAAGCTTTGACAGGGGCGCCTCTCCGTTCAAAGGTAAAATCTGGAATTGCGCTCCCATGTTTGCCTTCCAGTACTGCTGCCGATACCAGAATTTTTGAGGCCATCACGGCTCCCTGACCTCCTCTTCCATGAATTCGTATCTCAATCATAGCTATTCCCTCAACCAACACTTTTTATCTAAATTCATAAGGATAATTCATGTTCATATCTTCTATGTGTACGCACAGATAAAAAAATAATTGCGCAAATTTGCGTAATAATGTATTTATCAATGCGTATAAATTACTATCGCTAACTATCATTAACAATGTGATGAAAGAATTTTGGTTCAGGGGGAACATAAAAATGGTACGATGGGGTATGACAATAGATTTGAAAAGGTGTGTGGGCTGTAACGCCTGCACTGCTGCCTGTAAAGCTAAAAACCAGACTCCACCCGGTGTTTTTTTTACAAGGGTTTTAATTCACGAGGATGGAGAATATCCCAATGTCTCTCGAATTTTCATTCCGGTGCAATGCAACCACTGCAGTGAACCTCCCTGTGTCAGGGTATGCCCGACTGGAGCATCAGAGCAAAGAGATGATGGTATTGTTATCGTGGACCAAACCAAGTGTATCGGTTGTAGAGCATGTTATGTGGCATGCCCATATAACAACAGATTCTATCTGGACCGAAATTTCATAGAGGAGGGATATTTTCCCGACGTAGTAACCCCTCCTGAAAAACTCAAGCGAGAGGAATTTCCGGGTGGGAAAGGAGGAGTTGTAGCAAAATGCGACTTTTGTTATGACAGAATAGAGGAAGGGAGAGATCCTGCCTGCGTAAGAACGTGTCCTGCAGATGCAAGGAAATTTGGAGACCTAGAAGATCCGGAGAGTGAGGTTCAGAAGCTTATAAGACAGAGACACGGAAAACAACCAATTCCTGAAGCAGGAACTGATCCTTCCATATTCTATCTGGAGTGAGGGGATGAATATGGTATTGCCATTTGTGGATGAAAGAAAGGAATTTGTTGTGGGTTTCAGGGCTCAAACTGAATGGAAATGGCTGATTGCTGCTGCTTTTTTCATGGGAGAGATTGGTGCTGGTATGTATGTGGTCTCTGCTCTCAACAACTATATGAGTGGTGCACTGGTAGGACTTCTTGTAGTGCTGGTGGGGAAAACTGCAGCCCATCTACTTTATCTCGGGCGGCCTGAGCGATTCTGGAGGATATTTGCAAAACCATCTACATCATGGATAAGTAGAGGTTTATATGCCATGGTGATTTTTGCCATTTTCGGGGCGTTATATATTGCACCTAGTTTTGATGCCTTTTCATGGGTGCCTATTGATCAGGCTTCTTCAGGAGGACAGGCAATTCTTGGAATCTCATTGCTTGCGGCCGTTGTGGTAATGATTTATGATGGATTTGTAATGTCCTATTCTCCCGCTTTGCCTTTCTGGAACACCACTCTTCTTCCAGTGCTGTTCCTATCCTACTCTCTTCTTGGTGGAGCTACATTGACACTGGTTATGATGTATGGCAGTTCTTTTAGCAATACCATTATACAGATAGTAGAGAGGCTTGAACTCTGGTTGATAATAATTAACTTTCTGGTTATAGCCGTATATCTCTACACTCAGTATTACTCCAATGTAACTGCGAGAAAATCAGTGATGATGCTGCTAAAAGAGGAATATTCTGTCCCATTCATTGTAGGAGTGGTGATTATTGGCTTGGTAATAACTCTAATTATGGCTTTGAGCTTCACCCAGGCAAGACTTGGCTTTATCCTCGTAGGACTGGCCATTTCGGAGCTTATCGGAGATTTTCTGCTCAGATTCTTGATGTTGAGAGTGGGTATATATCCCCCGGTCGTATTCTGAGAGGTGGTAATTGTGATGGAAACAGAAGAAAAATGGGTAAAATCTGCCTGTGATATGTGCCTCCACCACTGTGGAATAATGGTGAGGGTGAAAAACGGAGTGGTGGTAGAAATCGAAGGAGACGAAACGAATGCTGATAATATGGGGAAGCTTTGCCCAAAAGGTCATGCAGGAATCATGAAGTTGTATGACCCATACCGATTCAAACATCCTGTTCAGAGAACCAATCCAAAAAAGGGATTAAATGAGAATCCAGAATGGGAAAAGATCAGTTGGAAAGAGGCTTTTGATATCATCGGGGAGCGACTCCGAAAATTAAGAGAAGAGGATCCAAGAAAACTCCTTCCTAGTATAGGTGATTTTCAGAGGCTGTATAACTGGGCCTGGCCGGCTGCTTTTGGTTCACCCAACATGTTTACTACTGTCGGGCTATATTGTGGAGGGGCATACCATCCCATAAACGGGATAACTCATTCGGCTTTCGCAGCGATCAATGACTATAATTACTGTAATTACTGGATTCAGATAGGAAGTGGAGATGGATTTTCCTCTCACCTTCATCTGGCCGGATCGATAAAACGAATGGCTGATGCCAGAATGAGGGGCATGAAACTGGTGGTAGTTGAACCTAGGCTATCTCCAGCCGCTGCCAAGGCTGATGAGTGGATACCCATCCGCCCAGGAACCGACAGAGCCTTCGTCCTCGCTATGGCTTATGTTCTGATTCACGAACTTGGTCAGTATGATGCTGAATTTTTGAAGCGAAAAACTAACGCTCCATATTTGGTAGGCTCTGACGGATACTTTGTAAGAGACGAGAACTCCTGCACACTGATATATGACCCTGTGGACAAGAAGATCAAGCCATATAATGACCCATCCATCAAGGATTACGCATTAGAAGGTGTATATAAATTCAATGGAGCGGATGTTAAACCTGCATTTCAGGTGTTGAAAGATAAAATCGCCGAATACACTCCTGAATGGGCAGAGAAAATAACCACTGTGCCTTCAGAGACCATTCGGAGAATTGCAAAAGAATTTGTTACCGAAGCGAGGATTGGCAGCACCATTGTCTTGAACGGTAAACAATATCCGTACAGGCCAGCAGCCGTCAATTATTATAGAGGTGCTCAGTCACATCTTCACGGCACTATGGACAACCAAGCTTATAAACTCATTAACATGCTTGTGGGAAACATCGATGTGCCAGGAGGTCATCTGGGTGTTCCTTTATATCACCACACAATAAAAGATCTGGTAAAACCTGGTCCAGATGGTTGTATCCAGCCTGAGCCACATCAACTACATCCTCCCTTCCCATTCAAATATCCTCCAGACAGTACCCAGCTAATGGAATGGTTTCCTATTGGAGTGGACCCAGGACACCTGAATACCGAGACCGTTCTTAACCCTGATAAATTCGGATTGAATTACATCCCTGATACCATGTTCCTATATCATACCAACCCCCTCTGGAACATGCCAGGTACGGATAAAGTTATACAGGTCTTTCAGAAAATGGACTTCATCTTTGCACTGGATATCTGGGAGAACGAGTCTACAAAATGGGCTGACATCATTCTCCCGGATCATACATATCTAGAAGGATGGACTCTAACAATAGTCGAGGCTCCTATGGTGACAGGACATGTGTTACGTCAGCCAGTCATAGAGCCTTTATACGATACCATGGATGCCACAGACATACTGATTGAGCTGGCAGATCGAGGAGAGTTCCTGGATGCATGGAATGAGACATTAAACTTCGTATTGGGGTTAATTGATAAACCCGAGTACATGCTTGAACCGGACAAGAAATACACTGCAGAGGAGATCTTCGATAGAGTGGCAAAAGCGCTGTATGGTGAGGATAGAGACCTTGAGTGGTTCAAGGAACATGGCAACACTATGAGAGAGATGACTCCTGAGGAACTGTACGATCCTTATGGGGATTTGAGACTTCATTTTTATATGGAGATTATCAAAAAAGAAGGGGATGAACTTAAATCCAATCTCGAAAAACATGGAGTGGACTGGTGGGATACCAGCTTTTACAGACCCCTGCCTGAATGGGTTGACTCGCCCTTACACACGGAGAAAGATTATGATCTATATGCCATTACCTATAAATCGACTCAGCAAATTTTCGCCATGAGCGCTGTTAATCCATGGCTTACCGATATCAGTGTTAAAGATCCCATGCAAGGAAACATCGTGATTAACAGACGAACAGGAGAGAGAAAAGGGCTTAAAGATGGAGACTGGGTTATTGTAAAATCACTTTTTGGAGAAGTACGTGGGCGGATTAAACTGATTGAGGGTATTCATCCTGAAGTCGTGGGCTTTCCAAATGATATCAGCAGATTTCTTGAGGGACATCCTATACTCGACCGTATTGAGTCAAAAGGGGCCCATTATAACAGGCTTCTCCCATCCAGTCTTGAGTGGACAGATAGGGCATCTGGGGTTTTCGAGACGGCGGTAAGAGTAAGTATAGAAAAAGCATGATTATGTAAGAGAAAGGCACAAATACTATTAATCTTTTATTTTTTTACTATAAGGTGAAAAAAGTGCCAAAAGTACGATTGTTTCTTATGGGTGAAGTCCGTAAAAAAGTTGGATGGTATTCTAAAGAAATGGAAGTAAATGGCAATACAATTGAGGATGTCTTAAAAGAGGTTAAAACAGTAAATGGGGATGGACTTGAAAAACTTATATGTTGTGGAGCAGATATAACTTCTGATCACTGGGTCTTGGTTAATGGAGATGAGATAAGACGGGGTAAAGGGCTGAGAACAGAGATTCATGAAGGAGATAAAATCATCATCATGCCCGTACTGCCCATAATGGCAGGAGGGTAATCAAAGGATTATATGGTCATATTGGACCTTCTGTAGAGAGAGATCGGGCTATTTTTTATTTTTGGGTTTTTCAATGTGCAGAACGAAACTGATGTTCTGAGTGTAGTACACTACCTTACATTTCAGTACGTTTTCGAAAAAATATTTGAAATATCGTGCACAGAAATCCGATACCCTCTTGTCCATGGTATGCCAGAACACCATCTGGATATGAGAATTGTCATCAGAGTGAGTGACATCAATACGTCTGAACACATTGGTTGCCTCATACACCACCTTTATGGCATCCACAATTTCATCAATAGTTGCTTCCTCAATGGGTTTTCCAAGATACCAACTAATCAGATATTGAGAGGCATTATCCACGAGGGCCTTTTCAACGTCTCCCCCCATAAGGTGGGTCAGCATTCGTTTACTTATTGCAACTTGATCCACACTCTCTTTGAGCTGGACCCATAGAACATCCTTGCTGGCGTTTAGCTGAGGATTTTTCATGGAATCAAAAACTTCCAGAGCCCTTTCTATTACAGCTTTCTGGGTTCCGAATTCCTTCCGATATTTTTCAAGAAGTTCATAACCTTTTCTGGAGATAGTTGTGTTAAGCCTTATATAATCATGCTTCACATTTTTCAGCATCCTTATTTATTTTTCCAAGATGACACATATAATCTTTGCGGGAATCGAAAAAGACTTCTTACACCTGCGTTTTCATGTAAAGATGGTATAACCGAATATATCTGTTTTTGAGATGTCTACGCATTATAGTACTCTTTATTTACGCAAATGTGCGCACAAATCTATATATCTTTACGTAAAATCATTATCATTTCGATTAATCGTTTGTTTAGGGGAGTGTAGTATATGGCAAAAAATGAAGTAGAAGAAATAGATGAGGAGTATACTCTTGATAGGGTTCCCCCCAACGTCGGCCTTTCCTATGTTGGCATTGCAGCTATCTTATTTGTCTGGGCCGTACAGCCTGCAACTCTCATCGGTGGAGGTATAATCGGTGCCAATGTCCCGATAATCGCAGCAATTATAGGAATCCTGCTTGGTGATCTGTTCCTCGGGATAATATCCATCCCTATTGGTTACATGGGACAGCGAGTAAGATATGCAACAGGAATGATTCTCAGATACATAATGGGCCATGTGGGTTCTATCGTCCCCTCTATCCTTGAAGCATCTGTTATGCTCGGATGGGCCACCTTCTGCTGGTGGATCTGGAGTAATGCTATCGGAGTGCTTGTAGCTAATGGAATACTGGGGCTTGCTCCCACTGATCCTGCATGGGGATCTATATTCAACACATGGTACGTGATAGGTCTCATACTGGCAACTGTCCTTGCCACACTGGCCATGTACAAGGGACTTCAGGGATTCCAGTGGATAAGCTATGTCGGGACTCCAGCCCTGCTGATACTGATGTTCTATATCACCTACAAAGTAGTGGCCAATGTAGGAGGGTGGTCAGCTCTCGTTGCAATGCCCCCACCAGCCGCAGCAGCAGGGGGAGTGGCAATGGGAGTGACGTTTGCCATGGTGATAGCTATTGGCTCTTGGATTAATGGAACGACGGTTATGTCTGACTTTACACGAATGGCCAAAACCAAATGGGGTGGTCTATTTGGTCCCTTCCCGGCTCTTGTTATCGGAGAGTCTCTCGTACTTATTCTAGCGGCAGTGTCCACTGCAGGATATGCTTCCGTGCTTGGAGAGAATGCATACAACACCCTGTTTGTAGCAATGACCCTCGGTAGAGGGGTGACTATCGTGACTGCCGTCCTGTTCATTTTGATGCTGTTCACCACAAATCCCACAACTACCTATTCAAGCTCTCTTCAGTGGTCTAATGTCTTTAAGACTAGATACTGGATTCCATTTATCCTCATGAATATAGCTTCAGCAGTACTGGCTGCTATCATCCAGTTCACAGTTGGAGCAATGGCTGCAATGATATTCTTCCTGAACACAATCGCCACATTTTTGCCAGCTCTAGGGGGTACAATGATTGCGGAATACTGGATAGTCAGACGAGGCAAATTCCCGGACACTCCCTGGGAGTGTATCAGAAAATTCAACATTCCAGCTTACATTGCATGGCTTATCGGTACAGGAGTGAACTGGTATTCCACTGCAAACAACATAGGCGCTCCTGGAGTTAATGGATTCCTTGCTGCTCTAGTAGTGTACTCCATTCTGGGAATTGCATTGAGGAGCTATATACCAATGACGAAAGATGAAGCTGCAAAATATGGAGCAGAAATGTAGGTGAGAACAATGACTGATGAGTG
The DNA here is from genome assembly GCA_002010305.1 of Archaeoglobi archaeon JdFR-42. GTDB lineage: Archaea > Halobacteriota > Archaeoglobi > Archaeoglobales > JdFR-42 > JdFR-42. The sequence goes on along the minus strand of MTND01000028.1, from coordinate 3,220 downwards.
GACAGTAGAGAAGATACTCATTCCAAGTGATGGATCTGAACAAGCAGAATTGGCCATCAATCCTGCAATTGACATAGCGAAAAGCAAAGGGGCTGAATTAATTGCTCTGTATGTTATTCCAGACCTGATGTACTATGGAGTCATTCCGACTATCGACCGTTCTGAAACAGAGAAAGAATACGAAGAAAAACATGCAAGAGAAGTGCTCCGAAAAATACGGATTGCTGCAGAAGAAAAAGGCGTAAAAGTGAAAAAAGTAGTAAGGCGAGGAAGACCTGCTGATGAGATACTAACAGAGGCAGAGAAAGAAGGTGTAGACCTGATAGTGATGGGCACAAAAGGTAGATCCGGAACCAAACGAATCATAGGAAGCGTAGCAGATGCAGTGATTCGTGAGGCCCATTGTCCTGTGCTGGCCATACGAGAGCTAAGGAAAACTACCTGAAAAGATAATTTCTTTCTTTTATTATACTTTTTTATTTATTGCTAATTCCTATACAGGCATATATTAAGGAGACGCACTCATATAGAAGAACCATATGTCCTAGATAAAAAAAGAAAAAAGGTATTTTTATAAAGTCTGGTATTTCCCTTTTGTAATCGCTGATAAAACGATGTATACCACAAAAGTCAGGGGAAGAGCTACTATACTCGCTGACGGTGAAAGTCCCCCTTTCCACATTGCCAACCCAACTCCGACACCTATTATGAAAGCTGCAAAAGATAAGGGGTTTACTTCCTTGACTTTATTGAGCGTCTCCATCTCTATTACCTCACCTATGGGTATCTTTGAAATTTTTCGATAGGTTAGATCTGCAATCGAGACTGCAACCACACTCCCAAGCATTGCTCCTGTTACACCAGCCCATAGGCCTAAAGCCCCGAGTAATCCGGCTGCCAGTAAAATAAGTCCAAGTACGTTTACCACTATAACCCACAAGGCTCTCTTTCCGTGCCATTTGAAAATTACTTGGAAGAAGTTGGAGAGATTGACTGACGGCAGATATGCATTGATATACTGGATATTTAGCTGATACGTAAGTACGATGAAAGCTCCAAGCCATCCCATCGCTACAACAAACGGTATAGATGGTAGAAATGCCATTTGAGCTGCTTGCTCTGGTCCTACAATAGGAGTTAACTTAGCAACTAGTGGAAATACAATTAATATGCCGAGAATGGGGAAAAAGATGTGTGAAAAAAAGCCTTGCACCGGTCCTATTGCTAAGGCAGCCTTTTTTGATCGACAGAACCTGCCAAAATTTCCGGCAGTGACGCCCCATAAACCCACTGCCACTAAAGCCCAGTCAATGGCTGCACCAAATCCTCCGGGAATCAATGGTTTTGATGCTTGCTGAAACGTTGCGGATATGGCAAAACCTTCTATTCCATACCAGTGATACAACACATAAAAAGTTGCTATCAGTCCTATGGGAATGGCAATATAGTTCCAAGCTCCTATCGCTTTATGCCCTAGAAATGGAATTATGGTGAACAACGGAAATAGTGCAAGGTAGTAATACCATATGTTAATATCGTACATCTGCTTAAAAGCCGTAGCCATCCAGTGAGTTTCCAATGCCCAGAAAGACATGAAAAGAAACGTTGCAATTAACGAGGGTAAAAACGAGCCTATACTCCCCCAACCGAAGATCCGGCATAAAACATCCCATGAATACCCATATTTCCATGATAGATATCCGAATATCATTGCAAATATTATAAACACTATATATGCGATTATCGTTGCTGAAAGACCCAATCTGAGCCCAGCAAAAGCCACACCCAAACTTCCAATTGCTAAATAATACATGCACATAGGAATACCAAACATGGCAAAATGTGCTGTCAAAGAGTTTCTGTACCTTTCTGGGGGGGCTGACAATGCATAGTCTTCCATTAACTCATCTATGGTCTTCTCTTTCAACTTTTTCACCTCCTTAAGTTTTTTATGATCTTTCATGAAAGTACCATCCCTGCTAATAAGGTTTTCTCTTTTTTATAATAATTAATAATTAATTATTCTAAGCAATTGATCTGTTTTAAATTATTCATAACGATTAATCATTATTCAACGGTGGGAAATCTTTATGTGCTTATGTCAGATATCAACAACATGATAGATAATGAGATTTAGAGTGGGAATAGATGTTGGCGGTACATTCGTAGATTTACTGTTGGTTGATAAAAAAGCACAGATAACGGCTGCACATAAAGTTATAATAGGAGACAAGATTGCAGAATGTGTAGTTGAAGGCCTGTATGAGCTTGGAAGTAAAATTGGTTTGAGACTCAAAGACTTGTTAAAAAAAACTGAGCTGATCTTACATGGGACCACAACTACTACCAACGTTATAATCAACAGAAGTGGCTCGAGGACAGCACTAATTACCACAAAAGGATTTCGGGATTATATAGACATGCAAAAGGGAGTTAAAAAGTTGGAATTTGTTTTTGATTTAAAAAAGGGAAAAGAGAAGTCTATTGTTCCAAGATGTCTTGTGTTTTCTCTTGATGAGAGGATTGATGCATCTGGAGACGTACTTGAACCAATAAAAGTGGAGGATTTAAATCAGATAGAGAGTCTGATAATCAGCCACAGAGTGCAATCTGTTGGCATAACTCTAATGAACTCTTATGTAAATCCTCTCCATGAGATTATAGTTAAAGACCATCTCTCCAGCAGGTTTTCTGATCGATTTATTACAGCCTCCCATGAGATCTACCCTGAAATAGGGATATATGAGAGGACTAATACAACTGCTCTCAATGCTTATGTGGGCCCTGCTGTAGTTTTTTACATGATAAACCTAACCAACAAACTCTATGATCTGGGTTTTAAAGGAAAATTCTTAATCATGCAATCGGATGGAAGTTTAGCGAATTCAGAAATAGTTAAAAAATCACCAATTCAAACTATTCAATCTGGTCCTGCAGCAGGTGCGATTGCCACCAGATACATTGCAAGTCTTTATAGAATAGGTAATCTAATCTTTGCCGATATGGGCGGGGTTAGCTTTGATGTGAGCCTTATAGTCGACGGTAATTTATTTTTTTCTCCTGAAAAGGAAATACTGCATCATTACATCAGGATTCCTTCGATAGATGTCGTTTCTATCGGGGCTGGTGGAGGAAGTATCGCCTGGATTGATGCAGGAGGAATTTTGAGGGTTGGCCCGAAAAGTGCCGGAGCTGATCCTGGGCCGATATGCTACGGAAA
>MTND01000039.1 GCA_002010305.1 Archaeoglobi archaeon JdFR-42 | reverse complement strand
AAGGCTGAAGAGGGTCATGTGGTCTGTGAAAACTGTCATGGGTATCCGAATCCCCTTGAACCAAGCTATGGGAACTTGGTAGACATACATCTATCGAGGGGGATTTACTGCATAAACTGCCATACAGAGGGATTCCTAAACATACATCTGAAGAAAGAGTACGGATAATAAATACAGGAAATGATACCGTTATCCCATCACCATACACTCATACATCATAAGTCCATACACCATGGCAGCCTGTTCCAGAGATTCAATGTCAATATGTTCATCATACCCATGGGCCAGCTCTGTTTTTCCCGGCCCAAGTAAAATAGTCGGAATTCCTCTTTCAACAAGAAATCTGGCATCTGAACATCCAGACATGCCTTCGATGGATGGCTTAATCCCAACTTTTTCCAGTGCATTCCGTGCCAGCTCAATGACCCGTTCTCCTTCATCAACCTTCACAGGAGACATTTCGAACATCTTTTCTACATCTACATCAATTCCGTATTCTGTATACTTCTCTACCACATCACGGATCTCTTTCAGGGCCATATCACCAGATTCTCCCGGAATCATTCGCCGATCTATAAGAAACTCACAGGTATCAGGAACCATGTTAAGCTTCTCTCCTCCCCAGATTAACGAAACCATCAGAGTGGGTTTTCCCAGAACTGGATCCTCCTTTACAAATTCCATTTCTGTCAGGTCCTGTATCATTTTCGATGCATAGTATATGGCGTTGATTCCAAGCTCTGGCTTACTCCCATGTGCAGGAATGCCTTTCACTCGAATGCGGACTCCAATGCTGCCTTTATGGGAGGAGACTATATTCATATCAGTAGGCTCGCCTATCACACCCATTGTTGCATCAATTTTATTGGCAAACATTCCTAATCCAGCAAATCCTCCACTTTCTTCATCCGCTGTAAACATCAGAAGAATGTCATCCATTTTGAAGGCCTCAGCTAAAGTTATGTACGCCACAGCCATAGAGGCTACCGCTCCCTTCATATCACAGGCTCCTCTCCCATACACAGCCCCATCTTTCACATATGGCTTAAAAGGTGGATTTCTCCAGCCTTCTGGTCGACCGGGTGGGACAACATCAAGATGACCATTAAAGATCATACTAGCATTAAAACTGCCAAGAATCAGGTTTTCACGACCTTCTTCTCCCTCAAGTCTTGTTTCAAAACCGTATTCTTCAAAATATTCGGATAGAAACAGAGCAGCTTCACCCTCTTTTCCCTCAGATGTATCAATAGATATCAGCTTCAAAGTTAAGTCAAGTATTTCTCGCTTTCTTTTCTCTATATTCCTGATAAGCACATCCGTTTCCATTTTTTCACCGTTTTTGAATCAGTACCATATAATACCCTGGTCTGAGCTCATAATATACCTTAACTGGCTCATAATTTATCCTGTTGAGGATCTCCTCTTCGTAAGAATAGGATGTAACCACAGTAGTATTTATCTGGTCTGGTGGATATCTGGAGAAACTCACCTCATAATTCCTCAAATACCAGGGAAGGGGCCAGTAATCGTTTTCAGGTTCTATCACCCAGACCCCCTCTCCCATCTCGAGTTTCTTTTTAAGAATACCCACAAGCTGAACGAACTCAGGTTTAGTCTGAACATACACAAGCATTTCATCATCATTGGCATAGTTTATATAATTTACATGGATAGCTACTACCAGAGTTGCTGCCACTGCCACAGCCATGGCCACCCTGACATCTTTCCTGTCTAGACGTAACTCTTTCAAGAGATATGCTCCACCAACTGCAAAGGGTAGAAGCATATGAATGCTCAACCATGGTACCTTATGGGATAAATATCCATATATAAGAAGACTCATAATGGCCCAGTAACCCACAAAGAGAGGGAAGACATTCTTCTCTTTTTTCTGTAGAATCTGTAACACTCCTACCAATCCCATCAGGAATATCAGAAATTCATACCGGAAAAAAATACCAAAATAATAATATGGGGGCTTGTAATGATCCTTTATCTCATGCATTTTTAACCAGTGTTCCACTGAGCCTATCACAGCGGTTTTCAGCCCTTCTGGATTCAGGAAAAAAGATGAATAAAATACAGAGAATATGATAGCAAACACAGCCAGGCCAACGAGATATCCTCTCCAGTAGTTTAAACATAGCCTTATGTATCCCGCTCTATGTTCTCTTAATCCATTGAAGAACATGAAGGATATGAAGATAAAGGCATAGATGATGGCATTTTCCTTGGTTATAAATCCAAATGCAGCAGCTATTAGCCCGATTACTATATATTTCTCCTCTCCAGTCTCCCTGAACCACATATATGCAATAAAAGTAATAAAGAAAAATACAAGGATAAATATATCATTCCTCAAAAACCTTGTAAAATAAAGAAAAGTTGGAGAGATTCCAAGCAACAGGGATAGAAAAAGATAAGAGTTACCGAGCCATCTTTTCAGGAAATAGGGCAAGATTATGAGGACTACTCCGAATGTCACAGGTACAAGTCTCGCTACCAGAATCGAATCATTAAAAAGATAAAAGGCAAAGGCAGTGATATAATAGATGAAAGGGCCATGAAACGCCGGATCATAAGTATAAGCAAAGTATTTGTAAATCCAGTAGGCGAGATAACCATGAACACTCTCATCGTGATGCATGGGCCTCTCCGTTAAATTAAACAGCCTGAGGAATATCCCAATGACAATAATTGCCATGAATAGATACCTTTCATCTCTGAAAGAAGATAACTTATCATGTATTCGGAGAGGCATACCTCTGGATAGAAAAATGGACAATAAATATTTATTTGTTTGAGCACCAAAGTCCCCTGACATGTATGAACTTGAAGAATTCAAGGGATATCGGAAAATAGGCGCCCATGGAGCTGTGAAGACCTGTCTGTGGCTAAAACGCTCTTTGAGAGATGAGGGTGCCTGCTACAAATCAAAATTCTATGGTATTACTTCCCACCGATGTGTTCAGATGTCTCCTGTTCTTTCGTGTAACCAGTTCTGTGTTTATTGCTGGAGGCCTGCTGAATTCTTTAAAAATCATAATGAATGGGATGACCCAGCATATATGGCTGAAGAGGCCATTAAAGCCCAGATAAAGCTTATTTCAGGATTTAAAGGCTCTTCAAAAACGAATATGAAGAAATTCAGAGAGGCTGAAAATCCAAAACATGTCGCTATATCCCTTGTTGGTGAACCCACCCTCTATCCTTATCTTCCCGACCTGATAAAGGAGTTCACTAGAAAAGGGTTAACTACGTTTTTAGTATCCAACGGAACTATTCCAGAGATGATAGAGGTGGTCGAGCCAACTCAGCTATATATCTCTCTTTCTTCCTGCACGAAAGAGATGTACAAAAAAATCAACCGCCCTTATGGTGACTTCTGGGATTATATCCTCAAATCTCTCAAGATCCTTTCCAGTAAAGATACTAGAACGGTGATACGACTCACTCTGGCAAAGAATACAAACATGCATTACCCTGAAAAATATGCCCACCTCATAAACATTGCCCGTCCTGATTTTATTGAGGTGAAAGCTTATATGCACCTTGGGTACTCAAGAAAGAGACTCTCAAGAGAATCCATGCCATCTCATGAAGAGATACTTCAGTTTTCCACAGATATCGCCAAACATACACAATATGATATCGTAGATCAGTCAGAAATCAGCAGGGTAGTTCTGTTGGCGGAGTGATAGTATGGAGATCGATTTACAGAGTTTATACCACAAGCTTCAGATAAAAGAAGAAAAAAGAGAGAGGCTACTGGCCTACACGAGAGAACTAATCCGCATATCTGCCAGATGTGTAAAAAAGATCCATCAGGGAGATATAGAGAGGGCAAAGGAACTTATCGAGGAGGCAACGGATCTGAACTTAAAAATAACTGAATTCAAAGATGAAATTCCGGAGATTTATTTTCCCATTACCTTCATAGGTCAGCAGGAATATACCGAGGCTGCATCCTTTCTGTCAATTGTAACTGAAAGGAGGCTTCCAGATTACAACACCCTTCATGTGGAGGTAGAACCATACTTGACGGGGCTGGCAGATATGGCAGGAGAACTGAAACGCTACGTAATCCACCTTCTCAAAGAAGGAGACTTAAATAAGGCAGAACAATATCTCGATATCTTGGACAGTATTTTTGACGAACTCATGATGTTCGATTTTCCTGAAAAAATGATCCCAGGGTTAAGGAAAAAAATGGATGGAGTTAGAACTATGCTAGATAGAGTAAAAACTCATATGTTAATTACTTCTGAAATACGACATCTGATGGAAGCATTAAATCCAGAAAAGGGGAGAGATAAATGAAATTCGACCCGAATGAGTTTAAAAAAAGAGCTAAAGCTGATTTTGAGAGAGCATGGCTGATGGGATCAGAAATTCTTACACCTGTTACACCAGATAGAGCCTATCCGTACAATACCATAACTTCTGGAAAAGAGCATCCCATTTTCCAGACCATCCACAGGCTTAGAGAGGCATACATAAGATTGGGATTCGATGAAATCATAAACCCATTGATTGTAGATGAGAGCCATGTTTACCGGCAGTTCGGTAGAGAGGCCATGGCTGTACTTGATCGATGCTTTTACCTGGCAGGACTTCCCAGGCCAAACATCGGAATATCCAGCCAACGAATCGGCAGCATAGAATCCATCATCGAGAGGAGGCTTACAGAAAAAGATGTTGAAAAAACCAGAGAGATCCTGCACCAGTATAAAAAAGGCAATATGGATGGAGATGATATCGTTTATGAGATCTCAAAAGCTCTTAACATCGAAGATACCCTTGCTATAGAAATCCTCGAGAAGGTATTTCCAGAATTTAAAGAATTAAAACCCGATACCACCACATTAACTCTGAGAAGCCACATGACTGCTGGATGGTTCATAACACTGGAAAAGCTTCATGACCGACTTCCCCACCCCATAAAGCTCTTTTCGATAGACCGATGTTTCAGACGAGAGCAGGGTGAAGATGCCACCCGATTGTATACCTATTTCTCTGCTTCCTGTGTGATTGTCCACGAAGATGTAACGGTAGAGGATGGAAAAGCGTTGGCAGAGGGATTACTGAGGCAATTCGGCTTTGAGCAATTCAGATTCAGACCTGATGAAAAGAGGAGCAAATATTACATTCCCGGAACTCAAACCGAAGTTTTTGCATTTCATCCAGAGCTGGTAGGTTCAAACACCAAATACCAAGATGGCTGGATCGAGTTGGCCACTTTTGGAATATACTCTCCTGCCTCACTGGCCAGTTATGATATCGATACACCCGTTATGAATCTTGGACTTGGAGTAGAAAGACTTGCCATGGTTCTTTTCAAAGAAAATGATATAAGAGAACTTGCTTATCCTCAGCTTTTCCGACAAGTGGAATTCACAGATTTGGAACTTGCAAAAATGATACGAGTAGATAAATTGCCGCAAACTCCTACTGGACTGGAAATAGCAACATCCATCGTAAAAACCTGTGAAACATATGGAGAAGAGAAGAGTCCATGCAGTTTCGTGGCCTTTGAGGGAGAAATATATGGAAAGAGTATCGCTGTGGAAGTTGTAGAACCTGAAGAGAATACAAAGCTATGCGGTCCAGCATATCTTAACGAAGTAGTGATACATGATGGTAACATCCTAGGTATTCCCAAATCAGAGAAGTGGAGCCGTTATTTTGAAGAAGGAGTCCCTACATCCATACAATATATGAGTGGATTTGCCTATCGAGCTGCAGCAGAGATCGAAAGGGCTGTTGCAGAAGGAAAAGAAGAAATAGAGATCCGGGTAAGGATGGTGGAAAGCCTAGGAGACATCAATGTCTCTATAGATAGAGCAGCCCTGAATTATATTACCAGCACAGGTAAAAAAATAGACGTGCGTGGACCTCTATTTATTACAGTCCGGGCTTCGATCTCTTAACAATGAAAGATAGATACAACCTTAACAAATATTCACGAATGCAGTACAAGCTTGCCAGAAAAATCATTGAAAAAGACTGTTTTAATCTTAAAGAGATAGAGTATGTAGCTGGAATAGACCAGGCATTTCGTGGTGACGAAATAATTTCTTCAGCAGTACTCCTTAAATTTCCAGAATTAAGAATAGTGGATAGCAACCACACCATCGAGAGAGTTGATTTTCCATATATCCCAACTTACCTTATGTTCAGAGAAGGTAAGCCTGCTGTTCGAACCCTGAAAGATCTCCTGAGAAAGAATACTATAATATTTGTGGATGGTAGTGGTATATGCCATCCCCGGTACTTTGGTCTGGCGTGCTATGTGGGTCTTGCCCTCAATACTCCAACCATAGGTATCACGAAAACTCGTCTAGTGGGCGATTATACCCATCCAGATAAAGTATTCCAATGGGAACCCATAATGTATCAGGGGAAGGAGGTTGGCAGAGCAATTAAAACCTGTAAACGGTGCAGAGAGATCCTGGTTTCAGTTGGGCACATGATTTCCCTTGACACAGCAATACATCTCACAAAATCATGTATCCGTGATAGAAAACTCCCGGAACCGATCCGTCTGGCCCACGAATCTGTTAGTAAATTAAAAAAGATTTTATGAAAGCGGTCATTTTCATGCCATATCCATGGTTTCCTTTACAAATATGGAAACCACTAAGGCCACTATTATTGCCACAAAGGTAAACTTGAAAGCAAGAGCGTAAGCTGAACTCGGATATGCTCTTCCAACCTTCCCAATTGTATCCATCAGGTATCCCATCACCGTCTGGAAAATCGCTCCTCCGATAAATGGGAAAATATTGACCATACTGGTGGCAATTCCAGTAATCTGGAGGGGGAACAGCTCTTTCGTAGAAGTGAATATCAATATAAGGGCACTACCAAACACTCCCATGGCGAAATTCAGAATATACAGATGTGGGATGCTCATTTTCTCCGTTAAAAAGGCAAAGGGGAACCAGACTACCAGCATTCCGATAGTGCACCCAACCAGCATCCACTTTCTTGTCCTGAAAACCCTGTCTGATAAAACACCGATCAAAGGTGCTCCAATTATCATTCCAAACCCCACCATCATCAGCATGACACCTGTTTGGGCCTTGCTCATACCATACACATCCAAGAAAAACGGACCTCCCCATAACCCCTGAAATCCTGCAATAACTCCGTACTCAAAGAAAAACCAGATGGCAAGGGGCCAGAAATATTTGTTTGTTAAAACAGATTTAACTCCTTTAAGGGGTGGTATCTTCTCTTCTTTATGTTCCTCCTCGACAACCACTGGGTCAACTCCAACATTTTTAGGAGAGTCTCGAACAACAACCCAGCAGAGTATGGCAAGAATTAGTGTTATAAGCCCGATTATAAAAAAAGATGTGCGCCATCCAAAAAAGATGACCATCATGGCAAGGGGGTATGAGGCTGATAACGCTCCAAAATTACCCACAGCCAGGAGAACACCAGTAAGACTGGCAAATTCCTGTTTTCTGAACCACTGAGATAGGATCTTAAGGGTCGGTATATACACCCCAGATACCCCAATACCCATAAGAACTCTTGCACCAACAGCCATGGAGAATGTAGAAGAGAGACCAAACAAAGTTGCTCCTATGAATGCCATGAATGTGAAGACTGTAGCAGTTTTTCTTGAGCCAACTGTATCCGAGAGCATCCCCACGGGAATCTGAAGAGCAGCATAGGGATAAAAATAAGCTGATGACATTACTCCAATAGCCACAGCAGATACCGCAAACTCATCCATCAGTTCTCTCGCAATAACAGCCGAGGACATTCTGTGGAAATATACAAAAAAGTATATACCGGCAAGAACAACAAATATCGCCCACCGATACCTATATGTATATCTCACGCCTGACACCACCATTCTCAATGGATATATATCTTATTATAAATATGTTGTAAATATGTAAACTTATGATGTTCTATGATACGTGGACTTTCGCTGGTATTGTTAACGTACGTTAACAATTTGCAAATCGAAGATGTTACAATATGGCTCGTTTAATCTACCGGGGAATTTTTATAACTTTTTCAGGGATGGTAAAGAATTCTTTAGCCAGATGACAGAGTGGCCTGGCTTTCTCAAGGGAGACGACTTCTTCCATCATCCCTTCTCTTGCTTCTGCCACCACCACCTCTCCTGCAATTACCACGTGATCTCCTATAACACTGCTATCCACCAGTTTACATTCAAGCCATCCATATGCCTCACCAATCCGGGGTGGTTTAATTGCCTTAGCCTTAACTTCCGTTAGCCCAGCCTTTTCAATCTCATTTACTCCGTATGGAAATTTTTTCCCCAGTATCTTCAGTGTGGAACTCATTTCTTCACCGATGAGATTGATTACAAACTCACCATTTCGCTGAATATTTTTCCAAGTATCATGCCGGGGTTGACAGGAAATTCCAAAGATGGGTGGATCGAAACTGATGGGTGTGCAGAAGCTGAAAGGTGCTGCATTTGGAACTCCTTCTGGAGAGATCGTTGAAACGACTACCACAGGTCTGGCAAGTAGCTTATAGAAATCTCCTGGTCTAATCTCTATCATCTCCATGGGTCCTCCCTCCAATTCTAATTCTCGTCAATTACCTACCTAATGTTCTTTATCGCTGATTTCCCTTCCAGGTCATTTAATCTTTTCTCTTTTCACGTCTTCTTTGACGATCCATTTTTCCACGTCTTTTGAAATAATCTTGCCACAGTAATGACATTTGAGTCTTCCATCCACTACCACAAATCGATAAGATACAGGCTCAGAGGTGTTGGATATGCAACTTGGGTTAGGACATTTAACCACACCAATTACTTCAGAAGGGAGCTTGACTTTGAACTTTTTCACCACATCATAATTCTGTACAATATTGATGGTCACATCTCTCCCGATGAGGGCAATTTTATTCAATTCTTCCTCTCCAATAACCCTGTTTTCCACCTTTACAATATCTTTTATCCCTATTTTACTACTAGGAACATTCATGGCAAAACTGACGATTTCTCTGGTATTTTCATCTATTCCCAGAATTTTCAGTACAAAAAGAGCTTTTCCCGGAGGAATATGATCTATAACTGTTCCATCTTTTATTTTTTGAATCAATAGACCTTTATCCATACCCCATCACCTCAGAGAGTATGGCCATTCTAACGGGAACCCCATAGAAAGCCTGTTTAAAATACATGGCATGAGCCGTTGCATCTACTTCGGGACTGATTTCATCCACCCTGGGCAGTGGATGCATGACTATCAAATTTTCCTCTCCATTTTCTAACATTTTTCTGGTTATCCTGTAACTTCCAGCCACTCTGTGATATTCATCTAAATCAGGAAACCGTTCTTTTTGAATTCGAGTCACATAAATCACATTGATCTCACCAATAATGTCCTCAAGACTATCCACTTCCACAACATTGTTACCCAGCTCTTCCCTGAACTGGATTGGGAGTCTTAAAGCTTCAGGAGAGACGAGATATATCTCAGCGTTGAAAAGAGAAAGAGCCTTAATGAGCGAATGGACTGTTCTGCTGTATTTAAGATCTCCTACAAGGGCAATTCTGATGTCATTGATATCCCCTTCTTTCCATATGGTATACAGATCAAGGAGAGTTTGAGTTGGATGCTGACCAGCACCATCTCCTCCGTTTATAACCGGAACTTCAGAAAACTCAGCTGCGAGTTTCGCAGAACCCTCTTTCGGGTGTCGTATCACGATGGTATCGACATATCCACTCACCACCCGGATGGTGTCTGCCAGAGTCTCGCCTTTAGCTATCGAAGATATTTCCGCAGTATTAAGGTTGATGACCTCTCCACCAAGACGTTTCATAGCAGTCTCAAAAGACATTCTAGTTCTCGTGGATGGCTCAAAAAACAGATTTCCAAGGAGTTTTCCCTTCAGAATATCTGAAAAAGATTTCTTGGCTATATCTTCGAATTCATCAGCCTTTGAAAGTATGTACTCAACATCTCCCTTAGAAAGTTCTTCAATTGAGATTAGATGTCTAAATCTCGACATCATATTTGTCTTGCCGACATCGAATTTAAAGGTTTTTGTATCTACAAAAAATAAATATATTCATTAAGTTAATAAAATAATCAGAGAGTTCAACTCTCAAAGAAAAAATTCTCCGGTTTTTAAATTAAGTTAACCACATTAAAAGCTAAATCGGAATTTCATGTTAAGGGATAATGACCTGCTTATTCTCAGAACCATAAAAAAGATTGAGTGCTCTCCGATCTATCCCATATCTACTTTTAGATCCCTGACAGTTCTTTTCCACTTCCATGTACAGTAATAGTCCCATCTGAGAGACATAGCTTTTGTAATGGGACAATTAACACATAAACATCCTTTTTTCTCTTTAATGAGGTTGCTTTTTCCAACCGCACAGAATCCAAGCTGTGTTTCTCCTGCTCCAGTATAAGTGGGACAGTCTCCACAGAAGGATTTGCAGACATTTTTAATCTCTTTAACCCTTTTATCCATTTCCTCTGGAGAAATGGTTTTCATCGCTTTTATTTTCTCCTCAAAGGTTTCAGACATTAGATACAACTCCTGTTAGAATATATTGACCTCTCAATGTTATAATCTTTATACTTGAATGCATCATATTACAGAGAGCTACACGCCCTCTCTATTCTCATAAAACTTTTAACATCAATTGGCCTTATCTCCTGTATACTCCATATCAGCAATTAAGTATAAACATCCCCAAGACGGTATAATACCTGCAAGAGGAAAAATTCAGTCTCAATTATGATCATAAAGAGGTATATCTTTCAAATTTTATTTTCCTTAGTAATAACCCTTAATAGATATGCCACACTTATAACCTTGCGGAGGCTGAATCTGTTAACATATCATAGTAATCGTTGAATATATATGTAAAGCTACCCGATAGAACAAATTTGGGGTAAACGAAGTGAACCGTATAGCCTGTATTATATGACTCGACGAAGCGTTCCATCTAAAGTCACTATTAGACAATACTATTTTTAATTCCATATTTCTCACACAATCTCTTTGATTTTTCTTCAAGTTCTTTCTGATATTCTTTTGATGGTTGAAAGAAAATTCTGAATAAACTCTTATATTTTGGTACAATTTCTGGGTAACACTTTTCCAAGAATTTATAGTAAAGTGTTTTGCAATCTGCAGGTTTATTTCCAAATAAAGTTAATGCTCCCACCAAAACAAAATCTGCTCCATAATCTCTTGCTGTTTTTATCATTTCATCAAGTTGTTCTTCAGAATCTGAAAGATAAGGCAAAACGGGAATGAAACAAATCCCTGTTAAAAAGCCTTCTTCTTTACATTTTTGCATTGTCTCTAATCGTTCTATTGGTTTAGGTGCCCTACGCTCAAGAATTTTTGCCAGTTTCTCATCCAAAGTTGAAATGGAAAATGAAATTATTACGCCACGATTTAATTTACCCCTTAAATCCTTCGGTAAAATTGCATTTTTATCAATTTCGTTTAGCAAATCCAGATCTCTTAAAACCAAGGTCGATTTTGTCAAAATATGAACTGGAAACTTATATCTTAGAATGACTTCAAGTAATCTCCTTGTCAACTTCAGAGTTTCCTCAATTTCCATATAAGGCTCTGTTGAAGTTGATAAGGCGATAATACCGTGCTCTTCTTTTTTTGATCTTCTTTTTAATTGCTTTCTCAGTATTTCCGGGGCATTTATTTTTGCTGATAGAGTCTTTGCCATATTCTCTCCATATTTACTTCCCCTGATGTAACAATAAATACAATTAAAAGAGCAACTCTCATAAGGATTTACCGAATAATCATCCAAAAACCAATCATCTCTCCTTTTATGTTTGTTTAAAACTGATTTTACTTGGATTTCATTTACCATAATTTTCCCCTTCTATATATCCCGAGTAATTTTTCCTTCAGTCTTATATTTGGAAAACTCATAGCCACTCTCAATCTCCCAATCCATTTATTTTTTTGATTTGATCCATTCTTCCATTAGTTAAAATATCTTTTTTCCTTCCACTATAACACCATTAACATTTTTATTTTTATAAAATCTTCTTTCCAGCAGCAAAGGGGTTGAATGTCATATAACGCGTATTTTACGCAGCTATTATTCCCACAACACCTCAATTGGAAGGTTAAAGTAGAGTTTTATAACCGCCAAAAAAGTGGAAATAGAAAAGAAAGTAACTCTACATACTTTAAGATGTAGCTTTGTCACACATTTACTAAAAGCGGGAGCGGGCATAAGATGAATTCAGCAATTACTAAGGCATAAAAGCTTGAGAACAATTCAACATACATGCATGTAGCTGGTAAAGACGTTAAATAAAATCTGCTAATTTGTTCGATTAAATTAACCCGATATTTTTTATTTTTTCATACCACCAATAATAAATTAACGAAACTTGAAGCGTAATGATTATATATTAATTAAACTACGTGTAAAATAAAAAAAGAGGGGACATGTATGAAAAAACCGTATGAGGATTTTGACAGTCCTGTACCATGGGAACCGCCACAGGAACCAGATTTTGATAGATATTTTGTGGATACGCCTTATGAAGATGCAAAAGACGAAGTTGTTAGAGATCTCGCTGCCAAACTTGCTGAAGGAGTTGAAACTCCTCGAGAACTTGCTGTAAATATATGGAACTGGGTAGTCGAGAACCTCAAATTATGTTATGAACCCCCCAAAAGTGCCAGGGATACCATAGAAGAGGGAGAGGGAAATTGCTTTAATAGAACAAACCTGCAGGTAACACTGTACCGTTTAAATAAGATACCAGCAAGATTCACATACACACTGTGCTATCGTGATTATCCCAAAATCTTTGTACCTCCTGAGTTGGTAGACCAACTGCCTGTGAATGCATTCATCCACAACACCATTGAGGTGTACATTGGCGGGAGGTGGATCGAGGCTGATCCCTTCTTCGACAGACCCATGCTTCCTTTTGACTACCAGTGGTACGCATATGATAGCTTCAATATGGTAGTGCCAGACCACGTATATGCTAATCTTGGACACACTCCCAACATCCTCAAAGATACCCTGCTGAAGCAATTCAAAGAGATCGGTGTTACTAAGGCATTCTGCCAGAAAAACATTGATCCCTATACCAACCAAGTTAGGGAGATGTCCAAGGAAGAGAAATGGGAGCATCTAGAGAAGATATGGGGTAAACCCTACCTGGAGAACTTCGCCAGACACACATACCTCAAATCATGCCCGTACCCTTTTTGGAAAGTACCTGATGATGTTCCAGATCCGAGAAAGGGAGAACCTTCAAGATGGTTGATCGAGGACGAGATCGAAGATACTAAATCCAGATATTACAAGGACATCCAGCAGTATGTGATAGAAGAAGGGCGGTGGAAACTGTAAGACCATCATTTTCTCTTTTTCACTTGCTTATTTTTTTGACTCATATATATCCGTAAAATGGTTCTACTTTTGAAGTTAAACCATCGCAAGCCTTAAATCACCACAATATTCATGAAGATATCATGAATCCAAAAGACGTTATTTTAGCGGCTATGGATCTCAATATCCCTGATAGGATTCCAGTTGCCTTTTTTGGGGGAGGAATGTGGACCATTTTTAACACGAATAATACCTTTCAGACTTTCGAGACGGATCCAGAAGAATATGCTGCCGTTATGGTAAAAATAGCCGAAAAGTTGAGGAGTGATGTGGTATACCCTGGATCTGGTTACAACAACTATCCCGGCGCTGCTCTTGGAGGGGAGATGAAGTATCCCAAGAATTCAGCTCCAGAACTTGCCAGACCCATCGTAACATCTCCAGAAGACCTGGATCTGCTCGAACTTGATAAAATTGATGAATATCCAGTTATCGACTCGATACGAAAAACAACCCGAATGGTTGCCGAAAAAATAGGAGACACATATCTGGTAGCCACAACTCAATGGGGTCCCTTTACTCTTGCCGGTCAGTTCAGGGGGGCGGAAAGATTACTGATAGATCTGTATAAACAACCGGATTTTGCAAGAAAAGTAATTGAATTTGCTCTCCAAGCCATAAAAAGATTTTATAAACCGTTGATCGAAGAGGGGATTCTGGAATGTGTGAGTATCGCTGATCCCACAGCAGCGGGAGATCTTGTTTCTCCAAAACACTTTAAAGAATTTGCTCTACCATACCTTAAGAATTTGACAGAAACTTATTCCAAACTGGGTGTAAAAACCATTCTCCATATTTGTGGAGATACATCCGATAGACTAGAAATCATGCCAGAGAGTGGAGCCGACCTGTTTAGCCTAGATCACAGAGTAGATCTGGCTTTTGCAGTAGAAAAACTTAAGGGAAAAATATGCATGGGAGGGAACCTGGATCCAGTTACGGTACTCCATGATGCAACTCCAGAATCCGTGTATGATCAGGCTAAAAAAGCCATTGAAACCGCTGGAAAACAGTACTTTGAAGGGGGGGCTTACGTTCTGATGCCAGGCTGCGATATCCCGGCAACCGTCCCTTACGAAAACATAAAAGCTTTCACTCAGGCTGCTCATGACGCTCCAGTAGAATCGCTAAAATAGAACTCAAAAGTGAGAAGAAACAACAGACAAAAGGGTGAACCCTGAAAAAATAAAATAGGGATGTAACCCTACGGAACTTATAGAATTTATGGAAGGGCTGGGTAGGAGCAAATCTTCTTGTACATGCTTGGTCTTCTATCTCTGAAGAAATGCCACATTTTTCTGACTTCTGCAATCTGATCGAAGTCACAGTCCACTACCAGCACTTCTTCCTCGGTATCGCTAGCTTGTTTATCCTCCACGTACTGACCTTTAGGATCGGCTATGTAACTTGAACCATAAAACTCCATGTCACCCTCTTGGCCTACTCTGTTCAACCCTGCAACAAAGAACATGTTTGCGACAGCATGCCCTCTTATTTCAAGATCCCAGAGGTATCGTGTCCATCCTGCTGTTGCAGTTGGAACAAAGACGATTTCCGCTCCTCCAAGGGCTAGGGATCTGAAACACTCAGGGAAGTGCCTGTCATAGCAGATAGCTATACCAACACGCCCGTATTTTGTCTCAAAAACTGGATATCCAAGATCCCCAGGTGTGAAATAATACTTCTCCTGATACTGTGCCAGATGGGGGATATGGGTTTTCCTGTATTTACCCAAGTACTCACCATTGGCATCTATCACGGCAGCAGTATTGTAATACACGCCTTTCTCTGCCTCTTCCCAAACAGGAACAACCAGTACGATGTTGTTTTCTTCAGCCACTTCCTGCATCTTTACAATACTTTCTCCACCTGGTACAGGTTCAGGATACAGACTGAAAAACTTGTTATCCAGATACTGAGGGAAATATATCCCATTGAACAGCTCCTGTAGACATACAATCTTTGCTCCCTGATCCACAGCTTCACCTATTTTTTCAATAGCCTTGTCCACATTTGCCTGTTTATCTTCAACACACTTCATCTGTACAAGTCCAATTTTAACCATTTCTATACCTCCTCCTGTTACATTTCTTTACCATCCACCCGAAACTCTTTCAATAAACCGACCTCGACCCTCCTTTCCATAGAACTCATTGTTATCTACTATCACCTCTCCTCTGGAGATGGTGGTAACCGGATATCCTTTCACCTTCAGACCTTCAAAAATACTGTAGTCCAAGTTCATGTGCAGAGTCTCATACGAAAGAGTCCGTTCTTCTCTGGGATCTAGTATAACGAGGTCAGCGTCTTTTCCGACTTCAATGGCCCCTTTATTTTCAAGACCAAAAATCCTTGCAGGATTGTAGCTCAACACTTCTACCAGACGTTCAAGGGGCATACCTCTCTTTAATCCCTCAGAAAACATCACTGGCAACAGGGTTTCAATTCCAGGTACACCATTGGGTATCTTGTCAAAAGTGTCTCCCATAGCCTTCTGGTCTGTTCGAAAGGGACAGTGATCAGTGCTCACCACATCGATCCAACCATTGACAACACCCTGCCACAGAGCCTCATTGTCTTCCCGTTTTCTGAGTGGAGGGCTCATGACATATAGCTGCCCATTTTCTTCATATTTCTCATCCGTGAGCATCAAATAATGAGGGCAGGTTTCAGCCAAAACCTTTACTCCACGCGTCTTTGCAGACTTAACTGCCTCCAGTCCTTCTTTCGTTGACATATGAAATATATACAGACTGGAATTTGCCTCCTCGGTAAGGGTGATTGCTCTGTTTATACATTCTCCTTCCACAAAATTCGGTCTGCTCAGAGCGTGATATTTAGGTTCAGTTTTCCCCTCTCTGAGGAATTTTGCAATCAGATATTCCAGAACAGCCGCATTTTCTGCATGCACTCCCACAAGACCTTTCAAACTGGCTGTCTCCTGAAGAAGAGCGAAAAGAGTTCCATCGTCCACCATCAGACCTTCCTTTCGATAAGTCATGAACAGTTTAAAAGAGGGGAGGCCCATCTCTATAATCTTCCTGATATCTCCATCCTCCACTTTCTCCATATCCGTCAGAGAGGCGTGGAGAGCAAAATCCACCACAACCTTTCCTTCTGCTGCTTTCTTTCTGGCTTCAATAGCAGAAAAAGGACTCTCTCCTTTAGGTTGGATTGCAAAGTCTATTATGGTCGTCACACCACCAAAAGCCCCTGCTATAGTTCCTGTTTTGAAATCATCGGCTGAAACTGTCCCACCGAAAGGGAGTTCCATGTGGACATGGGGATCAATAACCCCAGGCATTACCAGTTTCCCACTGACGTCTATTACCTCATCTCCTTTCAGCGGAGACTTAGAAATGGTTGCAATCTTTTCTCCCTCTATACCGATATTGGCCTGAAAAACACCCTGGGGAGTTACAACCTTCCCATTATTTACTACAAGATCCATCTCTCACACCTTCTCCAACTCTATTGCATCTATGGGGCATACATAATAGCAGAGACCGCATCTATGACATTTCTCATAATCCACTATTGCCTGATTATCACCCTCATAGATGGCATAGTAGGAGCACGCCCTAATACATTTCTTACACAGGTTACATTTATCTGTTATCACAGGCTGAGCTGTGGGTTCAGTTGGCATGAGACTTGCGGATTCATAGAAATGCTTCTTGGCAACTCCCACCATCTCCTTAATGGTATCGTAACCCTTCTCATCCATAAACCCTTCCAGACCTTTCGTTATTCTGGAGAACAGCTTTGGCCCATGAACCATAGCTCCAGTACAAATCTGAGTTGAGAGAGCCCCTACCATGAAGAACTCAACTACGTCCTGCCACCTTTCTATTCCACCTATCCCACATACTGGTAGATCCACAGCATTGGTTATTTCATATACATGCCTCAGAGCAATTGGCTTAACAGCTTTTCCAGAATAGCCCCCGATGGCGGGAAGAATAGGTTTTTCCTCATATATATCGATACCAATAATACATTTTATGGTGTTGATAGCAGAAAGAGCGTTTGCTCCCCCTTTCAGAGCTGCCTGAGCGATCACTTTTGGATCGGTTATGTTGGGTGTGAGTTTCGGCATAACCGGCACAGATACCGCTTTCTTTACCTCCCGAGTTATCTCTTCAGTCAGCTCAGGAACCTGTCCTATGTCACTCCCTCTTCCTTTAAAATGGGGACAGGAAAAATTCAGCTCAATCAGATCAGCAAATTCCTCAGCCCTTTCAGCCATCAGAACGAATTCTTCGGTATTTGAGCCTGCAACACTTACCACGAGGGGTACATTGGTTTCCTTTTTATATGCAGGCAGGTATTTTCCAAACCATACATCAGGAGGGAGGCCGGTAAAGAGTTCAATGTTCTGCATCCCACAATCCGTCATAGCTATTCTCGGTTTAGGAGACGGTGTTCCATCAGGCACGATGGTTTTTGTGACAATACCTCCTGCACCACCTTTCGCAAAATCAATCAATCGTACGTCGTTTCTGCCTGGCATTCCTGAACCAAGCCAGACAGGATTTGGAAATTCTACACCTGCAAACTCGATCGTTAGGTCTACCATCCAATCACCTCAAAGTGTTACTACCATTCTGTCACATAAATCCTTTAAAAAGTTGTTGGTTATACGACTATACATGACTTAATTTGAAAAACCGATAAACACTACATATCATATTTGATTATCAATACAATGAATAACAATAACAATTGCATTACAGAGAAACATGATGGATCACACTTCCAACCATTTTCAATGCCTTCTCCACCACATCTTTCAAGGTGTCCAGTGAATCAGAGAAGAACAGATGAGATTCACATTTACAGTCAGAGCTTCCAAATCCAGGAATACTATCCAGATGTATCTGGCGGGCTATTTCACATTCAAGTTTCTTATGAGATTCAATGTAATATACCTCCTTTAATATGCTTCTTTCAAGGAGATAATCTATGTGCCAGTGTTTCTTTTTATCTCTCTTGATGTGTCTGTTCAATCTTGCTTCCAATCCTTTCAGAGCAGACCCTACATAACAGTAAAAACCCTTATTGAACAGTATTTCCCCAAGTTTACCCACATTCACCATGGAACGCTCTTCCACCTCAATTATAAGAACGTAAGATCCTTTTACCATTGCTTCCTCCATAGATCAGGGACAAACAGCGAGAGCACGGCAAAAATTTCCAGCCGGCCAACCCACATATCGAAGGTAAGAATAATCTTTCCAATTGGAGGGAGGGAGGCAAAGGTATGGGATGGGCCTACAACCCCAAGTCCGGGACCCACATTACCAAGAGTTGTTGCTACGCTTGAAATAGCTGATATCATATCCAGCCCAAGTAAAGCCATTGCAATTGAAGATACGACAAATACAAAGACGTAAAAAACAAAAAATGCCAGAATGCCATTGATCACCTCATCTGGCACGTATTTTTCTCCATATTTTAACACCTTGATGGCTCTTGGATCGATCGTCTTGAATAACTCATTGATGGCGTATTTTGCAAGAAGATAAATTCTCGCCACCTTGATACTTCCTGCTGTTGACCCGGAACATCCCCCCACAAACATGAGGGTAAGAAGGAGCATTAAAGCTGGAGCTCCCCATAACTCATAATCCACAGTAGTGTAGCCTGTTGTGGTCATAATAGACGTTACTTGAAACGCAGAATGACGTAAATTCTCTATAGAGAGAGAGAAAAACGAGTTATTAATAATAACCAGCAACGCAGAAAACACAAAAATCAGAGTAAGATACGCCCTGAACTCTGGATTACGAAAAATCTTGAAATTTCCTCTCATCCAGTAATAATGCAGGGCAAAATTAGAACCAGCAAGGATCATGAAGAGGATTATAACCCACTGAACTGCTGGAGAGAAATAAGCTATGCTCTCTGAATGAGTTGAGAAACCACCCGTTGCCATGGTCGTAAATGCGTGATTTATTGCATCAAATCCTCCCACTCCAAGGGCCATGAGGATTGCGATTTCAGCCAAGGTGAGGATCATATATGTACTCCACAGAGAGATTGCCGTATCCCTTATTCTGGGTTTAATTCTGCTAAGAGTAGGGCCTGGAGCTTCTGCATGAATTAATTTTCCTCCTTTTACAGAAAAAGTAGGGAATATAGCCACGAATAACACAATAATACCCATTCCACCAACCCATTGAGTCATACTTCTCCAGAAAAGAAGGGATCTCGGATAAGACTCTATAGAGGTGAGGATGGTTGAACCTGTTGTAGTAAAACCGGACATACTTTCAAAAAAGGCATCCACCCCGGAAAGGCCATAAAAAAGATAAGGTATCGCACCGAATGCAGACACTGTTATCCATCCAAGGCCAACTATAGCGTACCCTTCCTTTTTACCCATCAAATCTGTTACAGGTCTGAACATATACTCAATGAAAAGGCCAGTTAGAATTGTGATAGAAAAAGAAACAAAAAATGGAATAATATCCTCCTTGTATATAAACGCAACCGCTAACGGAAAGAAAAACAGGAAGGAGTAGTATTTCAAAATTTTTCCAAGGCTTGTAAAGACGAGATTGCGATTCACCCTTCCACCTATGCAAACATCTTTTCCAACTTTTTAAGGACCTCTGGTTTAAACAGCACTAGGACTTTATCGCCTTCTTTCAGGACTGTAGTGCCCTTAGGGATTATTGGTTCTCCTTCCCGAATGATCATGCCTATTATAGCATTCCGTGGTAGTTTCAATTTCCCCACACTTTTTCCAGCTACCTTTGAGTTTCTGGCAACTTCAATTTCCAGCAGATCTGCCATACCATACTCTATCTCCACCATGGTATGGACTTTCATTTTCCTCATCTGTCTCAGTACCTGAATATAAGTAGCTGTTCTGGGAGATAGAGCAATATCAACTCCAATGGTCTGAAACAGACGAATATATTCTTCCTTCTCAACTCTTGATATGGCTTTTTTTGCACCAAGACTTTTTGAAAGCAAAGAACACAGAAGATTTTTCTCATCACTATCAGTGGTGGCAATCACTACATCTGACTCCTGAATCTCTTCTTCAAGAAGAAGGTCTATATCGGTACCATCCCCATGGATAATCCTAGTTCTGGATAACATTTTAGATAGCTCTTCACACCTCTCTGGATTGCTTTCCAAAATTTTAACATGGAGTCTGGTATCTTCCAGCATTCTAGCGATATATGCTCCCACAGTCCCCCCTCCAATAATTGCAATTCTCTCAACTTCAGTGGATTCTTTAAGAGAGCTTTGAAGCTCTACAATACTATCCGGTACTCCGAGGAGTATAACCCTATCTCCAGAACTCAACTGTGTTTCTCCCCTTGGTATGATCAGATTTCCATTCCTGATAATCCCAAGAATCAGACATCCTTCAGGCAGTTCAAGTTCTGAGACCCTCTTACCGCATAACGGTGAATTATCCTCGATTACTCCTTCCATCATCTCCACTGCCCCTTCTGCAAACAGTTCGATGTCTATTGCACCAGGTAGCCTCACCAGGCTTGCTATTTCACTGGCCAGAACCAGCTCAGGACATACCAGGACATCTATCCCTAGAGGATGATTGAAAATAACCGGTTGATCTACATATTCAGGGTTGCTGACCCTTGCAATGGTTTTTTTCGCTCCCATTCTATGGGCTGCATAACATGCCAGTAAGTTAACCTCATCATCTCCTGTGACACCCACAAAAATATCTGCTTTTCCGACTTCAGCATTTTTTAATACCGATGTATTGGCTGCATTTCCAAGTATGAGCTTCACATCCAGTTCTTCCAGAATAGGTCTCCTTCCTAATTTCTGCTCGATGACTACCACTTCATTATCCCTGCATAAGGTTTTGGCGAGGTTGTATCCAACTTCACCAGCCCCACCTATCACGATGCGCATCGGAGGAAAGTGGATGGAAGAGATATTAAAGGATTTTGTAAATTGCATCTGTTGGAATATCTAATTGTAGGGATATGGTGTTGAAATTATATGATGAAAAATCAAAAATGGTCTTCAGTCCTTATGCTGCTCCATAATATTGGGAGTATATATTACATATTTGTATTCTGCATATTCTGACTCTCCAAAACCTTTTAGAATGCATTGATTCTCCAAAAATTATGTGACAATGTTTTTAAATAATGAAAGAAGAGTCACAATGATGGAAAATACATTAAAACATCCTCTGAAAACTATAGAGATCTACATAAAAGACTACATGCCTCCTGGATGCCATTGCAATCTTGAAGACAAGCTGAAGAAACAGAATCCCAATGTTGTCGAAGTAAGTATCAACCCCTTGGATAACATCATGAAAGTTACTTTTCATGAAGGTGTGACTTCAGCAGATGAAATAATCAAGTGGATGAAAAAATGTGGATATGACTGTTCCATTTCTGAAGAGGATGTTCACACAAAAATGAGGCACGAAAATCATCACGAGATGATGGTGAAAGAGTTTAAAAGAAAAACAATTGTCTCTTTGATTTTCACCATACCGGTGCTCATTCTGTCTCCTACAGTACAGAGATGGATGGGTTTGAGCGTCCCCAATTTTGGATTCAATACCGCACTTCTGGTAATTTTCTCATCCATCATTGTGATCTATGGAGCGTCTCCATTTTATAAAGGGGCCTTCAGATCGTTGAAAAGCAGAATACTGGATATGAATGTTCTGGTAAGCCTTGCAGTGGGCTCGGGATATCTGTACAGTCTGGGCGCTACCTTTCTATTCGAGGCCAGTGATTTTTATTGGGAGATATCTACTCTTGTACTTTTCCTGGTTTTTGGACACTGGATGGAGATGCGTGCTGTTGTAGGTGCTTCTGGAGCATTAAATGAGCTGGTTAAACTCATCCCTCTTAAAGCCAATCTTGTTAAGGGAGACGATGTTGTCGAAATAAACACTGTAGATATAACAGTTGGAGACATTCTTCTTATCCGTCCTGGCGAGAAGATCCCCATAGATGGGAGAGTAATAGAAGGAGAGACGAGTGTAAATGAGTCGATGATAACCGGAGAGTCAAAGCCCGTGTCTAAGAAAGTGGGAGATGAGGTCATTGGAGGGACAATCAACGAATCAGGATCAATTAAAATTAAAGTTGAGAAGACAGGAGAGGATACAGCTCTATCTCAGATAATTAACCTGGTGAAAAGTGCACAGGCATCTAAACCAAAAACTCAAAAATTAGCTGATAGAGCGGCCCATTATCTTACACTCACAGCCATTATCGTTGGTGTACTCACATTTACATACTGGTCTGGAATTGCACAAGCCGAAATGGTATTTGCCCTGACATTAACCATCACAGTCTTCGTTATAGCCTGTCCCCATGCTCTTGGACTGGCTATACCAACAGTCACTTCTATATCAACAACGCTGGCTGCAAAAAATGGCATGCTTATAAAGGACATGAAAGCGATGGAGATTGCAAAGAATCTTGATTACGTAGTTTTTGATAAAACCGGTACTCTTACTAGAGGAGAGTTCGGAGTATCAGACATTATTTCTTTGAGCAATTGGGAGGAAAACGAGATTTTAAGAAGGGCAGCAGCATTAGAAGTTAATTCTGAACACGTCATTGCCAGAGGAATTGTTACAAAAGCCAAAGAAGAAGGGATTTCTCTTCCAAAGGCAGAAAGATTTAACGCCATCCCTGGAAAAGGAGCAACAGCAATTATTGAAAATGAAGAGGTATATGTTGGCAATGAAGCACTAATGAGATTCCTAAAACTTGATACAACAGCATTCAGAAAACAATTGGAAAAGCTATCCATGGAAGGGAAAACTGTTGTGTATGTAGCAACAGAGAAAGAGGTCAAAGGTCTAATAGCTCTATCCGATATCATTCGGGAAGAGTCCTATGAGTCTGTCAACATGTTGAAAAGCATGGGGATAAAGGTTGCCATGCTTACAGGTGATAATGCAACGACTGCAAAATATGTTGCTGAAAAACTCGGACTTGATACGTATTTTGCAGAAGTTCTACCTGAAGAAAAATCAAGTAAGGTGCAACAATTACAGGAAAAAGGATATCGAGTTGCAATGGTTGGTGATGGTGTAAATGATGCTCCCGCACTAGTCCAAGCTGATGTAGGAATAGCCATTGGTGCTGGTACGGATGTGGCTGTAGAATCCGCTGATATTGTTCTGGTAAAAAATGATCCCAGAGATATATCCCGCCTCATCCAGTTAAGTAAAGGTGCTATGAATAAAATGAAGCAAAATTTAGGCTGGGCAACTGGCTATAACACCATAGCCATCCCTGTAGCGGCTGGCATTCTTTTTCCCTACGGAGTGACACTGAAGCCAGAATATGCAGCCCTCATAATGGCCGCAAGCTCTATCATCGTTGTATCTAACGCACTTATGCTGAAAAAAATTGAACTGAATTAGTGATCATGGATATCCACCCTCATAGGCTAAATCGAGATTTCTCTTCCATTCCTCTCTCATCTCAGAAAACGATAAAATCGTACTATTTTACCTCACCTGATCTAGAACATCGATTTCTCCCGAGCTTACCGAATGCTAAACCATACTCTGCTGATATAACTTGATATGTCCTCTGAAGAAACATTAACTGACAAAGGTTATATCCTCCTTTTCCTAAAACACATTCGATGATTGCTCCAAATGTCAAAAAAGCCCTGGTCTTAGGTATCGGTGGAGGAGGAGACATAGTTAGCACCATACCCACAAAGCATTTTTTGGAGGAATATGGCATAAAGGTCATTCTTGGGAGTGTCGTCTGGGAACGATTCCACCGTGATCCATTTCCGGGGCCAAGGCATCTCATGGATCTGAGCCCTATAGAGCCCCTGACACCAAATCTGGGCTTTGGTTTCAAAGACACCAAGATTGCTCAAACTGGTTTGAAAATAATCCCTTCAGAAATAGCCCATTTTTATGATGAAAAAGTTCTCCTTGTCGATATCAATACAGGCCCAAGAGACTTGGCGAGACAAATCGATGAAATTATGACTTCCCTGGATATGGATATTTTGATAGGAGTGGATGCGGGTGGGGACTCCATTACGGTGGGTCAGGAAAATGGATTGAGGAGTCCTCTTGCTGACTCGATTATGGTTGCTACTCTTGCTATGGTGAGGCACACATCGTGGTTATGCGTCATCGGGATGGGAAGCGATGGAGAACTAACAAAGGAAGAAATGGAAAGAAATATGAGCCTGCTGGCAAGAGAGGGCGGATTCATAGGATGTCACTCCATACCTGAAAACGCGATACGAGAGTTGAGAGAGCTTGTAGAAAAAATTGACACCGAAGCATCCAGAATACCTCTACTTGGTGCAGAAGGATTTTACGGCGAATACGTGATCAGAGGAGGCATACCAATTCATGTTTCCATTCTCTCATCTATCAGTTTCTATTTCCAGCCCTCAGTGGCTTTAAAAATTAATCCTATAGCAGAGGCTATTGCTGACGCAAAGAACATTAACGAGGCCAGTAGAATTATAAATGAAATGGGAATCAAAACAGAACTCGATCTCGAACGTGAGTTGTATGCTAGTCAGAATCTCAAAAAGTGAAATCTCTGGAGATGTTACACCTCCCCCCTCTAAAAGTTATACCCACAGAGGGATCATAGCTGGGGCTCTCAGTGAGAAAACAACAATATACAGCCCTCTCTTTTCAAAAGATGTAGAATCTACCATTCAAGCAGTGAAATTCATCGGGGCTGAAGTCTTTGAGAAGGATCCACTACTCATTCAAGGAGTAGAGAAGATACAGCCATCTGGAGAGTATCTAAATGTGGGCAATTCTGGGACCACCCTTAGAATTTTCATGTCCTTGCTTGCTCTCTCAGAAAAAAAAGTTACCTTGGATGGGGATGACTCTCTCAGAAAACGAGGTAGCAGAGAACTGATAGCAGCCATCCAACAGCTTGGTGGCAGAATATCCAGCAATAATGGATGTCCCCCCATTACCGTTAGAGGAATTATGAAGGGAGGGGATATATCCCTCAATGCTCAGAGTTCTCAATATCTCACTTCTCTCCTCTTCAGCACGCCTTTATGTGAAAAACCCACTACAATAACAGTGACTTCTTTGAGATCAAGACCCTATGTCGACATAACTTTCGATGTTCTGGAAAAGGCTGGCATTGAGGTAACTACTAACAATAACAGGTACGAAATAGAAGGGGGACAGACATACGGTCTACATGAGATGGTTATACCTGCGGACTTTTCTTCCGCATCCTTTATGATCGCTGCTGGAGTGATGGCAGGAGAAGTTACACTCCATGGTATGGTGGAATCAAAACAGGGAGATGCGAGAATCGTGGATATTGTAGAGGAAATGGGTGGAACAATACGATGGGATATTCCTGCTGGAAGGATCAAAGTGAAGCAATCTGATCTGGAAGGTATAGCAGTGGATTGCAGAGATATACCTGATCTGGTTCCGGTGATAGCCATTCTTGGAGCTTATGCAGCGGGAGAGACCATAATTTTCAATGCCGAGCATCTGAGGCATAAAGAGAGTGACAGATTGAAAGCCCTTTTCACTAATTTGAAGTCTGTTGGAGTAGATGTAGAAGAAAAACGAGATGGATTGATAATAAAGCACTCTGAAATCAGGGGTGGAGAGATAAATAGCTTTGGGGATCACAGAATTGCCATGGCACTCTCTATCCTAGGACTGATATCCAGAAAAGGAATACTGGTCAGAGATGCTGAATGTGTAGACATCTCTTACCCCAATTTTTATCAACACCTTCGTTCCTTACATACAGCAATGGAGGTTCTGGTTTGAACACCTTTGGAAGGTTGTTTCGGATGACAACATGGGGAGAGAGCCATGGAAAAGCAATTGGCTCAGTGGTAGATGGATGTCCGGCAGGACTGGAACTCAAGGAAGAGGACATACAGAAGGAATTGAACAGACGAAGACCTGGATTCAGTGAAGTGTCCACTAAGAGAAAAGAAAAAGATGAAGTTCAAATTCTTTCTGGGGTGCTGGATGACATTACTCTGGGGACACCTATCAGCATGCTGATATGGAACAGAGATGTTAATTCTACACCTTATGGGGCGATACGGCATCTCGTAAGGCCAGGTCATGCAGACCTCACATACTGGGAAAAATTCAAGATACGGGACTGGAGGGGGGGAGGAAGAAGTTCAGCCAGAGAGACTGCTGCAAGAGTTGCTGCAGGGGCCATAGCAAAGAAAATTCTTAGGAAATTTGGTGTTGAGGTGATTGGGCACACCATTGAAGTAGCGGGTATTAAAGCTGAGGAGGTGCCTCTTGAAAGGATAAAGGAGAACAGAGATAAGAATCCGGTATTATGTGCAGATATAAAAGCTTCAGCAGCCATGGTTGAAAAAATTCTTGAAGTCAAGGAAGAAGGAGATAGTGTTGGAGGAATAGCTGAAATCATCATCCATAATCCCCCTGCTGGACTGGGAGAGCCTGTATTCCTTAAACTGGATGCTTATCTATCCCAGGCCATTATGAGTGTTGGCGCGGTGAAAGCTGTTGAGTTTGGTGCAGGATTTCATATATCCCGAATGAAGGGCAGTGAGGCAAATGATCCCATTAAAATGGAGAATGAGAGACCAACTTTTGTAAGCAATAATGCTGGAGGTATTCTGGGGGGCATCTCAACAGGACAGGATATAGTAATCAGAGTTGCTATAAAGCCTACTCCTTCTGTATCAAAGCCTCAGCGAACAATCAATATAAAAACAGGCGAGGATGAGGAGATCATTGTACAAGGGAGACATGATCCCTGTATAGTTCCGAGAATAATTCCGGTGCTGGAGGCAATGGCTGCCATGGTAATGGTGGATAGTATGATGATGCAGGGATTGATACCCAGAAGTTTTATAGACAAATAATGGTTATTTCACAAACCCTCCCATAAGTTTTGAAGTTCTGACTAAACCTACGAATTTTTATGAGACGTCCAGATATCCTTTTGACAAAATAACCGGGGTTTTACACACTTTTTTGGTCACACATCCTATGTCACTAACCTGCAACATAAAAAATCTGTTGATGGCATCCTTCAGGGAGGTGAAACAGGAATCACAATTGAACATCTCTTTCCGACAAGCCTTGCTTTTCCTTCCTTCAGGAGTTTGATGGTCAGAGCAGCAATCACTGCATCCAGTTCATGGTGTGTTAACCCATCAGGCATGTCAACAAATCTTTTCAGGTCTTCTTCAATCGCTCTTTTCCCTTCTTCTGTTGTCTTGCTGGCATTTGGTGCGATTGACAGAATCTTCCTTGTGGCATAAGGATATACCTCATATACCTCAACTCCTTTTTTCCTCAAATCTTCTGCTATTCTGATCCCCATTTCTGAGATCTCTCTCATTCCTTTCCATCCAGGTGGCAGTAGCTTTATTCCCATGTTAAGCAGTTCTCTATCACAGTCCCTGAATTTTTTAGAAATGGTAAGGGGTGCATCAATGCCTGCCATCTGGAAATCATATCCTAATGCTCTTTCAAGTTCACCAGTATAAAGAAGATTTTTTCCCAATATTGCTCCATAACATCGTTTTCCAACATCTATACCGCAGAATAGCATATCTCCGAAAGAATATACACAATATTGTAAATCACAGACTCGCAAATTGTAAAGCCTTGCTTTACAATACTCAAAATTTCAACCCCAGCTTTTCAAATAACTCATCTCTACGTTTCAACAGGCCTTTATATCCCAGGTAATGAGCATGCCAGCTAATAAAATCCCGCTCTGGTTTGAGTTCCATTTTATCAAATTTTTCGGCAAATTCTTCACTGGACATGCCGTATTTCTTCTCGAACGTCTTGAGCAGAGACTCTATTCGTGTTAAATCCTCCATCAACTCAGTCAAATCCCTGAGTAACTCATCTCTGAATTCCCTGTTCATCATTCTGACCTCAAACCTTTTTTTCAAGATAACTTACAATTCCTTCAAAAAAACCTTTTCCGTCTCCATCTTTTTGCTGGTTTCGAGTCCATTCAGGATGGGATACGGGATGGAACGCTCGTTCAGGATGAGGCATGAGGCCAAGAACATTACCCTCAGGATTGCATATTCCGGCAATATTGTAAATACTTCCATTTGGGTTCCACGGATATCCTGCATAATCACCATTTCTGTCCACATATCTGAAGACTATCTGGTTGTTTTCTTTTAACCGTTCTATATATTCCTCCTCCCTGCCAGATGGAAAAATGACCTTACCTTCGGCATGAGCAGATGGGAACATTACCACATTCTTTCCTAAATTCCTTGTGAAAAGGATTTTCTGATTTTCAACTTTCAAGAAGGTAGGTCTACATTCGAACCTACTGGAATCATTAATACCAAGAGCCATTTCAGGTTTTTCTGATATACCATCAAAAGCAGGTAAAGCTCCAAGCTCCACCAAAACCTGAAATCCATTGCATATTCCAAGGACCGGCCACCCTTCTCCTATAAACTTTTTGAGATCTTTTCTGAGAACACTTCTCACCCTTGCTGAAAAAATTGCCCCTGCCCTGATATAGTCTCCTGCAGAGAAACCACCCGGAAACACCACCGCATGATAGTCATGAAGGGAGCGCTTATCCTCATCCCGGATCATATCCGAGTAAAACTGTTTCAGGTGTACTTCTTCTGCAAAAACTTCGAGCCTTTTAAAGGCAAGAGCAGTTTCTCTCTCACAGTTTGTCCCTTCAATTCGTACAACTGCCACCCGAATATCCTCCCGCTCCATATCATCACCCCATATACCTCGACAGTCCATTTCGCCAAGTTGTATCCACCTCATCGATGTTCATATATATCAGAGGTTTTGTAGTCTTTGCTCCTCTGAGTATCATATCCTTACCACCAGTAAAACCAAGAACTCCAGCTTTAAGTCCTGATTTCCTGAGAAATTCCACCACATCCGTGTAATCCTCTTCTTTCACTTCAACGATCCATCGTGTTGCTGATTCGGAGAACAGGGCAATATCAGCTCTTTCAGCACGAATTTCAACCTCACAGCCCATATGGCCACCTATACACATCTCTCCAAGGGCTACAGCCACTCCACCCTCGGCAACATCATGGCAGGATAAGATTCTAAAATTGCTAAACAGAGATAGCATGGTCTCAATACTCTTCCTGAGATGTTCTGGACTAGATTTTGGAACATTAGAATCTTCAAATCCTCTCACTGAAGAGTATACGCTGCCTCCAAACTCTGGTCTAGTTTCATTAATCAGAATCAATGCGGTTCCTCGTCTTTTCAAATCCATGGAAATGACTTTTCTCACATCTTCTACCATTCCAACTCCCATCAACGTAGGGGTTGGAGGAACAAAGGAATAAGGAGTCTCATTGTAAAAACTCACATTTCCAGATACACATGGAATGCCAAGATTTCTAGCCATCCATCCGAGGGCCCTGACACTCTCATGAAAATCTCCCAGCCTCAATGGCTTTTCTGGATTTCCAAAATTCAGACAGTCTGCAAAACTGTGTGGAACAGAATTGACCGCCACTAGGTTTCTGCACATCTCATCGAAGGCTACAGCAGTTCCCCAGAAGGGATCTATTTTTGTGTAGGCTGGATTCACATCAGATGTAATGGCCAATCCCTTCCATGAGTCTTCCAGTGGCTTTATCACCGCCGCATCACCATGGCTTTCCCACCCAGCTATTCCGTTCAAGGGCTTCAGGACTGTGGAGGCTCTCACTTCATGATCATACTGGCGTATGGCAAATTCTTTGGAGGCAACATTTGGATGCGCTAGAATAGATCTGAAAATATCCTCATAATCCTCAGGCTCGGGAACATCAAATACACTGGTCTGTATCTCTCTCTTCTCCACTGTGTACGGGCGACAGTATTCCGGACCAGATGTAACGAACTCGATATCCATCTCATAAATCTTGTAGCCCTGATAAAACACTCTCAGAATTTTTTCATCAATTACCTTTCCAATCACCGTTGCATCCACGTCCCATTTATCAAATATATACAGTACTTCATCCACGTTTTCCGGTCTAACAGAGAGCATCATTCGTTCCTGAGATTCTGAAACCCAGATCTCCCAGGGTTTTATTTCCTTCTCCTTCAGAGGTACTCTCTCTAAATGGACTTCTGCTCCAAACCCGCCTGCAAGGGCCATCTCTCCAATGACACACGAAAGACCTCCACCCCCTAGATCCTTCATTCCAGTTAGCAGACCCTTTTCGTTGGCTTCAAGACAGGCATGAATTAGTGGTTCCTTTACAATTGGATTTCCAAGCTGAACAGCCCCCCTGGACTCCTCTTCTGATTTCTCATCCAACTCAGTTGAAGCAAAAGTAACTCCATGTATCCCATCTCTTCCAGTTTTACCACCCACAAGGACGAATACATCTCCTACTCCGCCTACTCTGCTACGAATGAGGTGATTCTTTTTGGCTATCCCCACACACCCCACGTTCACTAAACAGTTTCCCGTATATCCCTCGTCGAAAAAGATCATTCCTGCAACAGTCGGGATGCCAACACGGTTGCCATAATCTCTTATACCGGCTACAACACCATTCATCAGATACAAAGGGTGTTTAACACCAGAGGGTAAAGCCTCGTATGGTGTGTCAAGGTGTCCAAAGAAAAGGGGGTCTACAAGGGCTACAGGCTGAGCACCCATACACACAACATCTCTCAGGATACCCCCAATACCTGTCGCAGCTCCTCCATATGGCTCTATGGCTGAAGGATGGTTATGGGACTCTAAAGCCACAACATAAGCATGTTCTTCATCAAACTCTACCACGCCAGCATCCTCTTCAATAACGAAGATATTCTGAGGGGCTTCAATCCCAAAAAGATATTTTTTCAGGAAATATTTGGAGCTTTTATAGCAGCAATGCTCACTCCACGCCTGACCAAGGGCCTGTAACTCGATGTCAGTTGGATTTCTGCCCTTTTGCCTGAAATATTCCTTAATGCGTCTCATCTCATCTACACTCAGGGCCAGACCCATTTCATCGCTGATAACAGCCAGTTGCTCATCAGAAGCATTGAGGATATCAACTTCATACAGTTCAAAAGGTAAATTTCTGGAGATATAAACGGATGGATCCAACTCCATCACCCTATCTCGATTCTGTAATTATGTATCACAGGGTTAGCAAGGAGTTTCTCACACATCTCTTCCACCTTTCTCTTCCCCTGATCTTCATCCAGTTCATCAAGCTCTATTCTGAACACCTTTATGGTTCTGACGTCCCTTACACCATCAAAACCCAGCAACTGGAGCGCTTTCTTGGTGTTCTCTCCTTCTGGATCAGCAACACCCTTTTTCAGTTCGATATACACATGAGCTATCATATCATGATTCAATAAGGACATTTTGTATAAAACCTAAGCGTTTTTTCCAGCTATCTCATCAGTTAACAGATATCATTATGCTGAAAAGAACGGGTCTGTTCTGATTCACATAGCCCTATACATATCAACCACTCATGCACTCTCAATATTGAAGTCCCAGACCCCGTATCCTGGCTCTATCACCCAGCAGATCTCTGAGAGCTCCTCCAACAAATTTCAGAGTTGCTTTTATCTCTCCTTCCTCTATATCGATAATATTGTAGCAGGGAGTTATAAGCCCTCTGAGACGCAGTGAAGATGCAGTACCTGCATTTATAATGAACATATTTTCCAGTCTCCAGGCATTTGGGACATGCTTATGTCCCGATAACACCAAATCCACATTGCAGTCAGTTAATATTTTGAGAACTTCACCAGCGTCATACAGAACTCCCCTTTCTCTACCAGAAAACGGAACTGAAACAAGATGGTGATGGAGGAGGAATATTTTAAAGCCATCAAAGCCTTTAAAAACATTTTCCAACCATATTTGCCTCTCCCTTCCAAGATGGCCATCTTCTAAATCTGGTTCACTGGTATCAACACCAACGAGGAGCAGGTCTCGATCTTTGAATACCGTATATCTCGCTCCAAAAATCTCTTCAAAATGCAGATATCCTACATTCCTAGCATCATGGTTTCCCGGGACTATAAAGATCTCAGTTTCTATTTTGTCAAGAAAATCATATGCATCCTCAAATTGATATCTGTATCCATCATTGGTCAAATCGCCTGTATGAACCACAAAATCTGGCGAGAGCTCATTAACTTCTTTTATGCATTCAGTAAATAGTTCACTCCTGAATTCAGGTGCTCCTACGTGGGTATCTGATATGTGGACTATCCTCATTTATCTTCCATCTCCTGTTCTACATACCTAGACTGTTTCTCTATCACGTATCTCATTATACACCTTGCTGTATTCTCGAAATTAAAGTTCTCAAACACCGGGATTTCATTCTTGATGGCATTATCCACAATAAAATCATGAATTTTCCGTATAGCGGTAAAATGCCTGATGTAGTATTCTGCAGATCGTCTCGTTTGAGTTTCGTTTGCCCGTGCAAAGAATCTCTGCTTATGAATCTCCTCGTCTTCCAGTTTCAGGATAAAGCAGTGAGTGAAGTTATTTTTCAGATATTTCTCATCTATGTAGCCCGGAACTATATGGGTGCCCTCTACAACCACATTTATACCTTCCCTGACTGCCCTATCGAGAACTGCTTCAATGGCCACTGATATGTGAGACACTTGATTGACAAATCCGTAAATGACCCTGTCATATTCTCTCGGTGCTACCTTCATGGCCTGCCATGCATTAAAGCTTGATTTATGAATTGCAGGAATGAGTTCTTTGGATATCACTTTCCGCAATACTTCCCTTAAGATGTCGGTTCCTATGACATTGCTGATTCCTAACCATTGAGCTACCGTAAAGGCAAGAGTCGAACTGCCAACTCCTGAAGCTCCACCGATAAGGATTATTATTGGATGTCTCCGTCGATAAGTAAATTCCCAGAAAAAATATCTTTTGGCGACATTTTCATCAAATTTTTTAATTCTGGAATAGACTATTTCTTTGAGCTCATCAGCATGAATAACATACTTCTTTTCATCTATTAACTGATTTTTAATGGATTGGGCTAATCTGTATGCTTCATCATGATCCATTCCAGCTCTTGTCAGAGAATTGGCAAGGATTCCCCTGGAATACGGCATGGTATATTCTTCCTTTTCCACGAGAATATCTCTCTCCATGTCCAACACCAGCAAGGTTTTATATTAATTGCTTCTTAATTTTGCCCATCTGTAAATCCTTTCCATAAAATAAAACCTTTAGGGTGAGGAGATGAAGAGAGCTCTCGTTCTGGTGGATGGTGAACACTACCTCCCAGTTACTAAAGCTGCCATAGAAGCTCTTTCTGAAAAATACAACATATCTGGCGTATATTTTCTGGGCGGTACAGAAAAAATAGGACAGATAGAAGATGTTGAAAGGGTTCTTAACCTTCCTGTAGTATTTGGAGATAAAGAGAAAAACATCCATGAAGCCCTCGACAGATTTGGACCCGATGTAGCCATCGACCTCAGCGATGAACCTGTAGTAGATTACGAGATACGTTTTCGACTGGCATGCGAGCTCATATCTCGGGATATAGAATACCTTGGATCTGATTTCCATTTTAAACCCCTTAACCTCGTCAAGATTTTGAGAAAACCTTCTGTGGGAATCATAGGTACAGGAAAAAGAGTGGGGAAAACGGCTGCATCAGCATTTATTGCAAGGAGAATAAAAGAGATAGGGCTTGAACCAGTTGTCTTGACTATGGGTCGTGGAGGGCCTCCTGAACCTGAGGTCATAACAGATATCAATCTTACCCCTCAGAAATTGCTGGAAGAAGCTCACAGCGGTAAACATGCCGCTTCAGATCACTGGGAAGATGCACTGGTTTCCAGGATTACCACAGTGGGTTGCCGGAGATGTGGAGGGGGACTGGCTGGAAAAGTTGGATATTCCAATGTTCTGGCAGGAGCTGAAGTGGTGAATAACCTAGATTGTAGCCATGTTCTTGTGGAAGGCAGCGGAGCAGCAATTCCACCTGTCAGAGCTGATTCATATATCACAGTCGTCGGAGGTCTTTCGCCCACATGGTATTTTGACAGGTATTTCGGTCCTTTCCGATTGAAGATGGCAGATCTTATTTTTGTGACCATGTGGGAATACTCCCTAATACCGGAGGAGGAAAGAGAGGTCATCAAAAGCCTTCTCAATGAGATTACCGATGTGCCTAAGGTTTACACGGTATTCAGACCCAAACCTGTAGAATCCATCGATGGAGAAAGAATCTTTGTTGCATCTACAGCAAGCCAGAATATACTAGATGAAATCATAATCCCCCACCTTGAGAGTCAGTGGGACTGCCAAGTAGTTGGTGCCAGTGAACATCTGTCCAACAGACCACTATTACTGAAAGATCTCAGAAGAGATGTAGAAAAAGCGACCACAGTGATTACTGAGTTAAAAGGAGCTGCAGTAGATGTGGTTACCGAGTATGCCTTATCCCACAATAAGAGAGTGGTATATATGGACAATCAGCCAGAACTGGTTGAAGGGGACTTTTCAGACCTCACATCAGCAATAAAACATGTAATAAACCTAGCCGAGAAAAGATTCAGTAACCAAGTCTGAATGTAGCAGGAGGGATCCTGTCTGTATCTGTGTAATCTATAGAAAGGCCATTGGGGAACTTAAGAGTTATGTTCCCAACATTTTCTTCAAGATTATAACCTGTAAAAACATATGACGAGTTGATTACGGATATGCAGTTATTCAGGCGGATTACAGCCACTGAGTCGTTGATGGCTATGAACTCTATATCATCAAACCCGCTGAACAGGTTCTGAAGTTTCTCTTTTACGGAATCCGCACCAATAAATATCATGTAAAATTTATCAAGGCCACTCAGCCCATAGGTTATTTTCAAAGTAATACCGGTAGTGTCATACGTGACTACCATCTCATCTATACTGAGATCACCGGCTGCAACTACCGGTATAGATGCATATAAGATTACAACAATAAGGATAAGATATGGTGGTCTCATCATGAGTTTCATCCACCGTTACATATTTTTTATCGCACTTTAACCTTTCGGTGCTGAGAGCAGTGAAAACAGTATCATTATAATCAAAATACCAAACAACATCAGGAAAAACATCCTCTGCCTCCTCTGATCCTTCTTTAGCTGATCCTCACATTTATCAGAACAATAGGATTTGTCAGGCTCTACAGCTTTACCGCATACAACACAGTGTTTGTGGGGGAGCACCTTTACCATAATTCGTCTTCTTTTATCCCACTATTAAAACTTTTTGAATATTATATAGAGATCAATTTGTTTCTGCTACCAACTGGATTCCCTCTAATAAACTGTCAAGGATATACCACGTAAAGAATGTAATTATGCATTCCTAACACCAAGTAAAACATAGAAAAGTAGAAGTATAGCAGTCAGAAATCCAGAAATGTTAAAAAGAATGGGATTATTTATAAATAAATGTCTGTGAGAGATTAATCTGAAAGTTGTGATAATTGATGCGAATAAACCCTCTCCTACAGGTCTTGGAAAAAGAACCACCAGACAGGGTCCCTGTACTTATCCCCACAGGATCCATAGCCATTAAGTATTCTGGAGAGTCACCTCAGAATATCAGATCAGATGGCAAGAAACTGGCCAGTGCCCAAATAAACTTTCAAAAGAAGATTGATGCTGATGCAGTTTCAGTATACTATGATGCCAATTACATCCCTGAGGCTTTTGGATGTCAGATTAAATTCACCCGTTTTGGACCGGTAATACAGAAAACCCTCTCCATAAATGATAAGCTTTCCCTTCCTGATTTCAATGAAACTGAAAGTGTCAAAGTGATACTGGATGCCATACAGTATGCATCAGAACAATCTAGTAAACCTGTGATGGCGCTCTTTGAGGGTCCTTTTACTACTGCTACCAGGATTTTCGATGCAGAAGCTCTTCTCGTGGCCATGTATCGTGATCCTGATACGATTAAAAAAGCCCTTAAAATGATCCTTCGAGCTCTTATTAACTTCACAGACAGAGTTGTGGAAAGTGGAGCTGATTTGCTGTATATCCCTGACCCTTCTTCCACTCCAGATATGATCTCTCCCCAGCATGCTAAACACTTCTCTTTCCCTTATCTTAGAAAACTCGTTCAGCACACCAGAAAACATATCCCTGTGATTATCCACATGTGTGGAGATACCAGAAAAATCTGGAGATACATGCCTGATCTCATGGGAAGCGCATACAGTCTCGATCAGAAGATTAGTCTGAGAGAGGCCAGATCCGTAATGAAAGAAGTCACCATAGGTGGAAATATAAATCCGATCGATACTCTGATGTTTGGTTCTCCAGAAAAGGTAAAAGAGGAATCGATACAGGCGATTCAGGATGGAGGGCCAGATAATTTTATACTGATGCCCGGATGTGGTGTTCCACCAGAGTCACCTGTGGAGAACCTGAAGGTCATGGTGGCAGTAGCGAAATCCTGGAGGTTGTGAATTGAAAAGGGAATTGGAAGTAGAATCAAAAGAGAGTGTGAAAATAAGAAGAACCATGTGTCAGATCTGTAAATGTGATTGTGGCATCATAGCCTATATAGAGAACGGAAAAATTGTGAGGGTGGAAGGAGATAAAGAGAACCCCAATAACAGGGGAAAGTTATGTGTTAAAGGCAAGAATTCCCTAGAAATCCTGTATCATAAAGACAGGCTTACAACACCCCTCCTGAATGTCGGAGAGAGAGGTGCACCTGAATGGGAAAAGATAGACTGGGATAGAGCCCTTGAGATAATAAAAAGAAACCTGAAAGAATTAAGAGAAAAATATGGGCCAGAGTCTCTTGTGTTTCTCCACGGTCCTACGGGGAGAATCGTCGACAGAAGCATGGTGAAGAGATTTGCCAATTTGTATGGTACTCCTAACGTTACTGGTAGCTGGTCTTATTGTGTCGGCCCTAAAGTTCTAGGTTACATGGCCACTTTCGGAACGCCTCTCTATCCAACATGTGATTTTGTCAATGCTAACTTCATCATGCTCTGGGGTACCAACCCTGCTGTATCTAAGATCCATAGATATCATGGTGTAGTTGAGGACATAATGACTGCAAAGAAGAGAGGTGCACCTGTTGTTGTTGTAGATCCAAGAAAATCTGAAACAGCAAGAGTTGCAGACTATCATCTAAAAATCAGACCCAATTCAGACATATATCTGGCCTTGGGAATGATACAGTATATCATCGAGAACGATCTGTATGACCATGATTTTGTGGAAAGATATACAACAGGATTTGAGGAGCTGGCTAGCAGGATCAATGGATACGATCTTGACAGGGTTGAAAAAA
Source organism: Archaeoglobi archaeon JdFR-42 (assembly GCA_002010305.1). GTDB lineage: Archaea > Halobacteriota > Archaeoglobi > Archaeoglobales > JdFR-42 > JdFR-42. Next base: position 5,711 of record MTND01000039.1, on the reverse strand, counting down.
GGACAGACATACCTGCCAGTTTGATCAGAGAAGTTACAGAACTGTTTGTAGAATCCAGACCAGCATCCATAGACAGGCGTGAAGGGATCCTTCACAGTGTCAACGGACTACAGACTGCCAGAGCTATCGCTATCCTGATGGCTCTGACTGGCAATGTAGACGTTAAAGGTGGTCTAATCTTCAATCCATCCATAACACTGAAAGACATCACTTTGAGGGAAATGCTGCCAGATGGTAAAAAGCCATTCTGGGGAGAGAAATTCCCCCTTGCCTTGGATTGCAGTGGATATCTGTCTGAAGTCATACTTTCAGAAAAACCATATCCGATAAAGGCCATGATAGTGTTCAAATCCAATCCTGTATTAACTCTCCCAAACACTCATAAATTCGTAAAAGCTATGAAAAAGCTGGAATTTATAGCTGTGCATGATATATTTCTGACGGAAACATGCAATTTTGCTGATCTAGTGCTGCCGGCAAGTACCTTTTACGAGAAGGCTGAAATCGATGCGGTTCCTCTGAAAAAACTGAGATGGATAAGGGTTAGAAGGAGAATTGTTGAACCTCTTCAGGACTCTAAATCAGAGGCAGAATTCATGAGCATGCTCGGAGCGAGGATGGGATATGAAGAGTACTTCAACTTTCAGTCAGAAGATGAGATACTGATGGAATTGCTCAGAGGAAGTGAGGTCGAAAGGTATTCCCTTGAAGAACTGGAAAAAGGCGTACTGGTGGAAGAGATACACCCAGGATACTTCAGGGATAGAGGGTTCAACACCCCTTCTGGCAGAATAGAGCTGGTTTCTTCCATCCTGAAATCCTATGGGATGGATATACCAGAACCAGTTAGTCATCCAGCCGAATCTGATGATTATCCCTACCTTCTGATTACTGGAGCTAGGACTCAGGCATATTACCATTCTCAGTTCAGGAATATAGAGAGATTGAGGAGATTGAATCCTGATCCCGTTGCAGAGGTTGGAGGGGGGATAGCTCGCCATATCAGGCTTTCAGATAGAGATACCATCACAATAGAAACCCATACAGGAAGTATCGAGATGAAAGCTACTATCAAGCAGGACATGCATCCATTTACTGTATCAATACCTCACGGATGGGTAGAATGCAATGCTAATCTCATTACCGATGATATGCGGTTTGAGCCTCTCACCGGAGCTCCCATGTACAGAGGTATCCCATGCAGAGTTAAGAAAATATGAACAAAGCGGGATGACTGCTGCATCAGTCTTTCCTGAGATCAACCCATTAATTACTTTCATCCTGTCTTCAATCTTTAAAGTAAGGATGAGGCACGGTCTCAACCCTATTCTCCTTTGGGCCAGATGAGCATCAACAAAGGGGAGATTGTATCTTTTGTCTTAGAGTTATGCTAAAAAAAGAGTGGCAATTTTAAGTGATTCTCTGGACTATGAGTACTACATAAAGTTGCTGAAAGAGGCAAAAGATGAGATACTGTGGACCATTGAAAAAATCTGATAACTTGGAGAGATACCTATCCACAATAATATTGTGGTAGCAATCCATAACTTCATCAGGTAGTATATTCAGAATTTATTCGCACATATTCTGGAGTTAAATCACATCCCCATGCCACTGCTGATCTGTTTCCAACCCCAAGATTTACTATAATGGTAACTTTCTTATTCTCTTTCATCAGCTCACTTGCCCTTTTTAACTGTTCTTCTCCAGCGATCTCTCCATTCATTACCATAGTAACTTCGTTGTCATCAAAACCGAAGGTAACTGACAGCCTTTCCAGATCGAATCTAGCTCTTGCATATCCTATGGCTGCAACCACTCTGCCCCAGTTCGGATCCGCCCCATATATAGCAGATTTCACCAGATTTGAAGATACTATGGCTTTTGCAACTCTCCTGGCGTCATTGAAACTTCGTGCTCCTGCTACTCTTACCTCAATACATTTAGTCGAACCTTCTCCATCCCTGGCGATCATTTTCGCAAGTTCTATGCATGCTGCATCTAAAGCCCTTTGAAATATCCTTTTATCAATTTCAACCTCGTTTGATGCTGTAAGAATCACCATATCATTAGTACTGGTATCTCCATCTACCACAACCATATTAAAGCTCTTATCTACACTCTTTCTCAACATAGCCCTTAGCTCTGAAGGTTTAAATGTTGCATTGGTAAAGATGAACCCAAGCATAGTTGCCATACTAGGTGCGATCATACCTGCTCCCTTGGCAACCCCCACAACTCTCAGATCCCTACCAGAGATACCAATCACTTTGGGAAAAGTGTCGGTGGTCATAATGGCCTTTGCTGCATCAACAAGCCCAGCATTACCTCTTTTCAGATTACCACAGACATTATCAACCAGTGAGGTTATCCTGTCCATATCAAGATACCTGCCTATCACTCCTGTAGACGCTACAGCTACTCTTCCCGGATTAATTCCAAGTCTATCGGCCAACAATCCTGCCATCTCTTTTGCATCCTGCAACCCCTTTTTACCTGTAAAGGCATTGGCGTTTCCACTGTTAGCGATTATACCTTCGATCTTTCCCTCTTTGAGATTCTTTTTTGTGACTATAAGGGGAGCAGCTTTCACCTTATTTGTAGTGTATACTGCTGCTGCACTACCTGAGATTTTGAATACAGCCAGTCCATACTTTCCAGATTTTGCTCCGCCTGCAACAAGAGCCTCTATCTCTGGAATGTTATCATGATGAACTGTCAGTTCAACCATAAAAAGAGAGTCCATTTCTCTGTTTATAATCCTTTCTTATTTCACTTCGTTAAGAATACAGTTCCTGATTTTGCCAATATTTTCCTCGTTAACAAATTCACCAATTCTGGTTTTGTTGTATTCCTTGACCAGCCCTACAATTGCTTCTATGATTCTGAGAACTTCTCTCTCATCTTTAAAAGATTCTACATAGAGAGCAAATTGAGGATGTCTTCCAAGTTTTCCTCCAATGTACACATCGAAATATTTCTCTGTAGTTATGGCATTCTGCTTGCATACCCGTTCACACGCTCCACATGCAACACAGCGACCATAATCAAATTCAGGATAATCTGATATAACTATCGCGTTTTCCCGACAGGTTTTTTCACATAGTCTACACTGATTACAATCTCCATTATAGAAGGGTTTCGCTCTCAATATGACCCCGATGTCCTTGATCTGTGGTTCGGTACATGCATTGGGACATCCTGCTATTGAAATTTTAAAACGATTATGGGCAAGAAAATAGTTCTTCACATTCCTCCGAACCCATGACTCGAAATCATGTTTTTCTAGAATATCTAGAATCCTGTCCTGAAATCTGGATAAATCGGATAGAATCATAGGACATGAGTTTCTGCATATCTTGATCTCATACACATCTCCCTGACTTGTCCCAAATAGCCTAGTCTTTTCCACAAGTCTCAAATATCTCTCCTGACTCACAATTCCATCCTGATTCCTCTTTTTCACTGATATCCTCCATAGAAATCCTGACTGAAGAATATATATTCGTTATCCCGAAAGTCTCTGGGATTTATACTACAATCTCTATTAGATGTATTCTCTAGTTAGAGATTAAGTTTTGAGAAAATTCCCAAGAGACGAAATAACTTGAAAGTCTTCACAACAATTGAAACTCGGAAAAAGGGTATAGATGTCATCACCGATTCAATACGCCAATTATCTATCTTTCACAGCTTCCAATATCTTTTTCCACTATTTCTCCTCTTGGTTCGACTTCTTCAAAAATCTGTCCCTGAAACGTGAATACTTCGGTTTCTTCATCCAACCAGCAATCGGGCATGAGACCAGCTTTCAAACAAGTCTGGCTAAGAAACTCTTCAGCATCAAATCCATGTTCTACTGCTACCTGGGGAAGTAAAAGACCTGAATAATATCCACTTTTAACAATAAGACCGTCTCGACCTACTTTCACAAACTTATGTCGCTCCAGTGGTTTCACCTCTATTTTCTCAGGTGGAGTGAGGATTGTTACTTCTACAACAATTTCGTCCATTTCCTTCAGTACAACAGGGGGAAAGCGAGGATCTCTTACGGCAGCGCTGATGGCAGAATCCACTATTGCCTCATCCAGCCTCTTGACTGGATAGGGGAGACCTATGCAACCTCTTAACATATGATTCTTATTCAGGGTGGTGAAAACTCCCCTTTTTTCAGCGAATTTCCCCCCATACTGATCATTAATGGTGATACCATCTTTAAGAAAGACCTCAATGGCTTTTCTTGCGAGTTTAACCGCCTTAATACCCTCTTCCAGACTCAATAGATTGACAGACATCTAACAACCATATCCTTTTTTCCTATTTATTGGTTTAGTTACTTATGAGCTGCAGGAATCTACTCAGCAATAATAAGCTCTTCCCTTCTACCCCCACATATCCCTTCGATATATTCAGTTGCTATTCTTTCTGCTTTTTCCAGAATGTTTCTTTCCACTCCAGGAACACCACAGACAAGGAGGAGTATATTCTCAGTGTTCTCTGTGATCTTGGTTCTGTCAGAGTCCCTGTAAGGATATATCGCTATCAAGCCCTTCTCATCAGATATTACTACCTCATGACCTTTAAGCACTAGAGGTACAGTCATTCCGATTCCAAAAAACTCTTCTCCTTTTGTGGCAAATTTCATTACTGGCGTCCCCTGCATCTTATCAAGGTCAAAAGCAGCCATGGGAATCCCTGAACGAATAGATGCTAGATTGTACGTGTCAACGATGGGATTAATTGAAGGAATCTCTTTACCCTGTAAAATTCGCCGAACAAGAGCCTCTGACGCAGGACGAATCTTGGTTGGGTCGATTCCAAGCTTCCAGAAGAAATCTCTATATGCTCTGAAAAGCGATTGATCTTTAAGGGATTCCAAGGTGTATTTTTCCCTCACCCCACCATATATTTCCTCCTTCAGACGAAGTAGAGTATCAATCTTCTCATATGATACCTCCAACCCTCTGATTACTTTACCTGCCAGATGGAGTCCCGGAAATTTCTCAGCAACAGTTCTATCAATAACCAGCCTCATGTGGATGAATGACCTTGGAAACGTATATGAGGATTATGGAAAGAGAGATGCATACTGTTTCTGATCTTAAAAATCCTGAAACATGGATGCAACAAGTCTCGAATATTTTTCCTGTTTATGAGCCATATGAGACCTAACTTCAAAAACACAAATTTTTCTTCACCAATATCACCAATAAAACCTCCCAATCGCATAGTAGTCTAGAGAAAAGAGCATGCTCCGGCCGGGATTTGAACCCGGGTCGTCGGCTCGAAAGGCCGAAATGATTGGCCGAGCTACACCACCGGAGCAGAGGTTTCATAAATTGCCAGCACTTAGTATATTTAAGGGTTATGGTATTCCACAGAAATTCTACAGAATGGCCTGTCTGATTCCGTATTATCTGCATTTGGTGTCAAAATTTATATAAACCAGAGCAGGTTACTGAACAGATGATACTACCCATTTAGAAGAGAGTTCTTCAATAAGAGAGTGTGCATCATGGCTCAGTGCTTTCCTTTTTGGGTAGAAGGGTGTTGATCTCATCTAGGAGTTCTTCATCGGACTTACCCGTGATGTCTATGCCCAGATCCTTGGCCATCTGCTGGACCTTGGTTAGCTGGGGCTGGGTTATGGATTGTAACTCTACTTCGGTTTCTTTCTGGGCTTTCTTGAATTCTCCCATGGCTTTTCCCAT
>MTND01000030.1 GCA_002010305.1 Archaeoglobi archaeon JdFR-42 | reverse complement strand
ATCCCTTTTTGTTTAGGTCTTCTTTAGTTCATAACCCCTACTACCTCAAGTATAACGGTTATAAAGTCGTAATCCCTTTTTGTTTAGGTCTTCTTTAGTTCGCAGCTCTATATAGCAGAGTTGTTGGGAGCATACGCAGTCGTAATCCCTTTTTGTTTAGGTCTTCTTTAGTTCTGGTTAAGCAACGGTATCAACCGAGCACCAGACCGACCGGTCGTAATCCCTTTTTGTTTAGGTCTTCTTTAGTTCTCTTGTTCTTCAGCCAATCCCAAGATGGATGCGGGTCGTAATCCCTTTTTGTTTAGGTCTTCTTTAGTTCAAAGAAACACTCTTAGGTAGAGAGATAGGGAAACAGTCGTAATCCCTTTTTGTTTAGGTCTTCTTTAGTTCCTCAGCCCCACTAAAAGAAAGGAGGGTTTTATGGGTCGTAATCCCTTTTTGTTTAGGTCTTCTTTAGTTCAGCTTCATGTGGATGATAGGACTTTCTACGTTCACAAGTCGTAATCCCTTTTTGTTTAGGTCTTCTTTAGTTCCAGGCGATTATAACAAGTCCGCCATATTGGGGACTGTCGTAATCCCTTTTTGTTTAGGTCTTCTTTAGTTCAATCAGGTTGCAGTGTGTTATTAAGTTTTTCAACTGTCGTAATCCCTTTTTGTTTAGGTCTTCTTTAGTTCTAAACTATCCCCATGACGCTGAGAGAATCCATAAGTCGTAATCCCTTTTTGTTTAGGTCTTCTTTAGTTCACTAACTTGGAGTTACGATTGTAACTGGAATGAAGCAAGTCGTAATCCCTTTTTGTTTAGGTCTTCTTTAGTTCACAAGGGAGAGTCACAACTTACTTTGGTGGTTTCTTGTCGTAATCCCTTTTTGTTTAGGTCTTCTTTAGTTCACAGCAGCGCAGATAAAATTACTATTACTTTAAAAGTCGTAATCCCTTTTTGTTTAGGTCTTCTTTAGTTCCTCCCGACGTATAACAAACTCCGTGCGTTTGTTGGTCGTAATCCCTTTTTGTTTAGGTCTTCTTTAGTTCACTTCGGGGTCGTCTAACGGCAAGACAACGGGCTTTGTCGTAATCCCTTTTTGTTTAGGTCTTCTTTAGTTCATTTCTTCTATCACTCATTACTACACAGAGAATGGGGTCGTAATCCCTTTTTGTTTAGGTCTTCTTTAGTTCTTCTGCACCAAACCTAAATAACGTAGCAGAAAAACCTGTCGTAATCCCTTTTTGTTTAGGTCTTCTTTAGTTCAGCACTCCGAAATACAACCCAGTTTCGAGACTTGATAGTCGTAATCCCTTTTTGTTTAGGTCTTCTTTAGTTCACCAGAAGAGGTATGGATAAACGAGCTGGGATTTCGGTCGTAATCCCTTTTTGTTTAGGTCTTCTTTAGTTCGCACATGTGATACATGTGCCATTGATGCACAGGGAGTCGTAATCCCTTTTTGTTTAGGTCTTCTTTAGTTCGTCATGATGAAAACAACTAATGTGTCATGTTCTACGTCGTAATCCCTTTTTGTTTAGGTCTTCTTTAGTTCTGCATACATCTGAAAAACCTTATAAAATCCAATAGCTACAGCTATGGTTGTGCAAAATTTATTGTTCTTCTCAGGCAACCTTCGGGTCCACCTCCTTTCCTATAGAAATTCTCTTATTCTATGAAAATCGTTACTCCTTCGGGCACTCTATCGCCGCATCCGAGCACGGTTACTTTCCCGTCTGAGGGCAGGGGATATATTCTCACATCGTCTTCCCGTTCGTTTATGAGTGCTTTCAAATCCTCCTTGAGTTTTACAAGCTGGGTCCATGTCATTGAACAGTAAAACACCGAATACTGAAGGTGTATCCCCCTGCCTTTCATGAATCTATACACTCTTGCCAGCCGATTAGGCTCTGCTATGTCATAACACACAAGGTATGGTGCTTTCATGCCCTTAGCTCCCTCATTAGCTCAAACAACTCATCAATTATAGTTCCAACCATATTGCTCAGTGCTTCACGCCGGTTTTCGAATCTCTGAATGATGTTTTTCATGCCTTCACTGGTTATTGTCCATCCGCTGTGCATCTTTTCCATGTATGGTTTAGTCCTGGCGTATTTGAGGAACTGCAGGCACTGGATATCACTTTCAGCACCCATGATGTGGCATATATCCAGAGCAAGTCCGAAGTTGTGTCTTCTATGCAGGACGCCAAGGTGCGGGTCAAGCTCTGCTGCAAGGAGATGTTCGATTATCATATTCCTGAAGAAGTTATTAACCACCCCGGCAACGACTGTCCACTTCTCTTTGTCCAGAGGTTTCATCTTGGAGATTAAATGCTGATAATTGCCTTCACCCAGTCCCCATCTGAGCTTGTTTGCAATAGCTGGCAGAAGACGCTTCAGTATTCCTACCTGAATAACCATACGCTTTGCCTCAGCCCATCTTCTGTATCTCTCGATGTTTTCCCTGCTCTTCAGAAGTGCCCTCTGTCTTCTGTAGTGTCTTGGCAGGTGATGATTATAAGGCATTGCCACTGCTGTCTCTCCTGCCCTGTGGTTCATGAATGTGACTGGAATGTTGTTTTCCGTAAACAGGGTGATTACTCCTGCATCCACTCTGACATTGCCGATGATGATAACCCTTCCAACGAGTCGAGCCGGAATCCTCTGTCCTGCTGAGCCGTCATGTTCTATCCACACAGACTGCCCATCCCTCAGCACCTGCAAACCTTTTGCTTCATTCAGATACAGTGTTCTACTCATGCAATCTCCTCGCCAGTGCTCTTACTTCCTCTGTCCATACAGGTCTTGCCTTCTTAGCCCATTCCTCATACAAGGGGTAGAATCTCCTCCTGCTGTGCTTTTTAAGATAACAGCCGGGTCTTTCGTCGTCTTTTGCAAAATCCCGTGCTGTGAATGTTCTTGTCCTGAAAACTTCCCAGACGAATTTGTCAACATCAGGTCTGTAGGGTTCTACGAGGTCGCAGGCAAGAGAGCTTCTGCCGTATTCGAACTCATGGTAAAAGCCGATTGTAGGGTCAAGCCCGATGGTCTCTATCTCTCTGAGCATCTCGAAATGAAGCATTGTATAGCACAGCGACAACATTGCATTTACAGGGTCTTCAGGTGGTCTGCGATTTCTTTTTCTAAAGCCAAGGGACGGAGGAAACATTGCCGCATATGCTGCAAAGTAGGCTGCTCCTGCACCACCTTCAAGCCCTCGCAGAGACTCCATTGTTAGCGTCTGCTCTTTCAGTGTTTCAAAGACCTTGCTGAGGCTTTTTGTTGCAGTGGTGAGTTTCAGCCGGAGATCTGCCCTCTGGTTTTTCACTTCTTCAAGGAACGCCTTTTGTTTAAGAATCTTACGGGCTACAATCTCTTTTGCAGTCATGAGTGCGAAGTCCGAGAGTGCTTTTTCATACTGTTTTATCCTCAGTATGCCGTTGTTGTGGATTTTTCCGTGCAGTGTTCCGCAGAATCTCAGACGCTTGCCAGAAAGAAAAATCACGCTTATGTTTTTGTCTGAGAGCCTGTGCAGAACAGGTGTTTCTATCGAGACGTTGCCCACCACAACAACTCTCTTAAGCGGGTTTATGGGGACAGAGCCTGCTTTCTTGCGTCCACTGTAAAAGGCGAGGGCATTGCCATCGAGCTTCAGATGAAGGTCTTTTCTGTCTATATAGAGTGTTCCCATGGCGCTATCCTATGTAGAAGTATGCCGGGTCTTTTGGCTGTAGGGCGATGCCGAGGACGTGGGTTCTGCTTCTGCCATCAAGCTGGAAGATATGAACCCTGTCCTCAGCACCGAATATCATCCTTCTGAGTTTGCTCGTGACGAATTTCAGTTCTCCATGCGTGAGAAAGCACTCGTAGACGGATTTCTGCCCGCCTGTGCTATAGCCTTTCAGAAAGTATCTGACCCTGTTCAGCCTTTTTTCGCTTCTGATGTCATAGGCGATTATATAAAGTGTTCTTTCCATGTATAGAGAATAAAAGGGATTGTCTTTCATTGTCAGCAAAAGAAATATTGCGGCAATGTTTCTTTATTGCAGAGTTGTCAAAGAGCGAAAAAGATTAATCAGGCGAATGGTCAAAGATGACCACGTCGCCTGTTACAGGACTTCTGTATATTAATTTTCTTGCTTTTCCATGAAGCGCATGGGCGATTTTTAGATATAGCCATACAGGGGCTGCACCGGTAATAATGACATCATTGCCTTCACCAGCAAGCTCTCTGGCTTTGTTAATGTAAGAGTCAAGCTCCGAGAGCTTGGCAGTGGAGGTAGATGTATATAGACTTTCTATATTGAGAACTACTTGCTTAGCCATTGCTGAAGTTTCCCTTTTAATGTAGCAATGTTTTGTCCATCTGCTATATCAATTTTCAAAATTTCTGCTCTTTTCCTTACATAGTCATTTTTTATTGCTCTGGCAGATGCAAGCATCCGTTTACCAAAGAGTCCTAAAGCAGAATCACTAATGGAGTCTAACTCATAAAGATACTCTTTGCCTATAGTTTCATCGGTGTCATCAATTTTCCTGTCAGGATTTGCTGTTTTACATGAAATATAGAATAACCTGTTACCTTTTGATATCAGGATGTCAAACTCATTGGTCGGAGGATGCTTACCCACGGTATCCCATACTCCTTTAACATTCAGTTTCACTTCGTCTGCACCGAGACTTTTGGCCATCATGTAAACATACTCTTCAAACCAAATGCCGTTTAGATACTTTGCTGTTTCGACATCAGGTATCTCTATTGTGCTCTTATTCCGAATTTTTACAAGGCCTGAATCTTTAAGGATATCGTATAGCTTGATGACTTGCTTGTTTTTTGTGATATTGATTTTAAGTGGATAACTCTTCTCTTCGAAATTCTGGAGCTTATAATTTATCTCGCCAATAATATTAGGTCTGTGGATAACAAGATTGGCAAGGTAGTCTGTTACTTTCTTTCGCTTATAAATATAACTGTCGTCTTTGACATAGCTTTTTACATTGAATCCATAAACAGCAAGATAGTCTTTTATAGAAATTGAAATCTCTATAGGATATTTTTGCTGTTCCTTTTCAGGATATAATTTTATTATTTCATTGTCTTTGGTGTTTACATAAAAAATTGGTTTCGACGCTGTGTAAAATACCTGAAAGGTTCCCAACGTGCCAATCTTCGTTCCTCCTGTAATGTTAAGAGAGACCTTACAACCCTTACAGTCATTCAGCAATGATTCACTTACAGTGATAACATCATTTATATCATAAGCGGATATTTTCAAGGTTTTTACTTTGAGACCCTTATTTTTCAGCACGGTTTCAAGCCTCTTTGCTTTGTCTTTCATTTCATTTGTGGATAGCAAGACTGTCGTGTCTGGGTTAAATTGTAGTGCTGTGGTTAAATTTGGTATTGCCTGGTCAGACACAAGGCATACATGGATATGGCTCATAAGCCGCCTCCGTTAAAGCTCCAGTTTAGTCCATTATTTCCAACACTGCCCAGCCAAAGGGGACAAGCCCTTCATTATTTTTGGGCTTGCTTTGTTCAGAGGCAAGCCAGACAGTCGTCGCCTCATTTTTATATTCTTTACGTCCTCCTCTACGCATTATTTTGATTTTTCTGTTACCTTCAATAGTAACGGCTTCAGCACCAGAGTGTCTTCCAAGGCGTACAATAAAAGCTGTTTTCTTTTGATACCTATCGTCTGCAAATCTACCTAACTTAGGCATTGTAAAACCTATCTTTTGAGCTAAGGCGTTTTCTTTTTTAAATATTCTTGCATAATGTTTATGAACCAGAAGCAGTAGAATTGTCATATAAATTGGTTGAGCAATGCCTGCTTCTTTAATTGGTTCTTCAATGTTAATATTTCCCTCAAAGACTGCACCAGTTTGAAGGGTCTCAAGAATCTGAAAGGGGCCTCTCGCTACACTACCGCTGCTTTTTCCTCTATTGACGGCATAAATTATTTTTGTTTTGACACTATTGTTTACTGGCAGTAAATCTGATACTTTTACAAACCGGAAGGGATCTTTATCAAATGAGCCTTTTAACAATTCTTCCTCAAGCTGTTTGGCATTCGACCTACCTGTTATTGAACGTGCAGGATCTTTGCCATTTAAAATCCTTTTCAATCCATCAACAGTGTCTCCGGCATATGCAAACATGCTTAAATACCCTGTTCGTAATGCTCCCTTAAGAGAACTGCCGGGAATGTATCTATTATTATTTTGAGGGTTATAGGCAGTCTTCTCTATCGAGAACTGAGTTACAACATCCTTGTTTTTGTATGTAGATCTATTGCTTATCGCTTCTTTATAATGCTGTAGAATTCCTGGGGCAAGGTTCACTTCTCGTCCCCCAATAGAAGAAGTGTATAAACGTTTTACTGCTTTGAATATAGCAAGCAGACTTTCTCCCTCACAAGTCCGTGAAAATTCATTTTTTTGTGACGATGAGAGAGATTCTATAAAATCTATTGGATCGAACTCGATAAGTTTCTTCTTTTGTTCATCTATCACAAAACTTGTCGGTTCATAGACGTCATCGCACCCTATATGAATAGGCGAAAGAACATGGAGCCTTACTCTTATCGGTTTGTTCACGACTACACCTCCACCTTTACAGGGATGTATAAAGAATATCCCTGACATACAGTTTTATGCTCTGCTTTTGATATATTGGCTACTGCACTGCCGATATAAGGCTTTCTAAATACAGTGCTATCTTTTACTACGAATATTGCTCCTTCGTCAGCCATGACAACAGGATTTTTGAATGGATTTGACGATTTCGCAAGTGTGTCACCGTGTTTGCCAAAACGGACGAATGGGGTGAAAAACATTGCAGTGTATTTATCTTTTTCAGGCACACACGGTGCAAGAGTATAACATGCATTGGGGTTACGACTTCCTATGTCTGCAAGTTTTATCTCCTGCGTGCCACATAGTTTAAACCTACCTAATCCAGTAGAGGCGTCTTTACCAAATCCAAATTCGCCTATACGGGCAAGTGCAGTCTCTACCTGTGCAATATTTATACGAGAATCGTCAATAGATACAAATATTGCAAGTTCTATCTGCGAGTTAAATACTATTTGCTCCACGGAAAATGGAGTGAATTTTCCTTCACCTGTTGTGCCTGTAAGTCTATTGATTGTGTTATGTGGTTGGGAAAATTTCTCAACGAGGGTTTTTATATGCAAATCATTTACATTAAGTCTGTTAACCACCTCTGCGTCATCCACAATTTCCGCTGCCTTGAAAGACTGAATTGAGTTATCCTTGCACACAAGCATCCATTTTTTATTTTTTAACAACTTTCTTTCTTTAATAAGTGTTTTCTTATCTTTGCCTTTTATGTTAAAAACAGCATCTAGAGGCATATCCGGCCTTTTAAAGGCATAAACTGGTTTATTGTTTTCAAAGAACTTGAGATAAGCAGATGAGGTAATCAAAAATGGTTTAGATGTGTATTCAGAAAGAAACTCAGCGAGTGATGCTCCAAACAGACTATCATCATGAGCTGCCTGCCAGCATATATGTCCAAAAATAGTATCGCCTTTTAGCGGCGTGCCGAATCCTGAGATAGGTTTTATAGTTATCTCATACGTTTTCATACAGGACTCCTTATCAGAAAAGTGACAGCTCTTTAAATTTTTTGTTTGTTTCTTCGTCATCAAAGTCAAACTTAATTCTTCCGTAACCACGGCTGCCGTTGCCCCCAAGGGCATCAAATTCAAGAAGCTTCAGCCCTTTTAGCAGATAATCCTCGAACAGTTTTTCATCGCCTTCTTCAAGTACTTTAAAGGTAATCGTAAATCTGAATTTTGTTCCTTCTGGTACTCTCTCAATAAATCTTGGGTTCAGTGCGGTTCCGCTTATTCTATTTATGCTATTTTCGGATTTTATCTCAGTAAGCTGCCAGCGATTTTCATGAGCCTTACGCTTCCAATCTTCGTCAAGGTAACAGTCAGAAAAAGAGACCCTTGTAGGCCCAAGGTTATAACTTTCTTCATCACTGTCAGCACCACTTACACCAAATACTTTTAGAATTGCCAGACATCTTTCTTTTAGTTTTTCGTCTTGCTCTACTGCTTTTAGAGTTTTTAGTGAGACAATACCACCTTCATCTTTAGCAAATGGCACAAGTCCACTTTCAAGCTCAAGTAGTGAACGAACCTTACCTTTGAGTGACGAACCTGGGATGTAGGGTTCCAGTGTGTGCGGGTGTTTTATAACAGGACTGTCTGTGCCACCAATGTGCATCTCCATGTCTCCAGAGCCAATATGCAAACCACTCTTAAGTGTGATTGTACCTTCAAGTTTTTTAATGGATGAGAGTTTCATTGCCTATCCTCCTTTATTGACCTTTTTCATCGTAATATTTGTAAAAGCCCATAAACGCTTCGAAGAAATTTTTGAATGCATCGAAATCTTCTTTTGTATTAATTTGTGCTGAGGAAGCAAAAATAAAATCTTTAAATTTTTTTGATACCAGTTTCCTCCCAAGTGCGTATGCTGCTTTTGCGTTCAGCATTTTGAGATAGGGCAGGAGTTTTTCAAAGTCATCGGGTTTTGATTTTATTATGCTGTCGAATTTTAAGATTTCATCATAGAATTTTCTTATTTGAGTTGGCTTGTTAACTTTACCTTTGCTCTGTTTTTGGTCTTTATATATTTCCTCTGCCAGTTTTTGTGCCTTTGTAGAGAATAATTCAATATCTAATTGCATTTTGCTTTTGTCTTTCCAAAAACTTATTTCCATACTCCCCTCCTATTTCCTTTGATCGTATATTGTCCACCAGAGTGGTACTTTCAAAGCACCACCGAATGTTTCAAGCCAGTAAGCTATTTGTTCACTTATCTCTACGATTATCTTTTTCCGCTCTTCGCCTTTTAGTTTTTTCCCAATATTTCTTGCACTCATATATTTATGCATTGAGCGCCATTTAAGGCATTCAAGGTCTTCCATGGAGAAGTGCCCTTTGCGATTCTTCAATCCTTCCTCTTTTTTCCTCATCTCGATGAATGTATTTAGTCTGAAGAGCATTGCATTATTGATAATTTGGGCATCAAGCCACGATTTAATCGTTCTTTTTATTTGTAACAATTCTTTGAAGTCATCCCATGTGAATGTTTCCCCAAAGATGCTAATCATATTACGCTTGTGTTTGGAGGCTTTTAGAGCCTGTTCTGACTTTTCAGCCAGATTCCGCACAGGCTCATCAGGCTTGTTTATGCTTATTCCGGTAGACAGAGTAATATCCTGGTTCTGACATACATAATTTTTAAATGAGTCGTTTAAAAAGTCAGAAAACTCTATGATTTTATTCCATGGTCCTATTAGAAACAGGTCATCACCACCACCAAAAACCGTATAGATGTTCTTAAAGTTCTCGTTAGTGCTTAGTGTATATGGTAGGAAGATAGAAAAATAGCAGTTTAAATTTCTGCTTAATGCAGCCAGTCTTGACAGTGTTTGCATTTCTTTTTTAAGACCACAACTGAATATTAGCCCCAGATGATCTACGTCGGCTTTGAGTACCCCTAATGCTTCAATACCAGTAAATTTGTTATTTTCACCTGCGGGATTTAATGCAGTTTTAGCTATATGCAGAAATGTTTTTGGATGGTCCTCTTTTATTGCTTCGATTAATTCTTCTTTTGTCTTGTCTCGTTTCTTCCCTGAAAGCAGTCTTTCATCATAATTATCCTCTTTGCTATATTTGGGTACATAGCCATTTATAAACTTAACAGTAATCCCTTCGTTCCCGATATCTCCCTCAGTCGGAGTTGCAATATCCCAGTATTTAATTAATTTGCCCGTGGACGAAAGTTTTTGTAATTTGCCAGTTACATCGAAAGATAACTGGTAGTTCCCCAAAATGGGTTCGGATAGCCCTTCACCGTATAGGTCTGCGTCAGTAGTGGTAATAGCAATTTTTGTCTTTTTTGTAAGTCTGGAACCGATATAAATATGGTCTCTGCAAATTTTACAGCTTGACTTTACATCTCCTAAAACCCTGTCATTTTCTACTTGTTCGGATGAAGGCCGTTTGCCGCAGAAAGGGCAAAGAGGGCTGTTTAGAGTGTTATTGAAGTTATCGAGATAATCTGTAATCGCTCCACCGTATTTTTCTAAATCAATTTTTGAGAATTTTTTCTTTTCTATCGCAGTTGAGACTTTATCCCACAAATCTCCGAAGTTTTTACTTACGAAGTCATTGCATGAAGCTTCGACATGCGCCGAAATGCCGATTGAGACCTGACCATAGTAGTGGTTGAATAACCAGTTGTTTACTTCAGATTCTACTTGCTGAACAGTATCTCTAATTTTTGAGGTATTTGGCGCAAGGATTGTAAATTTACCTGCTGCGTTTAATATAATGGCTGGAAAAGGAAGCCCTATTCTTTTGCAAAGCATATCTGCCGTAAGTTCTGAAAGTATAGAAACGGCAAATGATCTCCCTCTTAATAACTTTGCTGACTCTTTGCCTGTGCTGCCTCCATAGGAAAATATAAAGTCCTGTATGCCATAAAAATCCCCACTTACAATCAGGAATTTTTTGTCGGAATAATCGGTTATTTTGTCAATGGTTAGGCTATCTGTTTCCAGGTGGTAAAGATAAATTGCAGAAGCGATGGCTGAGGTAATTCTGGAGTGGTCATATAGTGAGATGTCTGGTATAACATCTCCGACTGTTGCGGATGGAATGCATGAGCCGTATATCATGAAAAGACTGTCAAAATGTTCAAACCAGAGAGGAATATTATCTTTGTGTTCAAGTCCTTCTAATGCATTACAAAACTTGGAGAAAAGATTCTTATAATCTGTCTGTGCTTTATCATCATCGTTAGGGATTACAGCATCTCTGTCTTTCGGAAACAAGTTAATTGGTGAGAGCTCTTTTAGAGCATATCTAAATTTAAAGTCATCGAGTTTTTCAGGACGTTTGTGTTTTTCGATAGATAGTAGTTCAAATATTGAAACCAATCGTGTCCTTTTGTAATGTGTAATATCCGTTTTGGTGTTGTAGTGGTCTTCAAATTCGTTTCTGTCAAACCCACTGCTTACCCTGTCAGCAATAGCTATTATCCACTGAAGCGGCGTTTCAGGTTTATGATGCCCTGCCGCAAGGTTTATAAAGGAATCGTCCAGCCCCCACTGACCTTTATTAAAAGGTTTTGGTAAGTATTTCTCAAGATACTCGATGAACGCTGCGGTGTAAATAGCGTGTCTATGAGTGTGTCTTTTCTGTGTTTTGATGTACGGCTGATAGAGATCTGCATTGTCTAGCAGAAATTTTTTGCTGACATTAAAGTCTGCTCTTTCAGCAAACTTTCCTATGTCATGTAGATAAGCCGCTATAGCAATTTTGTAGATTGTCTCATACTCTTTTTGATTAAACTCCCTCATAGTTCACTCCTCTATTGTTATTTTTGTTTTTTCTACCCTTACGCCATAGCAGGTGTTACCGTACCTTCTAAGTGGTGTAATTACGTAGTAAGAAGCAAGGGTCTTATCATTCAGGGCTTCCTCTATTGTGCGCTTTATCTTGGCTATATACTGCCTTATTGTCTCCATCAGAAAACCATTTTTATGCCGTTTAAGAAGTTCCTCCGCCTTCATCGGTTGATGGCTGTAAATCCGTCTGTAGTCTTTCGCCATTTCTTCAAGTGCAGGTCTTGTGGAAAAATCCATTACTGGAGAGAAGCAGTCCGTGCAGTCTCCGCAGTAGGGTCTGCGTGGATGCTTGCATTGAAACTGTTTTTGCCTGAGATATGCAACATAAGTCATGAGATGTGTCGGTGTAAGTTTGATGCTCTTTTCCCCTACATATATTGTGCTTTCGGAAAGTTTTACTCTGAGTTCAGGCTGAATCATTGCAATGTCTATTTCTCTTTGCCCCTCTTTTACAAGCTCCTTAAAGCCGGCACTTTGCAGCGAGAGTTTACTCCTCAGCCGTATAAACGGGAGCTCTGCAAGCATTATCTCAGCATCTTTACTGTTGAGTCTTTTATTGCCTGCTTTTATTACCTTATTGTTTTTTGGTTTGTAGAAGAATTCCGGATTAGATTCAAACTCAGGGCTTACAAGCACATGATAGAGTTTGTCCCATGGTCTGGCAAAAAGCTGCATTGCTGCGCCCATGTAAAAGGACATGGTCTTTCTGCCACCTGCGAGTGAGCAATGAAGTCGGGTTGACAGGTCAGCAGTTTTCTCCCTGATAAAAGCCGTGATTAGGTCGCCCATGAGTTCATTGTCGGATTCGTCCCTGATGTCTTCAAGAGGCTTGCCTGTAAGGTCTTTCGGTATTACGAATGAGTCCTCTCTGATGGAAATCTCAGGTAGGCTGTATTCCCTGCAAAGGCTTTTCAGAATGCCCTTTTCTATAAGGGTCTTTCGGGCGGCTTCTTTGCCTTTACTTGTGGTTATAATATAAAGTTCATCCGGATGAACAGGAGGGCTCTTCTGTGCAAGGCAGTAGATGGTCTCGGTTATCACCTGTGGTGTAGCTCCTGTAATGAATAGAAATATTTCCCTGTATCCTGTCTTTTTCATACGAAAATATATCCCTCTGGCTGCACCGAATTAAAGAAAAACAACGTTTCTGAAATATTTCTATCCTATTTCGTATTTTCCGAGCCCGAAACTTGTCCCCTTACCTATATGCAAAACCTCCCCTGCCTTAAGTAGAGGCATAAAGGGGGTGATGTTGCCTTCAAAGGTTATCTCACCTACAAAACCTCCCATCTTCATCCTTGTATCCTGCCGTGTGGAATAACGTGCCCAGTCATGCCACCTCAGGTTTTTCTCCCTGACATTAATGTCCTTCGCCATGGAAATGATTTCGTTGAACTGCCAGTCAGATGGGTCACCACCTGCATGGAAATAATATATAAGAGCAACTCTGCGAAGCAGATTTCTTATCAGCACATGGAATTCAAGGTCAAGCGTGAGCCTGCCGCTGTAGACAATCCGTGTGGGGGTGAGAAATTTCAGCGTAAGAGTGTTTGTTTTAGAGCCTCTGGTGTTAAGCGGCATGGGGATTGTGATTTTGGATATGCTGAATGATTTAAGGGTTTTGGTTTTATGGCTGTAGATTTTTCTTCCGCCTGCCAGAGCCTCTTTGAGTTTGTATTTCCCCCTGCCTTTGCCGATTCCGATTTTCCCAAGCTCGTCAAAGGTGTATATGAAGTAGGGGAGATAGTCTATTGCTTTTCCTATCAGTGTGAGTTTAAATGTAATTTCGTTATCTGGTTTATAACCTCGTCTTCTTTCAGCAGGTGGCTCTATTATGAAAGGGTGAGGAGCGGTTTCGTATTTTCTCATGATTTTTGTATCTGATGGGGGTGGGGTCTCAAAGATATAAGAATAAACACATTTTTCTTTAAGCAGGCAGTCGTGGCAGTTGTTTTTCCTGAGGGTGCAGACGGTTTTTCTTAAGGCATTGCCAAAACCACCGCGAAGTGTCGAGCCTTTATATGGAGGCAGGATAAGAGGCTCCTTGGCTATAAGCTTGAAAGTAAATTGTTTATATGGTATTGAGTGGCGCGTTTGCCTGCTCTTCATATCCTATCTTGGCAAACTCAAATGTGGGTTGTATTTTAACAACTGAAAGAAAAAATTGGAAGTAAAAAATTAATAGCCTAAGAACTTATTGCAATCTCTTTTACAACCTCTTTAGTATGGCTACAATTCCCAGACCCAGGAGATAAAAAACAGCAAAGCTTACAATATGCTCCGCCAAGCCTGGCTCAAAGTAATAGAGTTCGCCTCCCTGCTTCGCAACCTCATAGGTAAGGTATATAGCCAAACAGATAAAAAATAGCCACATATGCCCTCCTTTTGGTGTTTTAATTTTTCTTAAACAAGATCTTTTCCATTACCCTTTGTTTCTCCATTGCTTCTTCAATTGTTAATGGGGCGAGGTAATGATTCATGGCTACGGGGTTATCTATGCCGTGGTGCTTGCCATTACGGTGCCGGAGAATGAACCTCACCATTGCATATTCCCCTTGTCGTTCATAGAAGGTGGCACACCATCTCCGCAGGTCATGCGGGGTTATATTTGCTCCGGCTTTTCTGGCCAGCCGTTTTATGACCTTATAGATATACTTATAAGAGCCAATTATCCTGCCTTCAGGCTTTTTCTTTTCAATGTAGATGTTCAGAAGCCCGGCAACCGTCTCCGGAATCACTGCGTGTTCTCTGTAGCCTTTAACTGGGCTATTGTGCCGGAGAGATTTTGGATTTCTTATAGTTAAAACCCTGCCCTTAACATCCTCTACAGTAAGGTCTGCCAGTTCTCCGGCTCTCATACCAGATGTTGCAAGGATAGATACCACAAGCTTTTCCTTAAGACTCTGTGCTAACTCTATCATGGTGATTATGTGCTCAGTCGGTATGAACTTAGGAGTTTCTCTTTGCCTTACAAACTCCAGTACATTCATTGGGTTGTGAAAAGTCGGAGCGCCCTTTTTCATTAGATACTTGTTAGCCCAGTTAAAAAAGCCCTTAAGCTGTGTGGCTCTCTGTGTTTGGGTATTCGGATGCTCTGCAATGCTTAAGATAAATTGCTCTATCTCTTCTGGCGCAATCTCTGCAATATTACGCCCTTTGAATCTTTCCTGGAACCGGTTCATCAGGTATTTATAAGACCTGGGATTCTTTGTCCTGTTAAGATGTTGTCTCCAGTATTCGGCTATTGCCTCTTCTACATCGAGATAAGGGATGTCCTTTTCAAGCCTTTTCTCAAGGCTACTGAGCTTTCCCAGGATTGTAAAAAGCATAGCCTGAGTCATCATTTCAATGGACTGATTTTGCATATGACCCCCTTAATCGACCTTGCCGTTTGCACTCCAGTTGCCTTTTGAGGTGTTACAGACAGCTATGAATACCCCACTACCAAGCCTTAACATCCGGTGCTCTCCGTTTCTGCCCCATGGGGATTTATGCCGGATAGTACCCATTACAAGGTGATTGCCCTTATAGAGAATGCCCCGTGTGGCAATATGGAGATTTGAACGGCTATTCTGAGCCGGTAGTACATACTGAGATTTGAAGTCTTTTTTATGGACTCCGGAAGGGGGCTCAATAGGTATAAAGAACCACTCACCCTGTCTTTTGATCTCAAGTCTTTGAGCTTCTGCTTTTCGAACGGCATCGGGTTTTAAGCTCTCGAAGGCATCTGTTACGGTCTTTACAGGGGCTGGCAGCTCAGAAACAAAGTAACTGCCTTCATCCATTGAGCAAAGAAAATACTTCCCATCCTGCCTGAGAACAACAGACCCGATGCGATGGTAAGACTTGGAAATAATAGTGCCGTCTTCTTTACGCCTTATGCGCAGTTCTGCTCCAACTGGAACGGTCTTTTCGAAGTCGTCAAAGTCTTCATCTCCTGGGTATGTGGACCTAAACTCGTCTTTCCAAAAATCCACTAATTCGCAGGTTTGCTCATTAATTCCTGCGGCATGAATCGCTGAAAAAGAAACACGTGGGTGTTCGTGAAACACTGAATAAGTGATTGATTGATGCGTTGAAGTGGTCTTTGAGTATTTATCACCGTTCAGTAAATACCACTCTTTCCCATCCTTCAGATTGGATTTTTCATCTCTCCTGACAACCAGTGGAAAATGAGGACCGTATGAATAAACAACATTGCCCTCTGAGTAGACGTTTACGCTTCTTTTATTTGTAATGCCCTTTTTAAACAGTTCAATGACATCAGCGTTTGAGTTACTCATAAAATCCCCTCCTAAATGATGATTTTTTCTTTTTTGTTTTTTCGTTAATGCTTGACTGATTTTATCAACTATTTAATGCCTGACTGTTTTCAGCCTTCCACTACAGATGCTTAAGTGCAGTACTGATAATTGCTTATAATCACCCCCCTTCTGTTTAGTTCTCTCTACCCTAGGGGTGTCTCTGCTTAAAGGACTCATCGCAAGAAAAAAACTGTTTGTTTGCACAGAGTTACGGTGGGTTTTGTGAATGCTTTTTTAAGGATGGAAGGAGAAAAAGGCGGGATATTATGGAGTTGTCGGTAAGGTCTGCAGCTGTTTATTTATACTGGCAAGAGGAGGGGTTACGCAGAAGAAATTTAGTTCAAGCAAGGTTAATACTAAGGGGTTTACTTTGTGAAAATTTGCTGTCTCTTCATATAGAATTCAGAAACCATTAAAACTTGGGATAGCATTTTGGGGAAATCTATC
This sequence comes from Archaeoglobi archaeon JdFR-42, assembly GCA_002010305.1. GTDB lineage: Archaea > Halobacteriota > Archaeoglobi > Archaeoglobales > JdFR-42 > JdFR-42. The sequence continues at coordinate 27,421 of MTND01000030.1, read as the reverse complement.
TACTATCTGTGACAGATATAATCATCTTTTATGTAAATAATTATATTTGTCTCTGCCTTTATAGTCTTTTAGATATTCCTTCATCTTGTCGTTTATGGACTCTCCGTCTTTCCAGACTTCACAGAGCCATCTGCCGTATTTGTCCTTTGAAGCGGCTTTGATTCTAACTTTCTTACCTTGGATGATATTGAAAAGATATCTTTTTGCCTTCAGACCTTCAGGCCTTTCTTTTCCCTGTAATTCTGGTGCATTGTAGCGAAGTGCCCTGCATGTATCCCTGATGGTAACATTAAGCACAGTTGTTTCAAATTTAAATGTGTCCCCATCTATAACCTGTATGACTTTTGCGTCAAACTCGAAAGCCAAAGACGAAAGGGATAGAGACAGCAGAAAGTACACTGCAAATAAGTACCTCATGCTTAAGACTAAGAATCTTTCAGAGCCCCTCACCAAGCCCCTTATAATATTGCTCCTTTTTGATTATCTGAGCCTGATAAATTCATCAGGTACTACGATAACTGGTACACCATCAGTACATACAAGTGCGAGGATTTCTCCATTTCGGTCATCAACAATAGCTCCGACTAGACTTCCGATGCAGGGGGTTAAGTGTCCTAAATTTGTTGACTGCCCAAAGAGAAGCTCTCCAGGACTGGGATAATATTTTCTAACTGTGATTTCTCGCCCTTCATATTTCACCACTGCTGATATTGGGCCAACTTTAATTAGTTTCATCGTCAACAGGGCAGCATCTGCAGTAGCAATTGGTATGATTAAACAAAGAGCAATAAATGTGCATATTATTAAGATTTTCATTTCATACCTCCATGTGAATTTACCACTGATGTCCGCAGTTATTACATTTGAAACTCTTACCAACCCGGCTTATTGCAAAGACGCCCACAAGAGCAACCTTGCCTGCTTTGCTCATAAGAGATATTTTTTCAACGTTAGTAGAGCCGCAGGTAGGGCATTTAGGGATGTTCATCTTAGGAGGCGCACCCGTATTAATAGGACAGCCACAGTTCGGGCAGGAGGCAGCTCGTCTTGAAACAGCTTTGCCGCAGTCAGGGCAATCTATTAATTTTGGTGGTGTCTCCCCACTTCCTGTATTTTCTTTCGGTTTAGAGACCATTGCTTCTACACTAACGTCCTTTTGGGGCAAAGAGTCTTTTTTACTTTCTTCCTGCTCTCTTCTTTGGATTGATGCCAGCGTGGCAAGTTTGCAACCACATTGCCCGTTAATCAGTAAGGAGCCGCAGTAAGGACATTTGTTTTTTGACTGAGACTCTCCATCTGCCGCTTTTTGGAAAAAAGTGACTATTGCTATTAATAAGATAGCCCCTATAATGACCAGGGCTTTCTGTTCAAATGTCATCTCTATAAAACCACCTACAGCCATGAGGATAATAAGAATTGCGCAAATATGTCCCATGTTGCTCCTCCGGTATTTACATGTTCATTCTTTTATCGCACAGCCTCTTATTTCTCCGTCTAATCTTTGTTTTCTCTGAAGTCTCAGACATCTCTGTTATCACCTGCTGGCGCACTTTTTATGCCTGACAGTTCGAATAATCACTTAATTTTCTGTCTGATAGACCTATATATACTACTGTCAGTTTGAATTTGTCAAGATTTATCTCGTGTCAGATTGTTTTAATTTGAGGCAAAAAACTTCATATTAAAAACAATTATGGGTGTTAAGGAACTTATAGGGGCACGCATCAAGGAGCTGAGGCGTTCCAAGGGCATGTCTCAGGAAGCGCTTGCTGAAAAAACAGGCATAAGCTCGAAATATATAAGCAGCATAGAAAGGGGCAAAGAAAACCCCACGCTTGATACCTTCATAAAGCTAGCCGATGCTTTAAATATAGAGCTTTCAGAGGTATTTAATTTTTCGCATGAAGCATCTGTGAAAGACTTGAAGGTGTTTATATCCAGTCTTATAAAAGGGAGTGACGAAGAAAGACTTCGACTCACGGCCAAGATATTAAGGGCTATATATTTATAGGTAGTTCCTTTCTCATGGAAACTCTTAGAAAAATCTTTTGTGTAGAGGAAAAAGTATGGGGAAGGAAGTAAATATAGATTGGAAGAAATTTGGAGAGGATGTTCTTTCTGGTAATTTCAAACCTACTCTTGATGACTATGTGGGTAAGGATGTTAAAAAATTGTCCTCTTTCCTGACACGAATTCAACAAGATGAATTTATTAAAAAATACTGGCCATTATTATGGAAGTGGCGTTTCATCCGTGAAAAGCAGGGAAGAATTATGTTTTTCAAGGTTCAAGCTTTTCTGCGCAACGCTGAAGCCAAAATGAAACAACAGGAATTTGTTGAAAGAAATAATCAGGAAGGATTCTGGGAATATGTTGACAAAAATTATCACATTCCATATCGCTATTTATATTTATTTTTACTCAAAACGGATTTTTTTCCGTTTAGCAATAAAGAACTCTCTGAGTGTTCTGCAGATTCGGCAGTTATAGAAGTCTTTAAATATAATGAGGATGCCTGTTATGGAATTGACGGGGCATATGAGGAATATGAGGCTGATCCTGAAAATTGGCCACAAACAGCGGATGCTATTAATAAGAGAATTTGGGACGAAACGTTAGAATATGACATGTCGGTAGTTAAAAGTGACAGATATTTTGAAGAGCCGGTTATCTATCTTAGAGTTGATCTTAGACACACCCAGCGTGAAATTATTGAAAGAGTTAAAAAGATTGTAAACTCTAATAGAATGAAGTTAGGCTGCAACTCCCAGAGAAATATTTCGGAAAAGTCTATGGAAAGTGCGTTAATGGTACACGATTTGAGGCAACTTGGAATGAATAACGACGATATTTCATCCCTGATAGGGATAGTCACAGATGAAATAATAGATCCAAGTACTATTTCAAAAAAATATGATGCATCCAAGGAACTTATTGCAAACTCTATAAAAATCAATTTTCCTTTCGATCGCGTATAACCCCTTAATTTTAAAGCAGAATTAAATTTTTTATTTTGTTTCCTTGCTCTAAGTCCTCCCAAATTTTATGCTCAAAATATCACTAATATTTAGGAGGATAAGATAATGACCAACCTTCACCCTCAACATCTTGAAGACTTGAAGAAATCAGGACTTTCGGAAGAGACTATCCGTGAAGCAGGGATCAAAACGGTACCCCCTAGCCATATTGATAAGCGCTTGGGGTTTAGTGTTCGGGGACTTGTCTCAATGTATGAAATACCATATGGGGGTGGCTTTAGTAGATTTAAAGCGTTCTATGAGCGTGGGAGAAAAGGGCCTAAGTACCTTCAAAGGAAAGATTCTAGCAATAAACTATATATCCCTAAAAAAGTGAAGCCAATTCTTAGCGATAGTTCAATTCCCCTTTACATTACAGAAGGTGAGAAGAAAGCATTAAAAGCCACACAAGAGGGACTTTACTGCGTAGGACTCTCAGGTTTATGGAATTGGAGTAACGGCAATAAAGAACTTATATCAGATTTTGACAAAATTGCTTTGACTGGTAGGCCCGTTTACATAGTCCCAGACAATGATTGGCTACAGCTTAACAAACATGGTTACAACAAGAACTTGAAGCAAGCAGTTTATAGACTTGCAGAAAAGCTAAAAGCAAAAGGGGCAGAGGTATTCATTGTTGAATTACCACAAGGAGATGGAAAGGGACTAGATGATTATTTACGCAAACACTCGATAGCTGAGTTTAAAAACTTGCCCGCTATAGAGGTTAAGCCTTTGTCTGAAAAATTAGCAGAGGCAACAAGTGACAACTATAAGCCACTTTTACAGGAAATAGCAGATCTTGATGATGAAGTGGAGAAAGAACTTTTGAGTAAAAAGTTGGCTGAAAGGATAGGTGTGAGTTATTACACGGTTAAAAAAACCATTAAAACACTCCAAAGAGAAAATACACAAATCATTACGAGTGGCAACATTATAATTGCTCATCCTGCTTATGAGATTAATCATGACTTTATGAGTTTAGGGTTCAGGGAAACTGTCGTTATAGGGGATACTCCTACAGATAGAAACATATATCTCATAGCTACCGAAAAAGATTTTGTTTTATGTGATAAGTCTACCTTTCAGTTGAAAGAACATAAGGTGATCTTTAACGAGCAAAACAGGCTCTTGATAAGACTTGATGATCGATGGGACAAAAACAAACTGCTGGACTTTATCAATAATCCTACCTCGCCAGAGGGGGTTTATTACGAGATTAAGCAAGTCCTTAGTCGATATGTTGAGTTACAGAAAGATGAAATTTACGGGCTTGTAGCGGCTTGGATAATTGCTACATATTTTCACAGATGCTTTAATGCTTTCCCTTTTTTGTTTGTCTATGGCAAAAAACAGAGCGGTAAAAGTAGAAAGTTAGACATCTTAGAGAGGCTTGCTTTCAATGCCATGAAGATAAAGGGCATATCAGTGGCATCTTTGACAGATAGTATTGATGGAGTGAGAGGGACATTTCTTAATGACCAAGCTGAAAGTCTCTCAGACAATAGAAATGCGGAGTTGTTAGGGATTCTCGCCGACAGTTACACCCCTGGAGGAGGTAAAAGAAGGATCGTGGATATATCAAACAAAAAAAGAAGGGTTCTTGAATTTGAGACTTATTCACCTAAGGCTTTTGCATCTATAAGAGAAATAGATGTAGATCTTAGAGACAGGTGTGTTTTGATCCCTATGCTCAGAACAACAAAGGATTATCCGTATCCAGAGGCATACCTGCCTATATGGCGAGACCTCAGAGACAAACTATATCGATTACTTTTGACAAAATGGCGGCAAGTTATAGAACTGTATCAAACATCGGGGGAAGGAGTAACTCAAAGAGTAAAGGAGCTATGGAGACCTCTTGAAACAGTGCTGAGACTTGAAAATGTATCAGCAGAAGAGATACACGCTATTAAGAGATTTTTCCTTGAGTCAATGCTTGAGACTCAGACAGACTTGTCAGATAGAGAAGAGGAACTTTTTGAAATACTTTTCAAGCTGTTAGAAGACACAGAGAAGGGGGTATTTACAGTAAATGACATAGCAAGCAAGCTGAAACCTGATAATAGTACCACAGAGAAAGGGTTACAAACATGGGTGGGCAGAAAATTAAGACAATTTAGCCTTTATGACAGACAGGCGGGTAGGAAAAATGGAAAGCGGGCTTATGCCTTTTCGTTGGCCCATGTTAGAGATGTTTACCGTAGATATCACTTGGCGGGTGGTATAACTGGTGATGTGGTAGAAAACCAAAAAGATCAAGCCTTTATGCATGACTACTTAAGGAATGAAGCTGATAACCGTGGTAACAAAGTGGTAATCGATACCACCTCTACAAATGAGGTGGTAATATCTAAGGCCTTGAAAAATAAGGATAATGACTACCATACCACTGAAGCTACGGGGAGTGGAGATACGAAAGTAAAAGATGGGCACTTTGACCTTGAACATGAGGAAATTGAGATAATCAAATGATATATCAGATTTCAGAGCCTATAAAACTGAGAACTTCAAAAGGTGAAGTGGAACTGCGAAAAGGGCAAACTGTAACCTTGCCATGCAATGTTGCTCTTAAACTTCTTAATGAGGGCAGGATTATCCCTGTCGGCAGGGTTGCATATAAAGTCTATTCAGATATCTTACAGGCTTATCTCTGGGTAGTAGCTGATGAAAGAGATGTTAAAGCTCTTCGAGCTTCTGATGACATTGCAGGGGCCATTTACACTGGGACGGAGATAGAGAAACTTAAGGCTGTACCGAAAGAAGGGTTAAAGATTATACATAAGGTTAAGGAACTTTTCCCTGAGGCTATTGTTCAGGAAGTGGTACGTCTGAATTATGAGCATGAATAAGGTTTTAGATTCCATGCAGGGGAGTATTGAATCAGTGGATAGGTTTTTAACAGTTAAAGAGGCATCAGGATACTTGAAGATAAAAGAGAGCACCCTTTACGCATGGGCTGAAAGAGGGATAATCCCCTGTTATAAATTCGGAAGGCTGGTGAGATTTAAAAAAGCTGACCTTGAAACCTGGGCTGAGTCTCAACGGATAGAGAACTCTTCTGTATCCTTATCCGTCCCGAAGAATGTTGCTGACGTAGATGCCATCGTTGAGTTTGCAAAATCCTCTGTGCTATCCTCTTCATCAGGGAAAGCCAGGCCTGCCTCAAGGAAAGGAGGTGGGTAAATGGGAATCTACAGAAGAGGCAGAACCTGGTGGATGAGTTTTAGTGTTAACGGCAGGCAGGTTAGAAAAAGCACAGGGACGGACAATAAGGAGCTGGCAAAGAAGATCTATTACAAGGCAGTTACCCTCATTACAGAAGGCAGATGGTTTGAGACTCAGAAGGCAAAGACGATTCTATTTAAGGAGCTTGTAGAAAAGTATATGGCTACACATGCAAAAAGCAGAGACCACTATACAGTCAAGAGATTGCTGCCTGAATTCGGTCACCTTGCCCTCTCTGAGATTACTACAGAGCTGGCAGCTGAGTATCGCTCAAAGAGGCTAAAGGAAGTTAAACCTGCCACTGTTTATCAGGAACTGAGCCTGATGAGACGGATGTTCAATGTTGCACGCAAAGAGTGGAAGTGGGTTAAGGACAATCCTGTGGCTGACCTCAGCTTTTCGGTGGGAAACTCCAATGCGCGGGACCGCTGGCTTACCATTGAGGAAGAAAACAGACTGCTCAGCTGCGCAGAAAGACCGAGGTGGTTAAAGCCCCTTTTGATTGTTGCCCTTCATACAGGCATGAGGAAAGGAGAGATTCTGAATCTCAGGTGGCAAGATATTGATTTCACACGGAAGACTCTGACAGTACAGCGGTCCAAGAACGGGCAGAAAAGGGGCATCCCGATGTCTGAGCTCCTTACAAATACCCTGAAAGAGTTTAGGCAGAACACCAAGGTTATTGACATCTCAGGCAGGGTGTTTCCAATCTCTGACAGGTCGCTGAGGGTAGCATTTGCAAAGGCTCTTAAAAAGGCTGGCATTCAGGATTTCAAATTCCACGACTTGCGCCACACATTTGCAACCCGGCTTGTTCAGGCAGGAGTCGACCTTTACACTGTGCAGCAGCTCCTGGGGCACAAGACTATTGCGATGACAATGCGGTATTCACACCACTGTCCTGAGTCCCTGCGCCCAGGCATCACGGTTCTGGACAATTTATCACAATTTTATCACAATCAGGCGGTTTCGAGGTCTTCAGGTAGTGGACAAAACCCGTAAAATAGCTGTAAAATCAATCAGTTGCGAGAGTGGCGGAACTGGCAGACGCGCTGGACTTAGGATCCAGTGGGGTGACCCGTGGGGGTTCAACTCCCCCCTCTCGCACTTGCTTTAAAATCAAAGGGTTACGGGATTCCACTGCGTATCCTCCAGTCCAATTTTTTCGCTAAAAGGTGGGGTTGTGCCCAAATTGTGCCCATTTTGTGCTCGTGAAAGCTTTTCTATTGTCTCTTGGTGAAGTCTGTGGATCTTCTCTGCGGCACTCTTTAGGTCTGCTTCGTTTACAATGTTGTACCTGTCAAATATGGACCTTGTTTTGTGCCCTGATATCTTCATGGCTACTCTTTCAGGTATACCAGCCCTTATCATATTCCTGACCCCGGTTCTTCTGAGGTCATGGAATAACTTTCCTTCAAGTCCAGCTTTCTCACAGGCTTTATCCCAGGCATCTCTGAAGTCTTTTATCTTCTGTCCGTCTCTAAAGAATACATACTGGCAGTCTGGGTAATCCTTATCCCTTCTGGCCTTCTGGTTTAATATGGTTTCGAATAGCTCACCTGTGAGGTAGATTATCCGAGCTTCATCGTTTTTTGTAGTTCCAGCCTCCAGAGTAATCTTGCCGTCAATGAGGTTTACCTTGTCCCACGTTAAGGATAGGATTTCCCCTTTTCTCATGCCGGTGTAGTATCCCATAGTGAGGACGGGTTTCAGATAATCGGGTAGGGCATCTTTCAGTCTCAGATATTCGTCGTGCTCAAAGTAACCTGTTCTGACATTGTTTTCCTTGAGCTTCGGGATATAGGGAATCTGATTGACCTTTGGTGGGGTTTGTCTGGCTCCCAACGTAAACATGCGCCTTAGTGCCGAAAGTTCTCTATTAATGGTGGCATTACTGGTCCCTGATTTCTGCCTCTCGATGATATACGCCTGTATACGGTCTGAGGTGATGTTGGAAGCCTTTATGCCTGTGAAGTAGGGGGTAAGGTGCTTCAGGCTGCATTCTAATCTCTCAAACGATTTTTTGCCATTTACCTTGTAATCATTTAGAAGGTCCTGTGCAAGCTCATCATAGAGCACTCTTTCAGCCCTCAATCCCGGGAACTTGCCTTCAGCTATCTGGCCTTCTCTGAGCTTCAGGAGCCGTCTGGCTTCACTCTCTTTTGTAGTCCTAGCACTCTCGCGGTAGGGCTTGCCATTGCGGTAGTATTTAATCCAGTAGGTACGGCCCCTTTTGTAAACCATTCCCATTACTTTTCCTCCCTCCTTTCTTTTTTCGTTTTCTTGCCCTTTGTCTTTAGCTCACCTCCTTTTGATTCCAAACACTCAAGGGCTAAGTGTAGGAACGATGGTATTTCCCTAACTCCTCTTTCCCATCGGCTGACGGTCTGAGTAGCAACCCCCAAAGCCCTTGCAAGCTGGCTCTGACTGTAACTATTCTTTTTTCTCCAAACTTGAAGTTCTTTGGGTGTCACAGTATGACTATAAACCATTGGTTTATAATGATCAAGTCTTTTTAATAGGTGAACTGAGTTTTGTTCTTTTCAATCCACGCATCCATGTCTTTTATATCAAGAAGGATTCTCCGGCCATCCTTTATGTAAGGCAGCTTTCCAGCCCATAACATTTCTCTAATGGCACAAACTGATCGCCCCAGGTATATACTAGCCTCTTCGACAGTATATAGCCGTTTTGTAATGCCACCCTTATGTGAAATAGCCTTATTCATGGGCACAATTCAGGCACATACCCTTCTCAGAGCATGGAATATCAACGGCTTACAAACCCGCACTGGATTAATAGTCCACTGAAAGTTATTAGTTTGTCCATCAGAAAGGTCCCCCACATAGTTGTCTTTGTCCCTCGGATATCATACAGATATTATCCTTATTGCAATGGGCACATTTATCAATATTAGTATTAATCCGTATAGTCTGTGACTCCCTTGGACTTATGGACTTTTGGTAATTATCAACGGTTTCTAAGGTATTATCGTGAGCCTTCAGTCCAGATTCTTCTGGACTATTTTTTTCTATCGGTCTAAAAGTCTGGCTATATTTACTATTGGACTCGTGTATCCTCTTATAGTAAATGGCCTTTCCGTCTTTATAGGAAGTCCAATACTTACCAGTTCCCTTCTTTAGGAGTCGATGAAATTGTCCTTTACTCTTTAGGTCAAGTTCTTCTCTAACAGCCTCAAAAAATTGATTGGTGTTTAGTTTTCTTTTATCTTTTAAGATCCCCTGCATGGCTTTTAAATCTGCATCCTCCGGGTCTTCTGCACGAACGAACCCTTTATTTGGATCAAATGATAGAAAGAGATGATAAGGTTTATAACGGGTTTTGTCTTTGGTTCCCAGCCTATAAAAGCACTCGGAATTATCTTCGTCATCACTGGCCTCGGTCTCTGGGTTCTTCCTTTTCACCTTGTAAAGGCTTAAGACATGGTCTGCTTGGTCTTGGATAACCGTAGACCCCTTATATGTTCTATCATCTCCTTTTGGAGTATGGTGCAGTAATAAGATTGTAAATCCCATATTTCTGAGTTCCTTAAGTCGGGACATAACAAAGCTCATTTTCTGCGAATCATTTTCATCCTGTCCCTGTGAGGCCCTTAGAGTGTCGAAAATTAGAAGGCTGTTCTCCGGCAGGGTCGTATATAACGTCCACTCTTTTTTGTCAAGTTTAGGTGGTTTTAGCCCCCCGTTTGAACTATACCAGAATAGGACGTGCTCAGCCTTAATTTTCTTCACTCTGTCAACAAGAACCGGAAGGGAATTTTCGAAGTCAATATATACTACCAGCATTTTCTTTACAGGTAAGCCCATAAAGGAGGTTCCTCTTGATACGGCATCTGCTAAAATCAGGCTTAACCAAGTTTTACCAATGCCACCTTTGCCATGTAATAAGGTTATACTTTGCCGGGGTATCAGTTTATCAACAACCCACTCAACTTTATAGTCCATTTTAATAAGGTCTGAGCCTTTCTTTAAAAAAGTTAAAGGGTTGTATTCTTTGGGTTCCCATTCCGGAGCTTGCTTGATGATCTCGATGAGTTCTGCCCTTATGGCTTCTGCATCCTTGCCTTCTGCCTTTCGGGCCTCTATCCAGTCCGATACGTCACATTTATTGGGAAGACCTGGAAGCTCCACAACCTTTATGGATTCAGTTATGCCTTTGAGGTTCTTTGCAATGGTTTGAGAGTGTTTTTTCCCGGGTTCGTCATTGTCTGACAAGATTGCAATTTTTTTGCCTTCAAAATACTGGTTATATTCCGGTTTCCATTTTCCGGCTCCCATCGGGTTACAGGTAGCAGTAAGACCGATTGTCCTGAGATTATTAACATCTTTTTCTCCTTCGACTATGATTAGGCTCTTAGCCTTCAGGACTTCGGGCAAGTTGTAAGGGACTAAATGGACATCCTGAAGATTCCATATCCACTTGCCGTTTTCGTCTGGCCTCCTCTGCTTGAAGTCTTTCGGCTCATACCGGACAGTTTGGAATAGGAGGTTGCCAGATTCGTCCACATAATCATAGGTCTGGACTATCTTCTTTTGTGGCTCTGTAGTTATTCCAGCCTCTTTAGCAAGGACCTCTTTAGCTTCTTTGAAGTTAACTCCGTACTTTGCCATGTGAAAGTCGAAAATTGACCCATGCTTATTACATCCGAAACACCTGAACTGGCCTGTATGAAGATTTACCGAAAGGCTTGGCTTAGTATCGTTATGAAAGGGGCATAGAGCCTGTCCTCTGCCTGAGCCGTTAACCTTGAGGGATGGGAGCTCAGAGGCATAATAGGCTTGTATGTTGAGTTTGCTTAAGATTTGCTTCTTATCTATCATTTCCGCTATCCATTTTACGTCTTAAGAGCATTTCAGCTCTCAATCGTTTAATCTGCTGTGCATATTCAATCGCATTAATCGGAATGCCATTGTTATAGGCATTCATAGCTTTGTAGAGATCATCATTCACAGGAAAGACAAAGAGGGTCCTCCCGTTTTCAACTTTGAATGTCGGCTGGATTTTAAGTAGAATAGATATTGCAGAGCTTAGATATAGATCGGCTGAAATAAATTCCTTTTCCATATCTTATTCTCCTATCAATTCCACTAATTACAAAAATAGAATAAGATAAAAACGGCAGGGTGTCATGCACTTTTAAGAAAAGGCTAAACTGTGGTATGGACTAACCTTCAGCCTCTTTAATTAGCTTTTTGGCTTTATTGTAAGCTCTCTCGATTATACGGTATTTTGATTTTGCTATAGCATCATTGGAAGGGCTTTCTGTTATTCTGAAAATATCTTTGGTAATTTGTAATATAGTCTTCCCTTGCTTTCTCATATCATATATGTCCCAGATAGTCTTACCCTTAGGAAGATCTAAATCTCTATTACGTTTGGGTACTTTTATTTGCTTACTATAAGAGTGATATAAGGTTTTGATATCTTTTTGGATATCACTTAAAGTTCTACTGATATCTATTTTAACGTTTAAAAATCGTGCATCTTCAAGCCCAAAAAAATGCTCTCCGCTTCTTTTTACACGCAATGGAAGCGGAAATACAGCAGGCATGCTTATTTTTGCTGTATCGGTTCCATTCTTGGGAGGATTATCAGGGTTAAAAGGATAAAGTATTTTATATTTTTTGCATAATTTATGTCCCTCGGAGGATAATTTAAATATTGGGGTAATAATGTCGATTAGACTATAATCGATAATGCCTTTTTTCTTAAGGTAGTCTTCATATTTTTTATAATCTTTTCTATACTTGGAGGACCTTTTTAGGGCTTGGATCCTATCTTCATATTTCATTTCATTTACCCCTTTCTCTTGTGGTTTTCCTAATGAATCTCACATGCGCGAGGGTATAAAACGTAAATAAGCCCCCTCCCACATTTATTTTATTTTGTTAAAAACACTATATTACGGTTAATATATTAATATATAAATTATATGATAGACTTATTAACAGACAATGTAATCTGAGGACTTTATTGAATTTTTACATACTTACCTGCCTTACTTTTTGGGGGTACGAATTAAGAATTAAGGGTAGAAAACACTTGTTAAATTGCTATCGTTCGGTTAAAGATAGTTGTGCCAATAGGGCGTTTCTAACCGTCTGGTATTTTGATAAACTGGTTTTTTGGTCTGGGTTTTGACCTCAGAAATTAAAGACTGAATTGCTACTCGGTTCTTCCCTATATTTCCCGTATATTATGTAAAATTCTGCTTTCCTATCACAATCTATACTATCTATGCTATTCACATTAAACAACCTGTTTTAGTATACTTTAGCAAATAAAACTAAAGGAGTTTACAACAGTTAAAGCCCTTTAGAAGGCGATGGAATAATTAGCAATAAATATATAACCCCTTGTAAAAATTAATAAATCTTGCTACTTTAATGTATGCATAAAAAGGCAAAATTGAGCACTGACCTTACCTTTTTTACTAATGAACCAGGGCAGACCCTTCTGGACAGATTTAAAGTCACCCTTCAGCAAAATACACGCCTATTTGATGTACTTGTAGGGTACTTTAGAACCAGTGGATTTTATCATCTATACAAATCCCTTGAGAAGACGGAGAAAATTAGAATTCTTGTTGGTATCAGCGTCAATAAACAGGCATTTCATTTAATCAAGCACGCCGAAGCTAAAAAACAACTATCATTACGTCTGTCAAATAGCGAAGCTAAAGAGGACTTCGAAGCAAATGTTATTAAAGAAATGGAAAATTCTCCTGACAAACAAGAGGTCCAAGAAGGTGTAGAAAAATTTATTGAATGGATAAAATCAGGAAAACTTGAAATCAGGGTCTATCCATCTGCCCCTATCCATGCGAAGGTCTACATAATGACCTTTGGCGAAGGTGATAGAGATAAAGGGCGGGTCATTACTGGCTCAAGCAATTTCACAGAAGCAGGCTTGATAGACAATCTGGAATTCAATGTAGAACTGAAAAATAGTGCTGATTATGATTTTGCCATAACAAAATTCAATGAGCTATGGAAAAATTCAGTTCCCGTCTCAGAGGAATATATTGAGACCATCAGCACTAAGACTTGGCTTAATAACAACATAACCCCATATGAACTTTATCTCAAATTTCTTTATGAATATTTTAGAGAGAAGATAAATATCGACCAAGTAGAAATTTCAAAACATTATCTGCCTGACAATTTCATGGAATTAGACTATCAAGCCGAAGCTGTAAAAGACGCAAAGTCAAAACTCGAAGAATATGGCGGGGNCTTTTTGTCAGATGTAGTCGGTTTAGGCAAGACCTACATTTCAGCATTGCTGGCACAGCAATTGGACGGAAAACATCTCGTTATAGCTCCTCCTGCATTGCTGGATGAGAAAATTCCTGGGTCGTGGACAAATGTATTCCGTGATTTTGGTGTTACTGCTTATTTCAGGTCAATCGGAAAATTAGAAGATATAATCAAAGAGGGCACAGACAGGTATAAGAATGTCTTTATTGACGAAGCACATCGTTTCCGCACTGAGACTAATATCAGTTATGAAATGCTTGCTCAGATTTGCAGGGGCAAGAGGGTAATTCTGGTTTCCGCTACACCATTAAACAATACTCCAAAGGATATTTTGAGCCAGCTAAAGCTTTTTCAAAAAGCAAGAAATTGCACCTTACCGAACCCAAAAGTTCGCGACCTTGAGCGATTTTTTAACCGTCTACAGGAGAGGCTTAAAAAGCTTGACAGAAAAAAGGATTATGATGAATTTATAAAAGTTACTAAGAATAATGCCAAGATAATCAGAGAGAATGTTTTGAAATATCTAATGGTAAGGCGTACCAGGAATGAGATTGTCCGATACTTTGCCGATGACCTTAAGAAGCAGGGTTTAAAATTTCCAGAAGTGGATGATCCCAAACAGATTTTCTACGTGTTTGACGATAAGCTTGATAAAGTCTTTACAGAAACTATTACTCTTATAACTTCTTCTGCCTTCAAATATTCTCGTTATACTCCTCTTTTATATCTCAAGGCTAAAATTAGCCAACCAGAGCAGATATCCCAGATTAATATGGGCAAGTTTATGAAGATACTCCTTGTCAAGCGTCTTGAAAGTAGCTTTCATGCCTTTAAAAACACACTTGGAAGATTTATCAAGTCGTATGAGGCATTTATAAAAGAGTATGATAAAGGGCGCGTGTATGTGAGCAAAAAGCATATAAATAAAATCTTTGAGCTTTTAGAAAACGATGACGAAGAAGCAATTCAAAAACTGATAGATGAAGATAAAGCACAGGTTTATGATGCTCAGGACTTTGAGGATAATTTCAGAAAGGATTTAGAAAACGACTTAAAAATCCTTCGTCAGGTTCATTCCCTGTGGTCGATAATCGACTATGACCCCAAAATTGATAAATTTCTTGACCTTCTCAAAAATGATATCATTCTCAAGGAAAGCAAACTGATAGTCTTTACTGAGTCTAAGGAAACCGCTGATTATTTGAAAGACAATATACAGAAGAGGTTTGGCAACATCGTCTTAGGATTTTCTGGGCGCTCAAAAGCTAACGAAAAAGAGAAGGTTATCGAAAACTTTGACGCCAGGGCACGTCATCCTAAAGACGACTATAGAATACTTGTAACTACAGAGGTTCTTTCCGAGGGTGTTAATCTTCACCGTTCAAATGTTGTCATAAATTATGATATTCCGTGGAATCCAACAAGAGTCATCCAGCGTGTAGGAAGGATTAATCGTGTAGACACAAAATTTGAGAAAATCTATGTGTACAATTTCTTTCCTACTACGCAATCAGAGTCAGAAATTGGTTTAAAAGCTGCTGCGGAGGCGAAGATTAATGCATTTATTGAAATGCTTGGTGCAGATGCTAGGCTCTTGACTGATGGAGAACCGATTAAATCACATGAGTTATTTGCCCGGCTAAGTTCTAAGAAGTTACTTACAGGTGAGGACGAAGAAGAGGACAGTGAACTGAAATATTTAAAGATTATTCGTGATGTGCGCGACAATGATCCAGAACTGTTTGAAAGAATAAAACGGCTTCCTAAAAAAGCAAGAACGGCTAAAAAGTTCAAAGGAGCTAATGGTGTGATAACCTTTTTCCGCAAGGGTAAGTTGCGTAAGATTTTTCATGCTGATAAAAGTGGTGTGAGAGAAGTAGACTTCTTTAAAGCAGCAGAAATTTTAAAAGCTGAAAAGGATACCCCTAAAGAAACATTACCTAAGGACTTTTACGACTATTTAGAAATGAACAAAAAAGAGTTTGAGTTCGCAACAGCAGATGAAGTCAGGCATTTCAAGCCAGCAGGTGGTAGAAGTCATGAAACAAAATTATTGCATGTGATTAAAGCAGTCAAAAGCTATAAAGGTTTTACAGAAGACGATGAAGAATATCTTAACAGGATTTTAAAGCTCATAGAAGAAGGTGCTCTTCCGAAACAAACAGCAAAGAAAGTGACAAAAGCAATTACTGGTGGGCAGAATCCACTAAAAATTCTCTCAATTTTTAGAAAAGGAATACCTCAAGAATTTTTTGCCCAGCATATATCAGAAATGGCAGCTGATACTTCAGGCCCCAGAGAGGTAATACTCTCAGAATATTTGATTAGTGGGTGAGACATGAAGGAGCTGCTTGAAAAAACATTTGGTAATGAGTTTATTGAGGCTAACTACAAAGAGCTTATCCTAAATCTTTTCAATAGTTTTGATTTCTCCAAAGAACATACTTTGAAGCATCAGTTTACTGAAACTGAACGGCAAAAACTTAAGGACTTTATCTATCTTGGCACATTTGAAGATACCGACAATAAAAGCCTTGATGTTCTGATAGTCGAATTAAAAGGTGGGAGTAAGGTCGAAAGAGCAAGGAGTCTCCAGAGGAATTTAATCGGAAAATATTTAAAAACTAATCTAAAAGACTCTGCCCTTGTAGCATTCTACTCCAAAGACAATCCCGACTGGCGATTGTCCTTTGTCAAGATGGATTATAAGATTACCGACAAAGGCGTTAAAGTTGATATAGGAACCTCACCTAAGAGATACTCATTTTTGGTTGGTAAAACCGAACCGAGCCACACAGCAAAGAAACAATTCCTACCTCTTTTGACCGATAAAGTAACTCCAACGGTAGAAGAGATTGAAAAAGCATTTAGTGTTGAGAAAGTTACAAAGGAGTTTTACATTGAGATAGCCAAAAAGTTTACAGAGCTTGTAGGTGGAGAAAGAAAGATTGGTTCAAAGAAAATTATTGAGAAGGGTTTTCTTAAGCTTCCTTCTACTATTGACGATACTGTTAAAAAAGAATTTGCAGTAAGACTTATTGGTAGGCTTCTTTTTTGCTGGTTTTTGAAAAAGAAAAAATCAGATGATGGTATTCCTCTTATCCCAAATGAGATTCTATCTTCAGATGCTATCAGACAGTATCCAAACTATTACCACAGTCTTTTAGAGCCTCTATTTTTCCAAGTGTTAAATACACCTATTGAAAACCGCAAAAAAGAATTTAGAAATGAGTTATGGGATAAAATTCCCTTCTTAAACGGTGGACTTTTTGAGCCCCATCGCCATGACCACTATGAGCTTGATGAACTTCTTGGAACTTCAAAGCACATTAATACTTTAAAAGTTCCAGATAAATGGTTTAAAGAGCTATTTGAAGTATTTGAAATATATAACTTTACTATTGATGAAAGCACTACGATTGATGTTGACATATCCGTAGACCCTGAGATGCTTGGGAAAATCTTTGAAAACCTCCTTGCAGAAATAAACCCTGAAACAGGAGAAACTGCAAGGAAATCAACTGGAAGTTACTATACCCCCAGACCAATAGTCGAATATATGGTAGATGAGAGCCTGAAACAATATCTAAAAACACAAACAGGTATTACTGAAGGGAAACTCTCAAAACTTTTATCTTACACCGAAGATGATACAGGACTTACAGAATCAGAAAAAGACTCGATAATTGATGCTCTTGACAGGGTAAAAATCATAGACCCTGCTTGCGGCAGCGGTGCATTCCCTATGGGCATACTCCATAAGATGCTTTTAATACTCCAGAAGATAGATCCTGAGTCTAAAAAATGGCTTTCTAAAAAAATAGCACGAATTGACAATAAGATTTTAAGAAAAGAAGTCGAGAAAAAACTAAAAGCTGAGAACTGGGATTATGTACACAAACTTGGTATTATTCAAAACTCCATTTATGGCGTTGATATTCAACCTATTGCTGTTGAAATTTCAAAGCTTAGGTTCTTTTTGTCATTAATTGTTGATGAAAAGATAGATGATAACAAATACAATAGGGGTATTGAGCCTTTGCCAAATCTTGAGTTTAAATTCGTCTGTGCCAACAGTTTGATAGGACTACCTAAATTCAAGAAAGAAGAAACCATAGATTTATCAGAAGCCACTCAGGATATCCAAAAACTTAAAGATTTAAGGGATGCATATTTTACAAGCTATGGAGCTGATAAGAGAAGAATTGAACAGGAATTTAAGGAAATACAAGACAGGATGTTTGAGCATACCAGAAACTGGATGGCATACAATAAGAAGAGTTTAGATACTCAGACTTTAAGACTCTCACTGTGGAATCCTTTTTCGAATGAGCCATCATCATGGTTTGACCCAGAGTGGATGTTTGGGATTAGAGATGGGTTTGATATTGTGATAGCGAACCCGCCATATGTTAGGCAAGAATTGATCAAGCCTTTAAAGCCAAAACTTAAAGAAGAATTCGGAGAATTCTTTATCTCTACAGCAGACATATATACTTATTTCTATGCTCGCGGACTTAATTTGTTGAAAAGAGGAGGAATCCTCTGTTATATATCAGCAAATAAATTTATGCGCGCTGCTTATGGTAAAAATACGAGACAATTATTAATTGAAAAGGCTCTACCGTTACAGATCATTGACTTTGGAGATTTGCCAATTTTTGAAGCAACGATATATCCAACAGTTGTGTTGGCAAAAAAAGATAACAGTATTTCCTCTTGTCGTATACGCGTATTAAATGTCAAGTCTACTGAGCAATTGAAAAATATTTCAGAAACATTTAGAAAAAATTCTTTTACAATAAAAATTGGAGACCTCTCTACAGAAGGATGGATACTTGAGCACCCTGAAGCTCTAGCGTTAATAAAGAAATTTAATGCTAAGGGGATACCACTTGGGAAATACGTTGACGGCAAGCTTTATCGTGGAATTTTAACTGGTTTTAATAAAGCTTTTGTTATAGATGAAGATACACGAAAGCGGCTAATAGCCGAGGACTCAAGAAGTAAAGATATTATTAAACCATGGCTTCGAGGTAGGGATGTAAAAAAATGGAAAACAGAGTGGGCAAAATTTTATGTTATTTCAATAGCAAGTAGCGCTAATAAGACATGGCCGTGGTCAAAGGTAAAATCAGAAAAAGAAGCAAAACAAATTTTTAGTAAAGAATACCCAGCTATTTTTACTCATTTATCTCAATACGAAGATGAACTTCGGAGGCGAGACGACCAAGGGCGTTTCTGGTGGGAATTGAGGTCATGTGAATACTACAAGGTATTTGAGAAACCAAAGATTACATGGGGGAATCTTGCTACGCATCCAAAATTTGCTTTCGATCCAAAAGGTTTTTATGTGTGTGCACCCGCTAACATTATTCCAACTGATGATTTATATTTATTAGCTATCTTAAATTCTCCAATTTGTGAATGGCTAATAAAACTCCAAGCCGCTGCAAGAAGTGGCGGTTTTCTTGAATATAAACCAATGTATGTTGCAGAAATTCCAATCAAAGTCCCAACTGAAAATCAAAAAAAGTCTATCGAGAAGAAAGTAGAAATGATACTTGCTGATCCCGATAATTCCAATGTTTCTTTATGGGAAGCTGAAATAAATAAACTTATTTATGACATTTACGAACTTACAATTAAAGAGATTGAAATTGTAGAATCTTTTAGCCAGAAATAATTGATGATAAATCTTATTAGCAAAATACTCTGCTCAGCGATTAAGAATTTATTTGAGAACCAGCCTGATATTTTCGATTTTACTTCTCAAACTGGTGAGACGGAATGGAATTTATGTCATCATTTTGCTAATGAAATACACAAATATATTTTTTGTAAAAGAGGAATAAATGCGCTGAATTTTTTAGCAATCGAAACAAAATGTTGTAATGTTGATGTCTCTACAGACATTTAAAAAATTAAAAATTGCTGGATGAAGTCAGCTCTAAACTATAAGTATGGGATGTCTATTAAAAACACTGATAATAACGACTATAAGGTTATGGTAATTCGTGATAGTGAAAAATATTTATTTTGTTACTCAAACGACTGTATTTCACTAAGAGAAATCTCTAGACCTAAACGAAAGCGTTTTGCTGATGTTGTTAATGAAATTTTTTCTATTACAAAAGACAATGACTATCTCAATAGTCCTGAAAAGCAGGCAAAGATAAAAGCCTTGAACGCCAGATTGATAAAACGGTCTATAAACTATACGCGTCCTAAAGGCAAATTTGTGGAGGGGAATGATGAAGCTTGAACCCATAATCTTGGACAAAGGAATATTCTTTTTATATGTCAATTATCCAGTGAATAAACGCCACTCGGAAGTTACCGACTTGTTACCTGCTGTAATTTATTATGCATGGTATGGCAGAAATGCTTGGAATTGGACTTGGGTAGAAAAATATATGAAGTACGGTTTCTTTACTGATATTGAAGAGTGTAAATCATGGATTGAACAACACCGAGTTCAAGGATCTGTGTGGCACATTACACAACTACCGGCATTGTGCTTAAGCCTTAAAAATAATAAGCAGCTCTGGATTTGCAGTGTTAATGAAAAAAATTGGTGGAGTTCTTCAATATTTGATACATCAAAGCTCATATCAGCAATTAGTTCTGGTAAGCTTAGCACATCCGTTCTAGAAGGATGCATTAAAAGTGAAAAATTACTTACCTTTATATCTTCCAAAACAGATAGTTTTGAAAAACTGAGCTTTAATAAAAAATGTCTGGAATGGAAAGCAATTTCTTATGGTGGCAACTATAGATTGGGATGGGAAAATTCATTGAAAATTACACATAGTTATAAGGGTTTAAAATTGATTGTGGAAGCCTTTAAAAAGTCTAGTTCAGTTCTAAAATGATCAATACCACAATAAAACAAAATTTTTTAATTTTGGGTTTTACAGGTCCCCTGAACAGTGGATGTACTACCGCAGCGGAATTTTTTGTTAATAAGCTCGAAGATGAAATTCAAAAATATGTTTCACATTCAGAGCAACCAAAAATAGAAGAAATATATAAAGCAATATCCAGCTTATTAGATAAACATCATCTTAATAAACGCATTCTTAAAAGAAAAAAATTCGAGTTAAACGAGTTATTGAGAACAAGAGAAATCAAAAAGGTTTTAAGCAAGGAAGACATCCCCCAATTTCATTACATTTCAATGAGTAATATGTTGCTGAAATACACTGTTGAGTATCTACTTTTCAATAACATAAAGAGAGTTAATCATAAATATCAAAACATCATTGAATTCATAAAAAAAGAAGATTTTGATAAGAAGGTCATAAAAAGAATAAATAGTAAGATTGAAAATAAAGAATATCAAAAAATCACAAAGGATGAATGCAAGTTTTATGACGATTACCTCGATAAGCTTAATAATTTGATGACAAGAATAAAAAATACTATTAAATCTGAAGCACTAGGTGATATTCTGCAAGATTTAGGTGACAATATAAGAAAGCATGGTAATCCATTTCAGGTTGATGGAGATATCAACAGCGATTGCGTTTCTTTACTTGCTGAACAAGCCAATAAGATTATTAAATTTTTTAGAAATAGACAGGATGATGAATCTAAAAGAAGAGATCATTTTGTAATAGAATGTTTTAGGAATCCTTATGAAGTTGAATATTTCAGGTATAGATATTATGAATTCTATTTGTTTTCTATTTTTGCTGAGGAAAAGGAGAGACAGAAAAGAGGAAACTTTTCAAAGAAAAGAGATAGTCGAGATAGAGGAGAAGGTATTAAATTACATGAGATTTACAAACAAAATGTTTCACGTTGCGTGTATCTATCTGATATCGCCATAAATAACGATTCATCAAAAGAAGACTTCTATAAAAAACTTATGCGATATTATGCGTTAATATTAAGTCCCGGCTGTATTACTCCTACCACCCAAGAGACGTTCATGAACCAAGCTTACTCTCTTAGCCTTAGATCGAGTTGCATATCACGGCAAGTCGGAGCAGTTATAATCGGCAAAAACGGTTATGTAATAGGAGCTGGCTGGAATGATGCAGGGAAAGGACAGGTAGGATGCGGATATCGTCAGGTAATTGATATTAAAAATCTTCCGAATGAAATATTGCCAACCAATCCTATTACAGAGGATAGCTTCAGAAGATATTTAACAAGAACAAAAGGTAAAAATGAATTGTTTTGCTATAAAGATGAATATTCACTTTACATTTTAAGAACAAAATTCAAATCGTTTATGAGACAACGAAAAGAGGCGTTTGACAAGCTTGGCACAAAAGAGGAGCAACGAAAAATGATTGAAGATTGGCTATCGAAAGATATCAAGATCAAAAGGCTTGAATACTGCAGAGCCTTACATGCTGAAGAAAATGCTTTGTTGCAAACTTCCAAAATTGGTGGGATGGGAGTCAAAGGCGGTGTAATCTATACAACTTCTTTCCCTTGTGAATTATGCGCCAAAAAAATATATCAGGCAGGGATAAAAGAAATTATCTATACCGAGCCATATCCAGCAAGTATTTCTCAGGAAGTATTCCTTAAAGACGGGATCAGAAAAATAAAGCTTACACAATTTGAGGGTGTGAAGTCACATAGTTATTTTAGGCTCTTTAAGGCAAGTATGGACAAAAAAGAAATGCAGGCGTTGGTAAAGATCGAAGGAACAAAGAGAAAAGCTTAATTATGTTCGGCCTCGATAAACGGGGAAATTGAGATAGTGGAGGGGAAGTACTAAAGGCTGATATGGATAAAGCTAATTTAAGTGCCATAAGAGAAACCTTTGGAAAAGTCGTTTACACTCACAAAACCCACGAGAAGGCAGCTGAAATATGTGTCTCTAAAACCAAATGGTTTAAAGGGATTAATGTATTCCTGCTTGCATTGACTACAGGTGGTGCATTGGGATCTGTTCTAAAAGGTGAGACATTTATCATTGCGACTTCAATATTGTCTACTACTGCTTTATTCTTCATTATTTACCAATTAAGCTTGAATCCCGAATATGATGCGCTGTTACATAAAAGAACTGCTATAAAATTATGGTACATAAGGGAGCAGTATCAGAATCTTATTGCTGATATTGTCAGCGAAAGATTATCCCCGGATAGGATTGCAGAAAAGAGGGACTTACTTTTGTCTGATCTAAACAAAATACTGCAAGATGCACCCCAAACAGATAGCAAAGCTTATTCTAAAGCGAGGAGAGCCTTAAAGCTTAAAAAAGAAATGACCTTTAGTGATAAGGAGATTGATAGCTTCTTGCCAGAGGAATTACGATTGGGGAAAACAAGATGACGGTTCTCCAGTATTTCAATGACCTAGCATCACGCTTAAATCTGACTAACAAACAGATTGAAAGTGTGAATGCGTCACGCGATAGGATCTTAACTGCCCTGCAGTCTTCTCGTAAAATATCCTTAATTTATCAAAAGCCTTGTTTTTATACGGGCTCATATTCGAGGAATACGATCATCCGTCCATTGGACGATATTGATTTATACATTCGCATTAATTATTCCAAACATGCAGAGGGGAAGAGCCCAAGAGAAATAATAGTGCTATTCATGCAAGCGCTTAAGAAGACACTGCCAATGACACCCATGAAGGTAAGTCCACCCTGTATTGAAGTTAAATTCTCTGATAAAAGATTTGAAGTAGTCCCGGTAGTCTCGTATGAAAATAATGACGACCTGTATGATATCCCAAGTGCTGATTTAAAAAGCTGGAAACAATGTTATCCTAACCTTCCTAACAAGTGGTTGACCCAAGCAAATAAGAGAAATGGAGGCTTGTTCATACCTCTTATCAAAATGATCAAACAATGGATTAGAAATAATAATTTAAGAACAAGAATAAAGTCCTTTCATGTTGAATTGTTAACAGACCGTGTTTTTTCTAAATATAACATTGAAAGTTATCCCAAAGGGATTTACTCTTGGTTTTATGTTGTTAATGAGTTATTTAGACATAATAGCGAACCTTTTATCATTGAACCTGAAGGATATAAATATGTTGATGAATATTTATTCAAGAAACTCCCTTTATTAAGAATATTTAAAAATAAGATTGATAAAGGACTTAGATTATCAGATAAAGCAATAAATTATTGGTTAAAGGGAAAAGACAAAATAGCAATATGTATTTTTAAAAATCTGTTTGGCTCACTCAGCAAGTAAAGAGGGGTTAATTTTAGAGTGGCAAAGAATATATAACCGGATAAAATGCTGCTATGGGAATTGCTAGTGCCGTTGCGCTGAGGGAGTGTCCATCTAACTGTGTAAGTTAGAATAACAGGCAAAACACAGGGGGTGGACAAATGCAGAAAAAGGCCCCCAAGCCTAAGGAAATAAGGGCTCATATCAAAGAGCTACTACTACAGCAAACTCTCCAAGAAGCTACTAGAACTAAACTTGAAGGCTCTCCGTGTTATCCTGAACAGCAGCAACGGTAATAACAATTCTGGACGACCTTGAGGATAAGATTATTGCTATGTACGTCCCCTAATAGACCTTGGGCTTGATGGTAGGAAGGAGCTTTTGGGCTTCTGGACGGACAGAATGGAGAGCAAGGGATTCTGGCTTGGAGTTCTCAATGACTTAATGAAGGATCGAGGAGTAAGAGATGTCTAGACGGACTTAGTGACATTGAGGAGGCAAGGTCAGAGTAGCCTTCCCTCATTCATTCAGGTGCATAGTGCATCGCTCTACATGGCTACATTTGAGCTTGAGAAGAAATGGGCAAAGCCCACAGGGATTGGGTACAATCTATGCACAGCTTGCCATCCTTTTTGAGAACAGGCTATCATGAGTAAAAGGATTTACACAGTTGATGAGACAGTCCCTTAGATTTATATCTTTATATTTTTAAGTATTCTTTCCCGTTTTTCTGCTTCTGCTATTTCGTGCTCAAGACGCTTCCTCATTTCCATTTCCCTTTTGTGTGCCTGTTCATCAAGGAATGCTTGATAGTGGCTTACAGCCAAATTCATGTAGTCCTTGAGGGCATTGGTAACCTGTTGAGCATAACGCTCTTTAATCGGAATAGAAACCTTATTTCCGGAAAAAGAAAACATTTGTGGTGACCATATACCAGTATGACTATATGAACCCTGTGGATTATTAAACCATTGTATTATTCCAGCTTCGGGAGTGCGGTTCAGTTCAAATATTAAATTTCCGTTTTGATAGTCTACCGCTACCAATTTCACGGGTGCGACCTTACTAGCCTCACTGGTGGGCACCACCTCATTGCGTTTCTTATCAAGTTCCTGTCGTGCTATAAATTGATTCTTTCGTCCAATCAGTTCTTTTTTAACTTCATCAATAGATATTGGACGGGCATTGGGGTTCTGCTGTATCATCCGTTCTACAAGGCCATCCAGATAGGCATAATCATCAGAAACACTGCTGATAGTTTTATATCCAGCTCCCTGAGGAACATCTCCGGTAAACATTTCGTTTAGGATTA
This sequence comes from Archaeoglobi archaeon JdFR-42, assembly GCA_002010305.1. Classification (GTDB taxonomy): domain Archaea; phylum Halobacteriota; class Archaeoglobi; order Archaeoglobales; family JdFR-42; genus JdFR-42. The sequence goes on along the minus strand of MTND01000030.1, from coordinate 2,424 downwards.
AGCCGAGAGAATATATGTCTGCTCTTTGGTCAACCTCTGCTCCTTTTTTTCTCTGTTCAGGTGCTGAGTAACGAATATTGGCCATTCGTGAAGCAGGCTTTGTGACAACTTCCGTTGCTATAATGTCTTCCTCAAAATGAGCAATACCAAAATCTGCGATGACAAGAACATCATCTGTCGGGTTAAAAAGTATATTTTCGGGCTTTAAATCACGATGCCATACTTTAAAAAGATGCGCAGCTTCAACTCCATCAAGGATTTGGCTATATAGAGGAAGAATTTTATGATGATCTATAGAGTCATTTATAAGAGTCCTTAAAGTTTTAGGGTAAAATGGCATTACATAGAATGGACACCTTACATCATGCAAATTAATGAGACCATGATCTATTACAGAAATTACATTTTTATGTTGATTCCTCTCACAGAATCGAATTTCATTTTTAAACCGTTTTTTACGTTCGGTATTCACGTGGTCGGGGAAAAGGCATTTCACCGCAAATTCCTTACCATCGACATCAACAACTTTATATACTCGACCAGAACCCCCTTCCCCCAAAACACCAGTTACCCTATATGTGTTAAAGGTGGTATGAAAAGTCTTCGGTTTTTTTGCCATTCCTTATGAATCACCTTCCTAACTGAAAGTACAGGGCACTGTCTATATCATCTATGTCGATTACAACTCGTAATCTACTTATTTAAGTTGGTCTTGTCAATATCACCTTCAGGAAGAAGTTGATAACCAAAAGTCATTTTCATATTGCATGTAAAGTTAGCAGATCCTTTGAGGTCAACATCTTCTGCTCCTCCCAAATTTACACTTTGCGGTAGTTTCTGTCAATTGTTTGTTCATACACAAGGTAATCGGGTTGCCCTTCTTTTTCTTTCTTCTCATTCATGTAAATGGATACATGAATCTTCCCACCATTTGTGTTAAGGTATCCTGCCAGATATTGTCTGTTTTTCTTATCTCTTTTCAGCCATAATGAACCAATTTTTGTAAATGCCATTTTGCTCCCTCCTCTCTTTTGATATTGAATTTTGCTTCACACGCGAGGTGCCGTAATGCAAGGGTACGGGACTCCAAGGGTCAGAGAGGCAGGGGGTGGGGGGGTGATCGTTGACGTCTGATATTTAGTGTGCCCAGATTGTGCCCATTTTGTGCCCGTGAACTCATAATTCTACCTGATCTCACCTGATTCCAGCTAACATGGAAAAAGGGGACAAGCCCCTGAAAATAAAGGAAAAAACCCTTAAAATCAGGGGCTTGCGGTGATCGCGAAAATAGGCTGTTTTCGCCCTTAGGATCCAGTGGGGTGACCCGTGGGGGTTCAACTCCCCCCTCTCGCACTTCCTTAATTAATTAAAATTACGCCTGCCTTCCGCAATACCCCCTGAAATCAGCACGATGAAAACCGGCTGAGTGTGTATTGTCCTCCAAAAGTAGGATTGTCTTTAAAAAATATTTTTTGATTTTCCTACTTGTGGGGGATGTTTTGCCACCGGAAATTGTATAAGTTTAAAGTTCAGGTATTATCCGGCTGTATCCTGAGCGGAGACTTTATGGACAACTGCCCGGCATCAGAGAAATGTAAAAGAGTGAAATTTGGAGCGGATATTCTTAAGTCTCTAAAAAGGTATTTATACGGCGCGGTTAGATTGCTCTTGAATATATTATCAGACCAAGCGCTTTTAATCCCTTTGGTTTTCGTTATAGTTGTAGGAATATTTGTTCTAATTGGTATATCCTTTTTGCCTTATAGATTCTAAATAGCGGTTAAGCATAGCGGGGGGAAAATGCCAGATTGTGAACACTTAACCGGATGTGTCTTCTTTGCTGAAGACAGTATGAAAGGTATGCCTAAAGTTGCACAACTTTTCAGAAAAAAATACTGCAGAGGAGATAACTCTGAGTGCGCAAGATATATGGTTTTTAAAGCAGGAATAAAGATTCCCTCAAATCTTTTCCCCAACGACATAAGAAGAGCCAAAGAGCTTATCTCAAAGAGAAAAAAGTAATTTTCTTTTCCCTTCTGTCCTACCATTGACTTTAAAAATACAGCTTCTATATAGTATAAAATTATAAATTTAGGCTGCTGGGGGAGGAATTATGATGTCTAATAGTATGTCAGTACGGTGGAGGGTGATGATTACACTGGCAATCGCAGTGGGTTTTTTTGTCAGTGTTATGGTATACAGGGATGGGTATTTTTTGGTTTCCGGAATTGACTCTGCGTGTATTGCATTGGCAATGGGGTTATTTTTTAGAGGGTCGAACTCAAAAGACATAAAGGAGCTGGCAGAGCGTCTTTCAGGCAAGGACCTTATGCTTGAAGGCCTGCAGGTTGATGAGAGGGATGAGACAGTAGTGCGTCTTAAGAATGCAGTGCGTCAGATAGGCGGTGAGATAGACTCTATACT
>MTND01000014.1 GCA_002010305.1 Archaeoglobi archaeon JdFR-42 | reverse complement strand
AAGACCATGCATACTCAGGAGGTTGATTACTGGAACGAGCTGGATAATGGAACGAGGATTGGTAAGAACATATACGACAGAATGAGTATGATGACGCAACGGCAGTTCTCATTATATGGAGAACTGCCAGTTATTGAAAACGTAATGTTGGCTCTCGATGATGCTGGAATACCTAAACATATGCAAAGACCCCTTGCCGTTAAATTATTATCACAAGTTAAGCTTACTCATAGAATTACTCACGTAGCGAGAGACCTCAGTGGAGGGGAAAAACAGAGGGTTGTTTTCGCAATGTGTATCGCAAAAAACCCAATATTAATTCTGGCTGACGAACCTACTGGAACCTTAGACCCAATAACCGCTCAAGCGGTACATGAAGTGATTAAAAATGAAATAAACAAGGGCATGTCTATGGTGATAACATCTCATTGGCCTGAAGCAGTTGCAGAATTGACATCAGAGGCTATATTGCTCGAAAAGGGTAAGGTTACTGACCAAGGCAATTCCCAAGAAGTGGCAAATAAATTCCTCCAGAAAGTGAAAAAAATTAAAAAGGTAAGGAAAGTGGTAGATAAACCATTAATCGCTTTCAAAGGAGTCAAAAAATACTACTACACTTTTGATAGGGGTTTGATAAGAGCAGTTGATAACGTTGAATTTGAAATTCATGAAGGAGAGATTTTTGGGATAGTTGGTGTGAGTGGAAGTGGGAAGACAACGATCTCTAAAATGATCGCGGGACATGTCATGCCATCCCACGGATTACTAAGGATAAGATCAGATGGTCAGTGGGTAGACATGAGAATGGTGGGACCGGAAGGGAAAGGGATGGTGACACCCAATATCGCGATTCTATACCAAGAATATACACTTAGTCCTTTAAAGAACATATATGAGAACTTAGAAGGGGCTTTGAAGACTGAACTTCCTGCTGAACTGGTTGCAATGAAAGTCAATGAAGTGCTTCAAGCAGTAGGATTTACAGACGAAGAGATTGATAAAATATTGTACATGCTTCCTGAACAGTTAAGCGAAGGAGAGCGACACAGAATCGCTATAGCAAGAGTGCTGATGAATGACCCCAAAGTGGTTATACTAGATGAACCAACAGGAACTGCTGATCCGATTACCAGAGCTGAAATAGCTGAGTATATTAGATATGCCAGAGATAGACTTGGCCAGACATATATTATTGTCTCTCATGACATGGACTTCATTGATATGGTATGTGATAGGGCATTATTGATGAGAACTGGAAAAATAGTAGAAATTGGAGACCCGACGAAAGTTGTAGAAACAATGAGAGAAGTCGAGACTGCAATGGGATAATCCTACAGTTTTCCTATATCATCTAATCCCCTATTTTTTTGGAGATGATCTGTTAGGGTTTTCCTGTATTTTGTATATCGGCCCACATCAATCAGGTATGGAACCATTAATGTTCTCTCTGCCACCTCTTTGATTTTTCCTATTACTTCATCATCATCTATTTCAATCCAGATCCTCCCAACTTTAACATCCAGTTTGAAACTACTTTCCTCATCTACTTCCAAAGTTCTACGATAGTACGTTGGACCATGAAATGTTATTTTGGTTATACCTCTGACATTTTTTAATTCTCGGAGAAAGTAAACCACTGTATCGTCACTAAGCAACCTTTCAGGGAATATTAGAACTTCTTTCCTGAATTTTTCCTCCATTTAACCACCATTTCACTTAGCTTTTGTTTTTAACAGATTTTCAAGCTCAGTTTCATCCTCAACTTCCCCTAACAGGGTTCCATCTTCTACCTTCACTATTCTATGAGCGATTTCTTTCAATGCAGTTCTGTTATGGCTCACTATAAGCATAGTTATACCGAGTTTATTGTTTAGAGTTTTTAATACGTTACATAGCATCCTAGTGGTGATCGGATCTAAATCTGCAAAAGGTTCATCTAATATTAAAATATCTGGGTTCATAGCCATTTCTACTCCAATAGCGACTCTTATTTTCTCACCACCTGAAAGCTCAAATGCTCGTCTTTCCAAAATATCAGCAGGCAGCTCTAACTGATAAAATAAGCTTTTCACATCTTTATGATCTACAGGGACATAGGGTAACGACAAAAAAAAGTCTGCCAATTCGTCTTCGTTCAAACCGATCTGATAAACAATATCCCTTTGTATCTCTGGTGGAAGATGTGCCAACCTCAATAAGAAATCTACACTTTTATCAGTCAGATCAAAGTCCTCAATTATTTTCTTAATATCATCTTCTGTAAGGGTAGCCAATCTTTTTTTACTTAATATGATATCAAGAATTGAGGCATAATAGGTCAAATCAAACTCCTGTCTCACTAGTCCGATTCTTTGTCTTGCAAGAGCATTAAGAAGGCCTAATTCGCTGATTATTGCTGTAAACTCTTTCCCTATAAATGTAATCCTGCCCTCGTTTGGTAACTCCAGACCTGATAGCAATCTCACTAGAACAGTTTTTCCACTACCTGAAGGTCCGATAATACCAAGTATCTCCCCCCTAAACACTTCTAATTTTTCAACACCTAACTCAAATAATTGTTTTAAGTTATAGTGAAAATACTTCTTTTTTACATTCTCTACTATAAATGCCGGCTCTTTCTTTTTCAATGGTTTCAAAGTTAATGGAGGTTCAAGCTCTGAAAGAAACAGGTCAATTCCTTCAGATACATTTCCGTCGAAACTAATCCTACCATCATCTAATAGAACCAACCGATCAGATAATTTTTCATGTATTTCAGGTAAATGAGATACCATTATTACTGCCATATCATGTTCATTTCTGAGATTTCTAATTAACTCAATTATATCGACTCTCTTGTCAGGAGAGGCCATACTCAACGGTTCATCTAGCAGAAGAATTTCAGGATTTAGCACTAGCTGTCTTGCGAGTACAAGCCTTTGCTTCTCTCCTCCGCTTAATGTATGAGCAGATTGATACCATTTATGGTCCAGTCCAACAATTCTTAAGTATCGTATCGACTCTCCTTTCAACTCTTCATATTCCTTTGAATCTTCAGGTGGTAGGTCTAAGGTTTCATCTCCGGTTTTTAATGCATACAGCCTTTTCATTATGTTTTCAACAGTTGTTAATCCCCATAAACTAAAGGATCTTTGATACTGATAGGCAGACTTACTTTTCACTTTCTCAAATTCATATTTTGGGGAATCAGGAGTAAGCCTCACATCACCGATTCTGATATGTCCCCTATCAAATGGCTCAATTCCTCTGATTATTCTCAAAAGTGTGGATTTTCCACTACCACTTTTTCCGATAACACCTAGAATCTCTCTATTTTTAACCTCAAAAGATACGTCATCAAGAGCAATTTTAAAAGTCCCGGACGTAAGATGGTATCGCTTAGTCAATCCTTTGATCTCAATGAGGGACATCTATCATCAATTATCAGAATTGTATTAATATACTTAACGGTCTCTATTACACCATGGAGAGTATTAATTCAGACCTGTTTAATGTAAGTGTTTTAGTTCTTAAGATATGTTTATCTAAGAAAATCTCTAAATGCAATTGGATATGTTCATTAAAACTTTTCAATTAACAGCTCATTCGTATATCTTAAGATGCTATAAAAGATAAAAAAATTGAAAAATAATCTATTAACTTATTAAATTAAATTCTTTCAGTTTCTTCAAAAACTCATTAACATCTTTTTTTAAGGTATCCATATCAACCTCATAAGTTTCAAATAACGCATCTATGATATCCTCTAACCTGGCGCCTTTTTGAATAAGCTTAATAATCACTGATCCAGACTCATTTACTTCATACATCTTGTCTCTGTTCATATCCAAGAGTATCAGCCCTCGTTCACTTTCTCTTGTTGTAAATGTGGCCTTCTCTTCAACCGTTATAGCACTTCTGAGCTTTATAGTTTCCACATAGAACACCTCTCATAATCCAGCTGCTGAGTCAATTAATCCAGATAAGCTTGTCCATTCTTCTATTTTAGGCACTTCATACTTTTTCTTTTGCTCTCTCTTCTCTTCTCCGTTTTCCATACCGACGCCTCCAGCATTCACGCGATTTTTAAACTATCAATATATATCATTTTCGTTTTACATATAGTTTACGTTATCCTATCAATTAATTTTTATTTTTATTCTTAATATATGAAAAATATCTATTGGGATATAAAAGTTCAAGGTTTTAATCTTGTTAAGGTTATAAATAATATCACCTGACCCAACACTACTTAACTGGTTATAAAGAATAACAAAGAGATTTCTGGGAAGAAATCCATTTCTGTTTTGTTACAATAATTCTTTTAAATGTGTTATTAGCTTATTTCGATCTTTCAAAAGATTTAAAAGATGGTATGAATCCCTCCCAGAACACAAATCCAGCGTTTAATACAATGATCAGAAAACCAGATCACAAAAGAGTAACTGGCTGTCTATGTAACTGTTATCAACTCTTTAATATCTTCTTCAAGAAAATTAATTTCCCTCGTATAGCCCTCTTTTAAATTCTTTTTTATCATATCAATGGAAAATTTAAGGGGAATTAATTTGAAAATAAGTATTTCAGGATCGGTTTTCGGATCATTTTTCATGGAATCCAGCTCCTGTTTTATGATTTCAATTTTCCGTTCCACTTCATATGAATCAGACAGAACTTTTCTTAATTCTACAAGTAGTTTTGCAAGGTGGAGACCTCTTTCAGTTAAAGTCGTAACCCGAATTCGTCCTTCCATTTTCGTCTCAACCAGACCCTCTTTTTCCAGCTTTTGAAGGACGGAGATGACATGAGCAAAGGGTGAATCTACTCTTTTGGCTATCTCAGAGGGGAAAGTGCTCTCAAGCTCATATATTGTAGTGACGATTTTTGGTGGCACTCTATTCAGAAAAAGGGACTCAAGATCCATGGCCTTCCCTCTCAGATAAAATGTTTTGATCTCCTTTTTTCGATTCGTTAGCAAACCATATAACTCTCTGAGGGAAAGGTATCTCTATTCCCGCCTCCTCTATAGCCTGCTTGATTTTCCAGAGTAAATCTGTCTTAACTCCAAACCATACCTGAGATGGAGCCCATACCCTGACAGTTAGATTAACACTATTTTCTCCAAGTTCATTGACAAATACCTGGGGAGATGGGTTCACCAGAGCAAAAGGATGTTCATCGATGACCTTTTTAATTATCTCAATTGCTCTTTCCGCATCATCACTGTAGCGTATACCAACAGTATACTCAAACCGCCTAACTGTGTTATATATAAAATTCCTGATGTTAGAGTTGAATACCTTCTCATTAGGCAGTCTTACGTAAATACCATCCCAGGTTCTTATTCTGGTTGAAAACACAGATATGTCTGTTACCACTCCAGATACACCACCAATGTCCACCTGATCTCCAATGTTCAGGGGTTTATCTATAAAAAGGAATACTCCAGAAATAAGATTTGACACAACAGTCTGGCTGGCAAAACCCAGCATTATCCCTAGAATGCCACCTGCTACCAGCAATCCAGTTAGATGAATCCCTATCTGAGGGAGAACGGCAATTATGGCTATAGCAAGAATTCCATAGTATGCAGCTTTTTCAAATAAAACCAGAGTATTAGCAGGCACGATATTTTTCAAGGAACGCCTCAGACTGACTCTTACGACCCTTGCAATTATCACTGCCAGTGCCAGAGTAAAGATTACCACCAGAAGATCTTTAACGGTTACATTTCCCCATACGGGAAAGCCCAGTAGATCGATCATGCATATCCCCACCACATGGTAAACTTCTTTCGATCGAAGACTTTCTTCGACTGCACAGCTTTACTGACAAGTTGGCGGATCAGAATGCTCCGTTTGAAACCTTCTCCAGGACTTCTTTCCGACATCCAGGTGTTGGCCAGATCCTTATCGGTCACTTCCATGTAGGAATCGGCAATCCTTACTCTGTTCTCATCGAGAAAGAGTAACATACCCATAGAATCCAGAACCACTTTAGATATGGTTACCCATTCTTTATATTTGTTTCTTAGATGGAGTAACCCAACAGCCCTTGTAAAGGGATCTTCATCAAAATCCTCAGCATAAACATCTGATCTGTGGTGCCTGCAAATTACGCCCTTTTCAATCGGTCCATATAGGGTATACTTTGCCTGTTCCAAGGTAAATACATCCACCATCTCAACATCTTTCTTCCCACTCAGAAAAACTCCAATTTCTACTGGAGTGGTAAAATATACAGAATGATTCCCGTTAGGTTCCAAGACGATTGGCGTATTCATATGAACACATATAAAATCCGTTATTTTCTGAGGAGTAAATATTGCAGGTATCGGATTCAGGATTAAATTTCCTGAAGTAGATCGAATCACGAGTTCCTTAGTTTCATTACCCGGACCAACTCTTTTATAGAGGGCACCTCCATTGAGCTTCTCCATTTCTATAGTAACATCCCGTATCTGTATTCTAGTATCTTCAATCTTGTATTTTCCATAGGACATTCCATTTATAGAACAGGACGAGGGTATTTAAGTTTTTGGCTGGAGAGGGAGTATATGGAAAAATCTTAAATTATTTTAAGGTGAATATGTTATTATATGTTATATACCCCGGTTGTCTTCCATACATACAGATAATCAAACAATGAGTTGGGGGGTTAAATGAGAGAGATCCAAAGAATTAAAACAGGTATAGATGGCCTGGACGAAATGTTGAATTCAGGCATCCCTAAAGGACACATAGTGACTCTTACCGGTCCAACTGGAGGTGGAAAAACTACAGTGGCTCTTCAGTTCACCCTATCATGCTTGCAGCAAGATTTGAGCTGTATTTATATCACTACCAGTCAGAGTCCAGAATATCTGATACAGATGGGAAATATGTTTGGATGGGACTTTGAAAAATATATGCAATCAAACCAGCTAGAGTTTAAATTTATCCTTCCTGTGAAAATAGCATCAACTCCAACAAGGAGGGATCTTTCTTACAGCAGGCATATCAATGGGATTCCATACACAATTGAAGTGACATCTGATTATCTGGCTCGTCTTCCTGCTGCTCTAATGGAGAGCTCAGTTGATGTAATCGTGATAGATTCCATAACAGAGTTTCTATTGCTCTGTGCGGATGAAGTTGAACGGAGAGGGAGGGTCATCCATATTATGAACATAATGAAAGAGAAGGATTCCACAGGTTTTATAGTTAAGGAGGAGAGTAAAGAGTTTTCTTCTGTGGAATTGCTCTCAGATGGGGTAATCAAACTTGAAAGATTAGTTCTAACAGAGAAAGGGGAGAGTGTAAATGTTATGCGGATTGTTAAAATGAGGCTAACAGATCACTCAAAAGATATAAGAGAGTATAAGATTACGTCTGAAGGTATCAAGATATTCAGCAAATTTGGTATTATATGAGTGGAGATGAAAATGGAGACAATACAACTAGTATATAGTTCAGCAGACCACATTAAAGAGGATTTCTTTAAACATCTGAAAAAAATCATAGCCAATAGAACTCATGATTCTATTATCTGGATCTGTTTCGACACCCCCGCTCCTGTGATGGCTGAAACAATTTCTGAAAAACTACAAAAAGAGCATTACGAGAGAATATACTATATTGACATGATAAGTAAAACTGAGGGATTGTCCAAGAAAGAGGAACACAGCATTTTCTCTGAAAAACCAACAGATTATAACTTTCTGCTTACTGAATTGGATACTCTATTAAAAGGAAAGGAAATTGTAGTGTTGGATAACATAAATTCCCTTTTTGTTTTTGATGAGCAGAGAAGAATTATGGTATTTCTGAAAAATCTGTTTAATATGATTGCAGAGAAGGGCAGCGTCCTTCTTACATATCTCATCAAAGAGTCACTTGGAAAAGAAGTGGAGAACACCATATTGGGTATAGCTGATGTGGTAGTTTCCCCAAAAGAGATGGAGCGCCAAAAAAAACCTGATTTGCAGAACATGACGTTGAGAGATGTATTCTCCATGAGAAGTCCCCTGATATTTTTCGTCTATCTGGTCCAGACCATAGTTCTTGTATTCCTGATTCTAGTTCTGATTTACATCATAACGAAAGGATGACGAAGGCTGGTAATTGGTAACAGACATCTATTTGTTCCATAACATCCAATGGAGTATCATGTATAGATTGGAAATTGAGGTTGAGTCTATAAAAGGGTACTGTTCAGCCGGACTTTCCAAAGGAGATACCTTCATAGTAGAAGACCCAGTAATACTTTCTGATGGACCAATCTGCATTTATGCCCTTGGAGCCCTTATGCCGTACCTTACTGCCTTATATAGAAACACAGACAGAGATGACTGGATTAACCAAGTCGATCGCCTCCAGTGCCCTGATGCAGAAAATGTCGTTACTTTCGTAATAAAAAGAGTGATAAAAGAGTAATAAAGAGGAGATAACTTCAAATTACCATTTTCAAAAAAGGTAGGAACAACTTTCCAACAGCCAATTTTAGCGGAAGGTAACCTCTAATTATATGATACATATCTTTTTCTGTCACGAGTTTTTCAAACATCCTTACCATTCTGGCATCATCCTTCGAAACCAGGTCCCACATACTTTTTATGGCATAGCTCCTCATAAGAGCATCCATCAGCTGGGTTTTCCATTCTGTTTCATACTTGGATAAAGCTATACCTTCCCTTACATGCATTGAGGCTATCTTTCCTGCAAGATTTCCACAAACCATTGATGTAGGGATGCCAGCCCCCACATGAGTTATGATTTGACTTCCACTATCTCCTGCCAACAACACATTATCTACTACAGTTTTCCCAGGCAACCCTATGGGAACCACTGCTCCAACTTTATGGATTATCTTCGCCTTTTCGAAATACTGCTTGGTAATATCCAGTTTATGCAAGAACCGGTCCATGGTTTTATGGATGGTATCTCCCTTTCTCGCATATTCTTTCCTGAATCCAAGACCCACATTGGCTAGTCCATTACCTTTTGGGATTATCCATGCATATCCACCAGCAGCAACTTCCTGTCCTACGAACATCTTAACCACGTTTTCATCCGTCTCTACATTGTCCATTAGATATTGAATAGTAGGGCAGAGCTCATTCCTCAATCCCAGATGACGGCCGATGACAGAATGCCCTCCATCTGACGCTATGATAACTTTTCCCGAAATAGTGAGTTTCTTTTTTGTTTCTAGATCTCTGACATCAAGCTTCTTCCTATTATATCCTGTAATCAAGTGTTGAGTCAGAATGGTGGCATCACCCTTGCTAGCAACATCCTGTACCATCCTATCTCTCTCAATTATGTGAGACTTAAATGGAACTTTGAAACTCTTACCATTGGGGATTATCAGCTCAATATAATCTGTTTCATTGGTAGAATACTTTCCCGGAATTTCAAATAGCTCATAGGATTTCAGATCAGGTAAAAGACGTTTCATCTCTTCAACATAAGGGACGAGTTCTCCACATTCAACCGGATATCCCAGAGTTCTCCGCTTTTCAATTGCTATAACATCCGTTCCTGATAATGCTTTCAAAGCGAAGCTACCTGCGACATTAACTCCAGCGACAATCACCTCTGCGTCCATTGCTGAATGGATTAACAGGAGGGGATATAAAAACTTTGGGAATTGTCTTCTTCCAAGTGAAGAGGTCAAAGAAAGATTTCTCACCGTTCAGATCTTCTTCCATAAAGACAGTATACCAGCACCAATGAGGAAAATCCCTACCACGATTCCTATCTGAATCAATATTCCAAAAATTCCAAAAAGGATGCTTATCACCCCACCAATTCTTCTGGTTCTGGAAAAATAGACAAGTATCAGAGGGATCACCCCAATCCCAGAGGCTATTAAAATGAATGAACCAAGAATTCCCATGAAAAATCCACCCACATCATTTGTAGTTTTTGCAATGGAAAGAATGAACATTCCAAAAATCATCTGTAATACGATACCAACAAGAATGAGATACCAGCTTTTAAATCTCATAGGAAGAGCATTTTCTGGTTAAAACTTAAATGTTTTTGGAAGAGGAATAAATAGTTGAGAATAAATAATTAGGCGAAGAAAATTACTGGTTCAACTTATCTACCAGTTCCGGGATGATTTCAAAAATGTCACCTACCACTCCATAGTGGGCCACCTGGAATATAGGTGCCTCAGGATCCTTATTTATGGCTATTATCAGATCTGAATCTTTCATCCCCACGATATGCTGAAAAGCACCACTTATCCCTAGGGCCAGATACAGCTTGGGTTTTACAGTTTTGCCAGATATGCCCACCTGTCTCTCTTTGGGGAGCCATCCAGAGTCTATCACAGGTCTGGAGCCTGCAACAACTCCGTTTATCATCTCTGCCAGCTCTTCTGCTAGTTCAATGTTAGCCTCATCCTCGATGCCTCGACCCACTGAAATGATAACATCTGCCTTTGAGATGTCTACACCTACGGTTTCAGGCTCGATGTACTCAATAAACCTTTTCTTAAGGGTTTCAGGTGGAGAAAAAGATCTTTCAATTATCGATCCTTCTTTTCCTCCAACCTCATCCTTAAACTCTCCCTGACGGATGGTCAGAACATAACCTTCACTTTCCTTGAGCTTCAATTCAGCAAGCAATTTGTTATTATACACATACTTATGGACCACAAGTCGACCGTCTTTCTCTTCAATCCTAACTATGTCAGTTACAATAGGAAGATCAAGCTGATCAGCTACATACGGTGCCAGATCCATACCCATAGAGGTATGACCCATTGCCACAATGTATGGCTTTCTCTCTTCAATGACTTCTTTGAGGGCATGCCAGTAAAGTTCAGAGTTAAAATTCTCAAGGCTATCATCCTGAATCAGCAATACTTCATCTGCTTTATCAGCAAGCTCTTTTGCGATCTCCTTTACGTCATTGCCCAGCAAAATACAGGTGATTTTCCCATTCACACACTTTGAAATGTTCAGCAGTTCATAGGTTATAGGTCTAACCTCACCCTGTCTGATTTCAGCAACAACCAGAATTTCCTTCATATCAATCCCCTCTCTTTAAAGATCTCAAGAAGCTTTTCAGCCACTTCGTCAGGAGAGCCCTCTATCATCTCAGCAAGACTTACAGGAGGTTTATAAAGCCGTATTAGCTCAGCATACTCTTCTCCCTTGATCCCTTCTTTTTCTATCAATTCCTTCTTTTTTGCCCTTTTTATACCCATTATAGAGACATATCGTGGCTCGTTAATCCCAGACTGAATAGTCAGCACACAGGGCAGATCAACTTCCACTTTCTCTTCTAGACCTCCCTCCAGTTCTCTCCTAGCAGTCAGTTTTCCATTTTCCATCTCAATTCCTGTGACAATTGTGGCATGGGGAATTCCAAGCATAGAGGCAAGCATGACTCCCACCTGAGCGTTACCCGTGTCGGCTGCCATGAGACCCGTCAGAATGAGATCATAATCCATTTCCTTTATCACGTCAGCAAGCATTTTAGCAGTGTTATGGCCATCAAGAAAGGTATCCTGAGATATTTTTATAGCCTCATCAGCTCCCATAGCAAGAGATTCCCATAGTACGTCATCACTGTTGCTCCCGAGAGATATTACCGTGACTTTCCCACCATTATCCTCTTTTATACGTATCCCTTCTTCGAGAGCGTATTTATCCCATTCATTAATGCCAAGAGTGAGAATTTCTCTTTCCACACCTTTTTCATCCTTTGAAATGATAACTTCTGATTCTGAATGAGGTGCTTCTTTGACACATACGATTATGTTCATGTTAGAGACCTCCGGATACACCTTGGAGTCCAGTTATTTATTTTTTTATATTTTTCACTCAAAGAGGGTAATTGTAAAGTAATGCTTTACAAATTGTGAGCATACGTCTTACAATACTTTTATATAGTGGAAGATGGCGACCAGTGTAAGGAGGAATGTATATTGGCTGAAATTACGGAAGTGAGGATATTTAAATCCAAAATGGACGGTACTATTAAAGCCTACGCGAGTGTAACCCTTGATGGAGAGTTTGTGGTCAAAGGGTTAAAGGTTCTCGAAGGAGAGAACGGTCTTTGGGTAGGGATGCCTGGGAAAAAAGACCTGCGCAGCGGTGAGTTCAAGGACACGTTCCATCCAATTACAAGAGAGGCAAGAGATAAGATTACCTCGGCCGTTCTTGAAGCTTACGAGAGTGCGGAATAACCATCATCGATTGAACGGGGATCAAAATAATTATCTTTTACATTATATTATTTATTTTCATGGATGTTGATGCTGCTGAATGCTATAAAGGCATAACGATCCTTCTACTTTGGAGAGCTATAAACTATAATACAATTAACAACAAGTAGAACATGATCCCAATACCCTGATTGCTCTTTGAAAATACGGATACTGGGGATTCTCAGGAGTCTCAGATATGGCCAATATTAACAGTAAGCCTAGATATTTTTCCCGAAGAAGTCCAAGAATACCTTAATGGATACTTCCAGATGACAGACTTGGCATCTTCTCCCTGATCAGCTTTATTATCGATAAAGTATTAGATCAGATACAAGACGCATAATATGCTTGTATGCTGGATTCGTATGTCTCACCACATTGTGAACATGACGATTTTTTATTTAAGATAAATATATAGGTAATGAAGTACTCAATCTTTCTCATGGGTAAAAAGGTAACAAGAATTGGAGTCTCTATTCCAGAAAATTTGCTTAAACGATTCGATGAACTTATCTCAAAAAGAGGATATTCATCTAGGTCTGAGGGGATTCGAGATGCCATAAGGACGTATCTTTTGGAATACGAATGGATCGACCAAGAAATAGGAGAAAGAGTGGGAGTTATTACAGTCACTTACGATCACAGTCTTAGGGGTCTAACAGACATAATTCTTGACATTCAGCACACTCATTCTAACCTGATTTCAGCTACTATGCATGTACACCTTGGAAAAACCTGTATGGAAGTTATTCTTGTCAAGGGAGCAGTAGAAAAAATCAGGAATGTAGTGGATAGATTGATGGCTCTCCGAGGGGTTAAACATGTCAAACTCATCACTACTCTGACCGAGGAGGACATATGATCAGGTCTGAAAAACTCAAAAGTCACCAGGTTAACCTAATTGGGAGAGTCCAAAAAGCTAAAGATTTTGAAGATCTGAAAAAGATTTGCAGAGATGCTACCACCATAGAAATGGAGTTCATAGAATGGGGAGTAACTACCATAGACATTCATTTTTTTATCTCATCCACCCGAGATGAAATTACAAGAAAGGCTATAGATCTTGTGGTATCCGATATGATTGACGAGGGCTGGAAAAAGCCTTATGAAAAATTTGCATGGGTTGCTGTCGGTAGTGAAGGTCGTGAGGAGCAAACCTTATTCACAGACCAAGATAATGCCCTTATTTATGAAGATGGTGAGGATGCAGCAGCTGAAGAATTTTACAAAGAAATGGCTATACGTGTAGTTGATAAACTCGAAGAAGTTGGTTTCAGGAAATGTCGTGGAAAAGTTATGGCATCTGAAGATGGATGGAGAGGCAGGCTATCTTGGTGGATATCTAGGATAGATGAAAGTTTTTCAGAAAAAAAGGATCTGTCCAGAACTCTACTTTTTTTGACCATTATCTTGGACTCCAGACATATAGCGGGAGAAGAGCTTCTCACTCAAATCGTCCGAAAGAGACTGATGGAGGTGGTAAGGCAGAATTTTTTAACATTAAGCTATATGGCATTAGATGCCGGTCATAAGCCTGTAGGAATTAACATCTTTGGAAAATTTGTGCTTGAAAAGAGAGGTACCCATAAAGGGAAGTTAAATATAAAAGCGGTGGGATGTCGTCCCCTTGTAGTAAATGTACGCATTCTAGCCATAGCCCATGGCATTGAAGAGACGAACACCATCAAAAGAATATGGAAGCTCAGGGAAAAAGGAGTGATAAACAGCGAACTAGCAGAAGATCTAGAGGATGCTTATAACATCCTCACCATGACGCGAATACTGAACCACATTAAGGGCTTGAAAAAAGGATATGTGCCTGACGACTTTCTTGATCCTTCAGAATTTTCAGCTGAGTGGCAGGATAAAATGAAAAAAGCCCTCAAAACAGTCAGAAAGATGGAGGCAATTGTCTCAACTGAATTCGATTGGTATTAACGAAAGTAACAGAATGTATAATCCTAAATATACACAGTTACCAATTCTCAGATGGTAGAACCTGAATGATTATTTCAGTTTTAAGAAAGTTATAATAATTTTAACTCTCTTCCAAATTATTTTTTGGGAAAAAGAAACGAGAGAATTCTGTTGTAAATCCTCTCCTTTCCTCTCGCAAGAGGACTTCCGGATTTCACAATGATAACTGAGATAGGCGTATTGGTTGCTATCTCATCTGCTATCGTCCCAAAGAGACTCCTACGATAAAAAGGAGTCTCAGAAGACCCGAGAACCAACAGATCATAATCTTCACTTTCTTTTATCACAGCTTTGACCACATCACCCTGCACTATCCTTTTGTTTGCAACAACACCTTTATGGGACATCTCTTCGATGACCTTATCCATCTCTGGATCATCTTCCTTATTAGTAACCCTCATGAGAGTTAACCTAACCCCTTTCAATATGGCTAGATCTCTGACAATCTTAAGGGCACGTCTTATGTGAACACCAAACCCAAAAGATACTAGAATTGTTTGTATCGAATCCATAGGCCTGTCAATTTTTGCAGTTATCACGTCACACTTTGCATTTCTCACAACGGGATCGATGGTGGAACCGAAGAAATAATCCTTCTTGGTTTTCCCCCTCCATCCAAGGATAAGGATATCTGCATGAGTTTCCTCAACCGTACTTAGAATAGTTTTTACAACATCATGAGAAACAGCAACTATCGCTTCTGCATTTACGCCTTTATCAGCCACTTGGTGTACTATAGCTTGGAATTCTTCTTTTCTGGTTTTTAGTAGAGGTTTTGCCATTTCAAAGGATACAACCCATGGCAACTGCAAAACGTTTAAAATTACCAAGCGAGCATTCCTGGATTTTGCCAGCCCTACAGCAAAATCCACGAGATTGTTATTCTGAAGATTGGCCAGGGAGAGTAGTACGGTATTCCCTGGTAACACCTTAGCTTCAAACATCTCCTCCCCCATCTCAATTTCTGGGCTTTTTCTAACAAATATGACATACACCACTATTCCCGCTATAATCCATATCAATCCTACTTTCCACGAGACAGGATCAAACCGATACAGTGACACAGCAAGGTATAGATTAGCTATAACTCCAATAACGGGAAGAGCAGGAAACAGAGGTACTCTGAATCTATCCTGTTTCAATCGACCCATCTGCCTCAACCGTATTAGAGACAAATTCACCATGACAAAAGTCAGGAGAAAAAACAGAGAAGTGGCTGAGGCGACCTGAGCAATAGGCAAGAACACAATAACAAGGATGAACACCACTGAGGTTATCAAAATTGCTACTTTCGGTGTGTTTCTTTTTGGGTCCAGAGTGGAAAACCGTTGTGGAAGAAATTGATCTCTACCCATAGTGAAAGCGACTCTTGAGGAGGCCAAGATAGTAGCATTTAACGCAGATGTCGTGGAGAAAATTCCCCCAAATCCCAAGACGAGAATTCCGATACCTCCCATAAAGACCTTGGCTGCCTCCATTATAGCTGTTTCCTTCATGGCCCCCAGAAACTGCCATGATTGTAGAAACCCAGCCTTAGTGGCATCAATACCTCCAACGCTCGTGAATACCACAAGGAGATATATGGAAACAGAAACTGTTAGTGAGATGGCAATAGCCCTCGGAATAGTTTTTTTTGGATCTTTAATCTCTTCAGCGGCAGTAGCTATCAGGTCATACCCCTCAAAAGCGATGAAAGTCAAACCCATGGCAGAAATAACTCCCCCAAATCCATTCGGCAATAGAGGTGAGAAATTACGAGCCACCAAGTCTGGTTTTATTAACACCATTCGTAACCCAGCAACAATAAAAATAATCAGTATGGCTATTTTGATTCCAGTGATAATATTTTCTGCTTTGCCCGTTGCTTCTGCACCCATAACGTTGATCATTATAAAAACAATTGCTGCGAGAACTGCTACCACCTTAGACAGGATTTCGGGGGGAATGCTGATGGTCATGCTACCTATAATCAACCCCCCTTCCCTGAACAACTCTGGATATCCTGACATCTCCACAGCATAACTTCCAAAACCCATTGCATAAAGACTGCATGCCACAGTATAGGCAAACCATAACATCCACCCAGAGAGAAATGATGCTGGTTTTGGAAAAGCGTATTTCACATAAGAATAGCCACCTCCAGCTTCAGGAATGGATGAAGAGAGCTCAGCATAGCTGAGAGCCGTAAAAAGTGTAATGATCCCATTTAACCCAAAAGCGATGATAGCTCCAGGCCCGGCTTCTCCAGCAGCAATTCCAGTAAGAACGAAGATTCCTGCCCCAATCATCGCTCCTATGCCAATCATAGAAGCCTCAAGAAGTCCAAGATTTCTCTTCAGTTCTACTTTAACTTCCTGCATGAATACACCAGTATTAACGGGATAGTCTCACAGAATTGCCAGCATAAGCTGACAAATTGTAAATCATAGATTTACAAAATTTTCAAATATTTTAATGCTTCTATTACACCTTCTCCGTCATCAGATGCACATACGTAATCAGCTACCTTTTTCAGGATTGGATGAGCATTTCCCACAGCTACACCAAAGCCTGAAACTCTCAACAGATCGACATCATTTTCAGAGTCCCCTATTGCCACAAAATCTTCTGGATCAATCTCCAGCTTCTCGCCTATATACCGCAGTGCATTTCCTTTACTAACTCTCTCATCCATAATATGATACGCAAACTGTGAATCAACAAGTTTTACCTTAAATCCACTCTTAATAAGGACTTTCTGAGCATCCTCAAGTCGAAAATTTCGTCTCAGAGCCACTTCTGATAATCTGTATTCCAGATCAAGAGGCTCAATATTCCCCATCTCTCGCTCCAGAAATTTCATAGCCTCCACACAACGTTCCTTATCTCCAAGAATTATATTATCCCCGTCATATTCAAGTCTGACTACACCTCCGTTTTCAGCAATTACCACTTCAGAGATTCCTATCAATTTAGCAGCAGCACGGGCATAACATACAATATTCCCCGTAGCCAGAATAACCGGATAGTCAACTTTTCTAAGCTCCATCACAGCCCTACAATTCAAACTCCTGTCTTCTCCCGTAAGAGTGCCATCAATATCTATAACAATACCTTTTGGTTTAAACATGGCTGAATAGGCTTTTCCTTTCAATCATATTAACTTTCTGCCCTCTCTACATTACTTCCCATAAAAAGACATGAGGCTTCCACCCATGAACAGAATGGATGCAATCCAGAATACACTGATAGTGTTCGAATATTCGCTTAACACTGCAAGATACAGAATTAAAATTGTAATACCAAGATGGAGGAGAGCTGATCCAATCTGAACCATATGTCCTGATTTTCTATAGAAAACTGGCTTCCTGTATATAATCAGGAGAAGAGATACCGTCTGAATGCCTATCAACAAAACCATAAAGGTGACAAAAGCTACCTTAAGATCCAGCAGGAATGTGTATATGGCAAAAATTCCTCCGATTACCACTGCTATCCACTTCAAGATGTATCTGTTGAATACCCTTTTTGGTATGCATAGGGCGAGGGATAAGAATAGCAGTACTACAGCAGGTATGGTTGCACCATTCATTTTGCTTATGAACCTTTTGTGTTCTGGGCTATTCACCCATCCCGGATTTTCTCTCGACTCTTTCTGATATGCATAAATACCATACAACCCTGCAGCAGAAAACAGCATCATGGATACGATTAAAATAACAATCAACTGAAAATCCAGAGAGCGTTTCAAATCACCCATATGCATGCACCCCTGATCCAAAGTATGTGAGAAGATATGTTAAGAGAAGAGAAATAAAGCATATCACACCAATAGCCCCAGTTAGCCTGTAAAGAGATCGCTTCACATACAGATTTGAATGAAGAAGAGCCGTATACAAGGCCCAAGTTATCAGGGACCCTGTTATTTTTGGATCCCACCACCATCCATTACCCCATGCCTCTAAAGCCCAAGGATATCCGAGTATTAATCCAAGTGATAGAAATAGATAACCAATTTTGGAAAACTGGTAGAATAGGTTAGTATCTACCTGGTCCCTCCGAGAGAGCATACCTATAGAACCTACCAGAGTTAATGTAAGAGCACTGTAAGAAATAAAAAGAAGCGGTGGATGCAACCACATATAACTTGAATTATAGAAGTACACGAGTTTTCCATACATACTCATGAAAAGCTGAAGTGCTATATCTGAATTCATCCAAGTGTACCAGATAACCATCTCCTTATGGAAAACTGGGAGGGGATCAGGAAAAGGACTTGAGAACAAAAAGATTATGATAGCAAAAAGAGCGAGTGTTATATTAACCAAAGTAGTTTGGAATACATCCCTGTTATGTATTCCCAGAGAGAACAAACCAAAAGTAAATCCCCAGAAAAATAGCTTTTCATTTTCAATCCACAGTGGAATTTTATAAGAGGCTATGACTCGTCCATCCACAGGATTGACGAGGGTCAGTTCTCTGGCTATACCAACATGAAACCATATAAGAGAGATGAACCCAACAATAAAGATTCCAACCAGTATACATCTAGAAACCATTAGAAGGCTGTCTATCCGTCTATACTGCAATTTTTCTTGTTTCCATGTGACCACACAGTATATCGTTGTTAACAGGACGATGGTTCCCATTATCCCAAGGCCGTAGTGCAGAAACTGTCCCAGATGTATGAAAGTCCCTCTTAACTCCAGATAACTTTCAAAACTCATAATTTAAACCTCAACCGGAATTCGCTCCGCCAGATAAAGTCTATTTTCGTCTTTTCGTGTAAGATATGCCAGAGTCTCAACTCCAGAATTCATGGCATGAAAGAGAGTTAAAGCAAATTCCGGGTCAGTTTTCTTATTGGGCGATAATCGAAATGCATCATCCCTCTGAATCACAAATACTACCACTGCCCTCATACCAGAATTTCTGGCTTCAATAAGCCGATAAAGGTGTTTTCTACCCCTTTCAGTAGGAGCGTCTGGAAACATGGCTGTACCATCCACAACCAGAGTGCATGACTTGGTCTCGACAACACATACTTCTTTACCCATAAGAAGAAGATCAAACCTGACATCCTTGAAACGAGGCTCTTTTTTCTCAACCATATATCCATCGAACTCTTCAATCCCTCCAGTTTCTATGGCTTCAGAAAAAAGTCTGGAGGGCAGTCTGGAATCTATACACACAAAAGTATTTCCCTCAAGAACTCCAAACAAATCATATTCGGTTTTTCTGCCGGATTCCTTAGAGGGTGTCTGTTTACTTTCTGTTGATCGTTGTTGATAATTTTCTCTAACTAGATATACTGTTGCATTTTTCAACAACAGCTCTTCCATTCTACCTGGATTCGGAATAAAACACAGAATCTCTTCTCCATTCAAACGTACCAACCCAAGAAAACGGTTTATCCTCTCTACGAAAGTCCCTTCATGGAGTGGAGGGAGTTCCATTTTTCAGAGAAATCATCCATGGAAAGAGATCACTGGGCCCTGGGTGGGCCGAAGAACTCCTTTATTTTCTCCTGTAGTTCATCAAATCTTTTCTTTATCCTCTCTTCCTGTCTTTCAAGTGTCTTTATCCTCACTTCAAGGGTTTCTTTTTTCTCTGACAACTCCTTTACAACATCATCTTTTCGGGATTTCACCAGAATGCCGCCTATATTCCGGTATATGGTCGTTTCTTCCTCTACTTTTTCGAGTTCATTCAACGCCATATCTATTTCTTTCAGCTCAATGGTCATCTGAGTTTTCTGACTTCCGATCATCTGTGCCTGCTGTTGCAACTGCTGAAGCTGCATCAACTGGTTTTGAACCTGTGGGGGTAATTCCTGGCTCATTTTAACACCTCACTAACTATTTCAACTGAAATCTTTATCAACCTCATCCATGTATTGAGAGCGGCCCTCAATGAGGGCACATCCCTCGAATGAATGACTACTGTGAGTACACCTTCATCTAAATAAACTTTTACTTCTGATCTATCAGGTTGATTTTCAATTTCTGGTTGAAGCACCTTAAACAACAATGAGCTTTTCTCTGACCTTACTGTAATTTCAGCCTTATAATTTACCCTACTAGAACTCATATCACTCACACCAGATCCTCCCCTTGCCTTATAACTTTAAGGATTTTTATTCTCATAACTGGTACATTCCTGCACTGTAGTTCAATTCCCATAGTGCCATCAGGGTTACACGTAACAACAGCCTTTTTTTCAGGTGGATGTTCTCTGAAAAACTTATTCGGAACTTCTGAGGGAATGACAACATCACCGAGAATGTTAAGAGGAAATCCGGGAATAGGATGTGTAAAAAAGATATAACCACCACATCCATTATGCTGCTGAATGTTTCCCACCGTAATCTTAAGACCTGCCATGAACTTTCCATTACAATCAAAAAATCGCAACCTAGAGGGGTTTCCTTTCAGCTCATCCAAGATGCATATGTAGCTGGATGTTCTATTTGCTTCTGAGATCAAATATTCCTTTGGCATCTTACCTCTAGTCAGGTACTTCCATCCAAAAAAATCAGAAATGGATCTTCCAAAGGATCTGGTTTTTCTTGACGGAGATCTTGAAGTTGTCAAAATTACACTCATGTTACTTGCATCTCCTTTTCCCTGACTTAAAAGATATTTTGGGGAGGTTTATAAACATACCTCCTTTCTTGCATTCTCAATGCAGTAATGTTTTTGTAACTCACTATATGTTAAACTCCTCAAGTCTACAACGTCATAGTTATAAGACCCTTCCAAGATAAGTAAATAAGTAATTAGCATCAGGTAAATACCACCTACTGCCTTATTTTTTAAGAAGTCATAATATTGTAAATTGACAAATATTGTGAATTGTAATTTACAACTTGTCAACATGAGTTGACAATATTGTAAACTGTATATTTACAAATTGTAAGCATATGCTTCTAATATCTTAAAATTTCTGTGAAAATGGGCCACTCCAGAAAATATTTTATATCCCCGGAGTGTATATATTCATACAGATGGATGAAAAAGATATTGAAATTTTAAAGGAGCTTATTCGAAATTCCAAAACTACTCTTGCAGAAATGGCTGAAAAACTCCAGATGTCTGTCTCAACCATTCACAAAAGAATTGCTGCTCTGGAAAAAGAAGTCATAGAGCAGTATACCATAATACTGGATCCGAGAAAGGTAGGGATTAACCTCATTGCGTTTCTTGGGTTAACTGTAAAAAAAGAGAGGAGGAGAGGTATCCTTGAATATTTAAAAGAGAAACACTGGGCCAACGAAATATATGAATTGCTTGAGCCTTTTGATTTATTCGTGAAAGTAAAGGTCACGGATATAAAAGAGCTCAAAGATATTCTTCAGACTCTCAGCTCTCTCGAAGGAGTTGATGAGTTATCTAGTTTTATCGTCACTGAGCGATATAAAGAAAGAAACGAGGTGCTATAATGTTAAATGAACTCTTACTCATTATTGTTTTCCTGACGGGTGGGGCTTTTATAATCTACGTATATGAGGCATATCGAAATACGAGGGCTCGAAGTTTATTACTGTTAAGTTTTGGGTTTTTCCTTATGTTAATAGGAGCAAATCTTGATGCTGTGTTTGCAATTCTCCGCGAGACGGCTTTAACACCCATAAGTTTTCTGATCGAAATAGTTGGAATCCTTGTTATACTATATGCTGCATTAAAGGTATAGCCATATGAGATACGAACAGTTTGCAAGGACCTGGAAGCTGATACCTGTAAGCAAGAAACTATGGAAAAAGGATGTAAATCTTATCAATTTCCTAAAATGTCTCTTAAAGGCAATAGATAACTGCGAGGACCGAGAATGCATTCTTGAAACTGCTATGAGAGATTTTGGAGAGATGACAGGAGATACTCTCTTGAAAAAAAGCCTAGATCTTAGCAGAGAAGATCTTGCGGAGCTTTTCCTGCTAATGCAGGGCATACAAACCAGAAAAGACGGGAACAGAATTATTGCCGAAACCTGCTTTATTGAGAACTTATTACAGATTCAAAACTCCTATCTATGTTCTAAATTTTTTGAAGGATTTTCTTCAAGAATAAGAGTGAAAATAGAGTGCTCTTGTAACTTCTCATAACAGCAACATGAGTGAATTAAACAGAAGGTCAGGATCAAAAATGGGTTTATTTTCCTCTTTTCCTTATGTATTCTTCCAGCCTCTTTTCCAGCATATCAGAATCAGTGTAAGGGCACTGTAAGTAATGCTCTACCGCTTTAGCAAGAGCATCTTTTGTTGCACTCTCACCACTTTTCTCCTTTAACTGCGCAAGGACCTCTTCAGTGAGCACAGTTTGAGCATGAATTATCTTAACCATTTAACCACCATTATAATCATGATGACAACTTCTATTTAAATTTTTTGTGCCAGAGGAGAATTTACATATTACTCTCCCCAAAAGCTAAACTACTCCTTTCTGTTCTTCTTCAATAACACCGTTTTTCCCATAACCTCCATGATTATTTTAGCAGCCGCACTTGCAGTTATCATACTCGGATCATATGCAGGAACCACTTCGACTAAATCAACACCTACAATGTTAGCCTCAAGATTATGAATAAAACTCAGTAATTCTCGTGTCGAAATACCACCCGGTTCTGGATTACCACATCCCGGAGCAAAAGCAGGGTCCAGAACATCGATATCAATAGAAAGATATACATTATCCATTTTCATAGGTTCTGTGCTGAATTCCCATGCTGGGATAATGGTAATCCCGAATTGTTTTGCTCGCTCTTTCTGGATGGAAGTTATTGAACGAATACCCATCTCTGTGATGTTTTTACCAGATATTCGGCCTGTATCCAGAATCCTTGAAACCACACACGCATGGCTGAACCTATCATCCCTGAATTCTTCATAAAGATCTGGATGAGCATCCAGATATATCAGGTGAAGGTCATTGTAATGCTTCGATATGGCCCTCACAGTAAAATAAGTTATGATGTGGTCCCCTCCAAGAGCAATAGGGATGCTCCCATTGCCAATTATAGTATCTATTGCAGTTTCCACTTCTTGAAGGTTTTCATCAAAATCGTGACTTACCGAAAGATTACCAACATCACATATCACTGCTTCAGAGGATAGATCCACTCCCAGCTCTGTAAATGAGTTAATGGATTCCTCGCCTGATGCTTCACGAATTCTCTCCGGCGCGAATCTGGCTCCAGGCCGGTAACTGGATTCCAAGTCATAAGGTACACCAAAAATGGTAAAATCACTTTTGGCGTAGGAGGTATATTTTACAGATCCACCCCAATAAGAAACTCTCAATGTGTTATCCTCCTTAATTTTCTGACAGCCTGTTCTGCACATCTGTTAAGAATGTCATAATACTCAGCTTGAAGAGGGGCATACCCGAAATCCACATCCATTAATGTCTGTACATCGAGACCGGCATACAGAGCTATAGCCAGGGGCGCTATTCGTTCCCTGACCTTTTTGCCAATTACCTGACCACCAATTACAATCCCATCTTTTCTGCATAATATTTTGCATTTAACCTCTCCAGAAGGAAGAAACTCTGTATCCATACCCTTTATTTTAGAGACAATAAATTCATATCCTAGTTCCCTTGCCTCATATTCGTTTAACCCGCAAAAACCGATCTCTATATTGCCAATGCGAGTAATGGATGCGTCCTGATCCCCTTCGTATTCTCTCAATCCTCCAGCAGCATTTATACCTGCAACCATCCCCTGCCTGTAAGCCACCGGAGCAAGTTGAACATTGGAGTCTCTCCCCGTCAATCTGTGTTTATTAGAGGCACAATCTCCAGCGGCGTATATACTATCTACACTGGTTTTCATGTATCTATCAGTTATAATCCCAAATTTCCCAGTCTTTATGCCTGCTTCTTCGGCTAATTCAACATTGGGTTTTACTCCTGCAGACACGACAATTATATCGCCCTCAATAACTTCATTTTCCAGCACTACTTCCAAAGCCTGTTTATTTCCATTCACTTCGAGAACATTTTTCCCTATTTTAAACTCTATACCCACCTCTTCCAAGTATCTCTGGACATCGCGGGCCATATCTTTATCAAGATTCTTTGGCATAATTTGTGGAAAGATTTCCACAACAGTAGTGTGACACCCGTTTTGTGATAGTGCATAAGCCATTTCTAAACCTATAAGTCCACCTCCAATTACAATGGCCTTCATACCCTTTTTTAATATACTTTTGATCTTTTCTCCGTCCTCAATGGTACGGACCGTAAACACATTTTTTCCCGGGTACCTTTCCAGCCCTTTTATAGGAGGTATGCTACTTCGGGCTCCAGTAGCAATAACTAAAGAATCATAGTTGAGAACAGTCTCTTTGCCTGACTTCCCTCTAACAACGACTGAAGATTCTTCTGCATTAATTCGAATTGCCTCGTGACCTGTTAGTTTTTCTACATTCATCCTTTCAGCTGGAAAAGTATGCCTGAGATCATCGAAACCTATCAGCCCTTCGACAGCATATGGTATCCCACATGGAGAGTGGGTATCGTAGCCTCTTTTTTCAACCACTACCACTTCAGACCTCATATCTTCCTTTTTTGCATGAAGAACTGCAGAGAAACCAGCTGTACCAAACCCGAGGACCACAATTCTCATCTATTCCCTCCTGACAGGTCTGTACAGTGTATCTCGTTCAACAGGTTCTCTGCCAGCATTTCTTATTATACTCTCCAACATTTCTTTTGATAGAAATTCCCCAGATACACTGCCTGCAGCTTTCGATATATTTTCCTCCATTAACGTTCCACCAATATCATTGGCACCACAGTGAAGAGCTGCCTGAACCAGTTTAATACCCATTTTGACCCATGAAGCCTGAATGTTAGGTATCTCTGGATACAGTACAACTCTGGCCATTGCAATTACCAGAAGATCCTCAAATCCATCCGGAGAACTGGTCATTTTTCCAAGTTCATTGTTTTGATCCATAAAAGGCAATGGAATAAATTCAGTTATCATTCCAGTCTCCTGCTGAATACCCTTAATGATCAGAAGATGTTTGATCCGATCTTCCCAGGACTCTATATGCCCGTACATCATGGTGGCTGTTGTGGGTATACCATTTTTATGGGCTGTTTTAACCACTTCAACCCATTCTCTCGTGGTAAGTTTATCAGGACATATATCATGCCTTATTTCATCCACCAGTATTTCTGCAGCAGTTCCTGGCATTGAGCCCAGACCGTGTTCTTTAAGGATTTCAAACACTTTATCGATACTTACACCAGAGTTTCGTGCCATATGAACGATTTCCATAGGAGAGAAAGCATGGATATGAATGTGATCTGAGACTGATTTCACAGAGTCGAGTATGGAACAATAAAATTCCACATCTGCTTTTTTCAGGAGACCTCCCTGAATACATACTTCTGTACAGCCGTATTCAGTTGCTTCCTTCACCTTACCTGCTATTTCTTGATGGGTTAAGATAAACCCAGATCTGTTCCTGAATGAACAGAACTTGCATGCATTGATGCATTTGTCGGTAAAATTGATGTTTCTGTTTACAACATAGGTTACTCTATTCCCATTAAGACTTTCTGAGAGCTCGTTGGCCATTTTCAACAAATTATAAGGATCCTTTAATAAGCCCAGATACTCCTTTACGGACACTTCAAGGCCTATATCAAACACTTCCTATATCCTCCTTTGTCTGACATTTTTTCAATGAGACTTGACAGATTATCCGGATACCATCCCTCGACAACATACCTGGGATATATAGGGAGTCTTTCTTTCAATATAAAACTGCTATCTTTTAGTGTCTGTCTGATAGATTCAATGGAGGGCCATGGTGCTTCAGGATTTATGAAATCTGGAGTTATCTGAGAAATCCCTCCCAGATCCCTCGCTCCTGCTTTAACAAGATGGAAGAAATCTGATAGGTTAGGCGGGATCTGTACGGTCACTTCAGATGGCAATATATTCCTTGCCATTTTTACCATTTTTACCATTTCTTCTATGGATGGAGATTCTTTATCTGAAAAAGCAGTCCCTGGCTTTGGTTTAAAATTCTGGATAATTACTTCCTGTATGTGTCCATAATTCTCATGAAGTTCTCTTATAACTTCCAGAGAATGGATCCTGTCGTCCCAGGATTCCCCAATACCGATCAGTAATCCAGTTGTAAAAGGAATCTCAAGTTTGCCAGCCGTCCGTATCACCTCTATCCTCTTTTCTGGGACTTTTCCTTCACATCCTTCATGAGCTTCAAGATCGGCTGTGGTCTCAAGCATCAGCCCCATACTCGCATTGCACACTCTAAGTTTTTTCAAATCTCTCCTTTCTACAACTCCTGGGTTTGTGTGAGGCAGTAACCCCTTCTGTATAGCCATACCGCATAAATCAACTACATAATCAATAAAACTTTTATATCCCATTACTCTTAGCTGCTTTTTAAACATATTAAAGACGTCTGGACGTTCCCCAAAGGTAAACAACGCCTCTGAAGCCTTATTCTTCGCCATATTCAGGATACTACTAACCTGATTTTTATCAATCAGATAATAATTAGTAAGACTGCCTCTAAAACCACAATATTTACATTTGTTTCTGCATAGATTTGTGACTGGTATAAAAACATTTCTGGAATATGTGACTACATCCACATTTCAGTCGGTTAATTTTCCTTTACTTAAACCCTTTGATTAGGGGAAAAAATACCATAGATCTAAGATGAGAAAGGATTCTAGAGAGCGAATCTAATGTTATAAGCTAATTGAATCCTACTTGCTCTGTCATTGCCTTCTGACAATGGAATAGTCTGAAAAACCATACAGGAAAGGGTTCCTAAGAGACCTAAAGGAATACACAGAGAGTGTAAACGTTGGACTTATCAACTCTTGGATCTGGTGTCGATGAGTTCCATCTTTTTAAGTCCATCCTACATATAGTCTTATTTATAGTCCCATCCAAATGAGACTACATAACCCCTTTGATAAATACTATTTCATGCGATAAACTGCAATAATGATAAAGAGTAGAATCACCGGCAACAGAATCATGTATACCCAGTTATAATTCGACTTTACATCGATGAAAAATTCATCGCCATGTAATTGTCCCTCATACTGAAATGTATACTTCACTGTATATTTCCCTTCCTGTGGGAATGTATAATACTCCTCATAATGTCCTTTATGGGGATTTTGCATAGGCAAAATGATCTGACCAGTATCTATTGAAGTCATAATCCTCATATCCTCTACATCAATTGCTTCAAAACTACTTAGATTCTGAAGATGAAGAATAATCTTTACCATTTCTCCTGGAGTGGGTGTTTCTGGTTCGATTTCAACAGTTACATACACACCATCTGTTTCACTTGAATAATACACTCCATTTGCGATACCTATCACCAAAAGGAGCAATATGAAGATATGAAATAGATGAGATGTTTTCATAGTATATAATGATTTAGCGTTTTATTTAACAGATGGTGATGACTCTCACTCCATGAGAGGGACACCCGATAGGGAGCTTTCATATTATGATTTTAGAAAAGAAATAACGGACCCCACTTCGGGTTTTAGCATACTCGTTGAAAAAGATAATATAACTCTCATCGATGCACCAAACATCTCTACCATCACCTTCAACCAGAAAGAATACTACAGTGTGATTTCCATAAACTGGAAAAGAACGATAGGATTGAATTACCCTTATCCGGAATCAAAGTAACTCACATTAAGTTTTCATCTAATATGACTGACCTCTTGTGGATTATTATAACCCTCATTGCTGTCTTGGGATCCCTTACATTCCTTTGGAGATTCTCACAGAATGACGAAAAAGCAGTTCTGGCAAAACTTGAGGGCCTCAAGGAAGATTATAGAGAAGGGTTAGTAAATGAAGAAAAATGCAGCAAACAGAAAAAAGAGTATGAAGAAGAGCTTGAAAAAAGTCGAAAAGGATACTCTAGGAGAAAATAACATCAGATAAGAGGGATATAAGTAGAGACTGCCGTATAATCCACTCAGAATGTCGAAATTTCGTCGTTTATAAGCATCTCAGTAATTTTATAGATGTCATCCAGCCATTCCTCAGCGACTGTTTTCACTTTGGGTGCGAGCTTCCTTACTTCATAACCTTTTTCCGGGATCAGCTGAACACTTACAATCTTAGGATCGTCGATAGGATGACCAATTTGAGAGAGAATCCTGACATAAACTTCTTTAATACCCTCTACAGCCTCTACCGTATCGTGGGCAATCTGATTGGCCAACAAATTGTAGATCTTACCAATGTGATTTACCGGATTTTTCCCACTTGTGGCCTCCATACTCATGGGTCTATTTGGAGTGATCAAGCCATTACATCGGTTTCCTCTCCCAACTGAGCCATCATCCCCATTTTCTGCTGATGTACCTGTCACAGTGAGATATACTATCCCTTTTTCATAATTATCTCCAGTATTTACATTAACCACCACACTCCGATTGGTATAAACAGAGGCAATTTCAGAAATAAAGGACGTTAATTCCTCTTTGATTGCTCTGTATTCATCCAGATTATCTACATATTTAGATACAAAAGCACAGGCAATAGTTAGGTTTACATCATCTTTTACTCTGAGTCCCATCACCTTAACATCTTCCCCAACTTCAGGATGCTCTTTCCGAAATGTGTTAAAAATCTCTCTTTCCACATTTAACACTATTTTTTCGGTTTCCGAGAGGGGGGCATACCCCACTCCAAAAGAAGTGTCATTGGCTCGAGGAATATCTTTTCTGCTCACAAAGATGTCCTTCAGATCAGTTGACCCTTCCCCAAGCTTGCAATCAATAATCATATCAGTTTCAGCATCCAGATTGTGGAAATTTTCTTGGACATATTTTTTTGCAGCCTTAACTGCAATGCTATCTGTCGGAATATAAATATCATCAAACTGTTTAGTAGCTCTACCCACTAGAAGCACATATATGGGAGTTATTACCTCTCCTCCACCAAAAAAAGGATTGGCTTTTCCTGCCACTATCTGGGTTTCATCCGTATTATGATGTAAAATAGTGCCTACTCTCTTTAAATACTCTCTGCACAAAGCTCGGCTGACCGATTCGGCCATTCCATCTGCGAGGCTATCAGGATGGCCTATACCTTTTCTCTCTACCAGCTCAATTTCCTGCTGTTCAATGGGAACCTTCCTGATGTCCTCCACCACTATGTTTTTCATCATCATCACCTACTGTAGGGACCAATTTCACATATGTTCATAGGTTATAAAGGTATAGGATTTTTATATAAGCATAACTCCTTTGAAAATAAGATGAAAATTGCCATACCAAATAAGGGTAGACTTCATGAACCTTCCCTTGAGCTATTGAAAAAAGCAGGATTAAAAGTCGAAAACGATGCCCCACGACGGTTGATAGTCAACACTATAAAACCCCACATACAGGTTCTATTTTCCAGAGCCAGAGATATACCAGGATATGTGGAAATTGGAGCAGCAGAAATGGGTATCACTGGCATCGATCTCATTGAAGAACTAAACGCCAAGGTTGTGAAATTGCTCGATCTGAACTTCGGACACGCTTCTCTGGTGGTTGCTGTACCTGACAGTAGCAACATATCAACTTTAGAAGATCTGAAAGGAAAGCGAATAGCCACTGAATTTCCAAATATAACCAGACAATTTTTTGATGAAAGGGATATCAGTGTCGAAGTAGTAGAAATCTCTGGTGCATGTGAAACTGCTCCTCAGATAGGAATCTCCGATGCAATAGTTGATCTGACAAGTTCGGGAACCACTCTGGCCATTAACCGTTTAATCCCCCTCTACACTATCATGAAAACCAATGCAGTACTAATTTGTAATGAAGACGCATACCCATCTGGAGAAGTAAGAGAGATTCTACTGGCCATTGAAAGCGTGGTAAGAGCGGAAGGAATGAGATATGTGATGATGAACGTCCCGGAAGAGGCTCTCGAGAAAATTAAACAACTTGTTCCTGGAATGAAAGGCCCTACTGTGATGAAAGTGGAGGCTGATGAACCCATTGTTGCAGTGCATGTGGTGGTTCACGAAGATGAGCTTTTTGATACCATAAACAAATTAAAAAAAGCAGGAGCCAGAGATATTCTTGTCACTCCTATTCAGAGGATAGTATTATGAGAGATTTCGAGATACTTCCGGCCATAGATCTCAGAAAGGGGAAAGTTGTCCAGTTACAGCAAGGAGATTTTGACAGAGAGATTATCAGCCTCGATGACCCTCGTAAAGTAGCAGAGCAATGGATCGAAGAAGGAGCAACAGGTCTCCATATAATAGACCTCGATGGTGCAGTGGGTGGGAAGCTCACCCATAGCAGAACAATCTCGTCAATTCGAAGATCTTTTCCAGATGTTACCATCCAAGTTGGTGGAGGAATCCGTAGTGAGGAGACTGCTCTGACTCTGCTGAATATGGGCGTCGATAGAGTCATTTTGGGAACTGTTGCTGTTGAAAAACCAGAAATAATTTCTAGACTCTCTGAAAAATTTCCATGGCAAATAATGGTTGCCATAGATTCGAGAAAAGATAGAGTCATGATTAAAGGCTGGAAAGAGGATAGTGGAGTTAAAACCCTAGATCTGGCACGTACGTTCGAGGACCTCGAGATATCTTTCCTTTTTACTAACATTGAGGTGGAAGGGCTGATGAAAGGGATAAATTATAATATAATTGAGAGAACTGTGAAATCCTTGAAAAGGCCCTGTTACATTTCAGGTGGCATTACAAAAAATGAAGATGTTCTGGCCATTCAAGAGACCGGAGCAAAAGGGGTGGTAATTGGATCAGCCCTCTATACAGGTAAAATTGATCTCTCCTATCTAATAAAAAAATTGCATAACCATATAAAAATAGGGTGATGAAATGAGAAAAGCCAAGATAAAAAGGAAAACGAAAGAGACTGAAATTGAGATATCTATCAGTATAGATGGAAAGGGGAAATCAGATATAAACACAGGCCTTGGATTTATGGATCATATGCTCACTACTTTCTCAAAGCATTCAGGAATCAGCATGAAAATTAGTGCTAAAGGAGACTTGAAAGTGGATGAACACCATCTCATAGAGGACCTAGCTATAGTACTGGGAAACGCAATTAAAAAAGCCCTAGGAGATAAAAAAGGGATAAACAGATTTGGAGACTCTATCCTACCTATGGACGAAGCTGCATCATTAATCGGAGTAGACGTCAGTGGAAGAGGAATCGCCACTATCTCTACTCTGCCTGCAGGAAGAGTAGGAGGAATTATGATGCACAACATAACCCATTTCTTCGAAACTTTCTGCAGGGAATCGGGGATAAACCTGTATGCAGAAGTTAAGGGTAAAAACTATCACCACATGGTTGAGTCCCTTTTCAAAGGCTTTGCTCGTGCCCTTAAATGTGCCATTGAAATAACAGGTGATGATATACCAAGCGTGAAAGGAGTGATGTGATGAAGACCCTAGTAACGTGTGGCCTTCCTTATGCCAATGGTCCATGCCATATTGGGCATCTCAGAACTTATATCCCGGCTGATGTGTATGTCAGGTATCTCAGAATGCTAGGAAAAGATGTGGTATTTGTATGCGGGTCAGACACCCATGGGACACCCATAGTTATAAACGCAGAAGAAAGAAATATGACTCCAAAAGAGCTCATTAAGATATATCACAGGCACTTCAAGGAAATATTTGAGAAAATGAGTATCGAATTCGATTATTACGGATCTACTGATGATTACTCAAACCACCACAGAACCCAAGAGATTGTCTTGGAGTTGATCCGTAATGGCTATGTATATTCAAAGACGATCCCACTGGCATACTGTCCTGTTTGTGACAGATTCCTACCCGACAGGTATGTGGAAGGGACCTGCCCTTATTGCGGGATGGAGGCTAGAGGAGACGAATGTGACCAAGGATGTGGAAGACATCTTGAGCCCGGAGAGATCCTTAATCCAAGATGTAAAATCGATGGAGCAAAGGCTGAGTATAGAGAACAAGAGCATTATTTTTTCAGGTTATCTTCCTTCAAGGAGTTTCTTCTAAGATATCTCGAAGACCTTAAGGGAACTGAAAATGCTCTTAATTATGCCAGAGAATGGGTTAAAAGGGAGCTGAAGGACTGGTGTATTTCAAGGAATCTTGATTGGGGTGTTAAATTTCCAGGAAGGGACGATATGGTGGTTTATGTTTGGGTTGATGCCCCCATTGGCTATATCTCATTTACAGAAGAATATGCGAAAAGAACCGGTATTAACTGGGAGGAGATCTGGAAAGAGAAAAGCGAGATTGTTCATTTTATCGGACTTGATATCGTCTACCATCATTGTATTTTCTGGCCAGCTATGCTGAAAGGTGCGGGTTACACTCTCCCTAGTGCCGTTGTTGCTTCAGGAATGGTTAAAATCCAAGATAAGACCTTCTCAAAAAGCAGAGGCTATGTGGTGTGGGTTGAAGATGATTATCTCAAAGAGGGGTTTCATCCTGACTATCTAAGATATTACCTAGTAAATTATACATCCCATCAGAAAGATCTCAACTTTTCATGGAAGATTTTCGAAGATAAGGTGAATAATGAGCTGGTTAACACTCTTGGTAACTTCATGTATCGAGTACTTCACTTCACATGGAAGAACTTCGGCAGGATTCCAGAAGTATCTGTATCCTCAGAGATCATTAAAAAAATTGAGGAGGCTAGAAAGAACGTTATAGAGAGTATAGAGAGTTATGAATTCAAAGAAGCAAGCGATGCTGTAATGGAGCTGGCATCCTTTGGCAACTCTTATTTCCAGCATAACAAGCCCTGGGAACTTATTAAATCCAATCTAGAAAAGTGTCAGCAGGTCATTAAAGATTGTCTTCAGATTGTTAAAGCTCTGACAATTCTATTTTATCCAGTAATGCCTTCTAGCATGAAAGAGATCGGAGATATAATTGGTATTGATACCACTAGTTTAAAAATCGAAGATGTTCAAGTGGAAATATCACCACTCAAATTATCGAGACCTTCGGTGCCCTTTAAAAAGATTGAAAAAGAGAAAATTATCGAAATGCAGGAAAAACTCATCAGGAGGATTGAGAAAATGGGCAATACAGATACACAGGAGTACGTTACTCTGGAAGACTTCCAGAAAATGAATATTCGCATTGGAAAGATAATTGCTGCAGAACGGATAAAAGGGTCCAGTAAGCTTCTTAAACTGGAAGTGGACATTGGAGATGAAAAACGACAGATTGTTGCTGGGTTTGCTACGTCCTATAGACCTGAAGAGCTTATAGGAGAGCTTGTGCCCATACTGGTTAACATGAAACCTGCAAAACTCATGGGAGTTGAAAGTCAGGGCATGATTCTCGCTGCAGATGTTAATGGAAAGCCAGTATTACTAAAAACAGAGAAAGAGGTTCCAACTGGGAGTATAGTTCGATGAACATTTGTTCTTTTGGTACTATCAATCCTTTTTAAATTACTGAAAAATCAATTTTACTGCAACATTACAGAGAACTGCAAAAAAAGTGGGGCTACATACCCATAATGTAAGATAGGGTTAAAAATGAGATAATAGTGGGGTAATAAAGGGGGCCCCCCTCGATAGAATAGAAAAGGGAGGGGGGTTGTTGGGGGGTAAAAATTGGTAGCTCATTCGTGTTTATAAACTTTTTGGTTCAATGAACACAATATAACCCAACCGTAAAGAATTCTTATTCTTTAAAGTTTCCTTTTTGTATAAATATACCTCCCAATCCATTATTCAGATTTTCTTCTACAGTTCGTGATAAAATGTTCAAGGGAAGTACTGGAAAAATGGACATGAGTATATCCACCTACCGTAGAATGGGCCATTTGTCCATCGTATCCTTCGCAGATACCTTTTCCAGTAACTCTGAAGGCATATTTTACATCTCTATCAGGATATGCTACGGAGTAATGGAACTCATGACCCTTAAATCCATCTAAAAACACAGGATTAGATGTAACAGCTTTTCCTTTTACATATCCAAGAGCCTGGAGTTTATCTGTCTGGACGATGTCCACATCCAGAACCCCACACATTTTATATTTTTTCTTCCCAACTGTTAAAATCCTAGAAAGATACATAAAACCTCCACACTCTCCATATATTGGCTTCTCCTCTTCTGCTTCTTTTCTAATCTTCTCAGTTGACTTGCTTTTTTCCAGCTGTTCTGCATAAAGTTCTGGATACCCTCCCCCGATATAATACCCGTCACATTCAGTGAATTCCCCTTGCAAAGGTGAAAAAAACTTTACATCAGCATATCGTTTTAGATATTCTATATTATCTAAGTAATAAAAACAAAACGCTTCATCGAAAGGGACACCTATTCGAACTTTGTTTTCATCTTTTTTATTTTTTAGGCCATCTTCAGAATCTCCATTATCTGACCAAACTTCAGCTTCTGATACTTCTGATATCTCTACAATTCTTTCAACATCTAAATACCTCTCTCCAATTTCAGCCAGCTTTTTCCAGTTTTTCTTTTCTTCAAAACCCATTTTAAGCCCAAGATGCCTACTTTCCATGGAAAACTCTTTCAGTTTGGGGAAAGCTCCTAGCAATTCTATACCAATTTCCTGAAGTGAATTTTCAACCATAGCTTTGTGGGATTTACCACCCACATTATTCAGGATGACTCCTCTAAATTGGATTTCAGGATCGTAATCCCTAAAACCCCTAATAACTGCTGCGGCGCTTCGGGACATTCCCCTGACATCTATAATTAACACAACGGGTAACCCGAGAATTTTTGCTATGTGTGCTGAACTTGCAATGTCAGAGCCTTTATAACCATCATACAGACCCATGACTCCTTCGACAAACGCAAAATCTGCTTTGCGAGTCCATCGAGCGAAGGATTTTTTAACTTCATTTTCACCCATCATGAAAACATCAAGATTTACTGCTGGAACTCCAAGAGAGTGAGCATAATGAGTGGGATCAATGAAGTCTGGGCCAACTTTGAAAGGCTGAATTCTATAACCCCTTTTTTTTAGAACAGATGCTATACACAATGAAATTATAGTTTTTCCACTTCCACTTCCTGTGGCACCGATAAGAATTCCATGGAAAGACATCAAAAGATGATATCTTCACTATTATTTTATAAATCAATCCCCCCAACGACATTTCACCATACTTGTATTCCAATAGATTCACATAGAGATTGATCCTTTATGGAGAATCAAAACCTCGAAAAACCATAAAAAATATCATACAATTTCGACATTTTCATCTCAAACCCATTATATAAAGTAGCTTCCCATACAGGACCATGATTAAAAATAAGAGATGGTTTGTCTGGTTTGATACACTCTTTTATCATCTGAATCTACAGACAGAAATCATCGATTCATCTACATCGGAGATACTTTTCGCCCCACACATTGTCATAATTCTCCTCAGTTCTTCAGAAATGGTTGATATGACCTCCTTTACACCATCTTTCCCCCCCGCAGCAAGTCCATAGATTATTGGTCTGCCCAGCATGATTATATCTGCTCCAAGGGCAAGAGCCTTAAACGCATCTGACCCCCGCCTGAATCCGCTGTCAACAAACACACTGGTATCCTCATGGATAACCTTCATTATATCAGGAAGGACTTCCAGTGGATGAGGTAGATAATCCAGAGTATGAGCCGCATGATTGGTAACGAGAATATTCTCCACTCCAATCTTCATGGCTTTTTTTGCATCTTTAATGCTCAGTACTCCCTTCAATAAGAAGGGGAGGTCTGATGCGTTCATTATATCTTTTATTTCCTCAGATGAGAGGGGTTTCGATTCAGGTCCCCTTAACTTCCCCAGATACTTGGTCCTCGCTCCTGAGTCAAAATCCACCCCAAATGCAGATGCCCCTGAGTCCTCTACATAATCTATCGCTTCAAAGATTTTCTTTCTGTCCTTATATGGCTTTATCATCTGACCAACCGGGACGATTTTTGCTATTTCTTCCAGATTATCTGGAATTGGGAAACCGAGCCACATCATGGAGCCAGTTTCTTTCAACGCTTGAGCGATTTTTATGAGGGCATTATCTGTAATCCGGGGGATTGGATATGTTATCTGGGCCATCATGATAGGGGTATTCAGAGAAATTCCAAAAGCTGAAGTACTGATATCAGCAAATTCAGCATCTATCCCTGCCATGACGAGATGGAATCTCCTAAAGATTTCCGCATTATGCTCGTTAACAAATCCTGTTTCTACTCCTACCTCACAATCCTCATAAATTCCTATTTCTTTCAGCTTTTCTTTACCTTTTTTGTATATTTCATCTAGCATATCATCACCTCTTTAATGTATCACCCATCTTAAATCTATTTTTAGATTTTATGAATCCATTCAAAGAAACGATTATCACCTTAATACAGGTTTCCTTATGTTACAGACAGATGATCTGATAGCCTTTCAATACATACGATGCAAGACTCGGATGTCCTTGATAATCTCCATTTATGGATAGATTAGCTTGTTCGATGGTTTTTCTTTCAACATCAAAAGCACTGATACAGTAATCGCATACTGCATCTATAATTCCCAACTTCTCGACTTTTCTGTAAAGAGGATTCAAGAGATGGTCTTTTTTCAATAACTCAGGAATCCACTTGGTACCACCACCGTCAAAGATCAGATGTACATCCACCCCCTGTTCGTGTAATTCCAGTGCATATAAAAGTGCATGCGCACACCTTCCTAGGGCATCATGGGTTCCAGGTTCAGCATGCAAAAAAATCACTACTTTCTGCATAGTGTTCATTTTCATATACATCACACCTCTACCCTCATTGACACATTATTTTTTGATCCAAGTTTTTGAACAACATCATCTGCCACTTTTCTAGACATTTCAAGGAAATCCTCTTTTTCCAAAGAGCATTTCATTTCTTTCATCCCTCTCATCATCAGTGATCCACTCTTGTAGTTTCCTTTCAACATCAGATTCGTTCCTTACTATAAACAGTTTATTCTATATTTATATACTTAATTATTATTAAAATATATCAAGTACACAAAAATAACTTTAAAAGTTGTAATAGAGACTTTTTTATACCCACATAACGAGATGGGCATGGATGACAGATGATGAACTTCATCAAGAGATTATCGAAATAAAAGGAAAACTGGCTGAAATGCATAATGATATCAAGAGACTTATAGAAAGATCAGATCACCAACATGTTAATTCACTACTCTCATACTTCCATGATTATTTTTCCAATGCCATTATGGGATACGTTATTGAAGATATTGAAACCGATCTCGAAAGGAATTTGGTTCAACAATGTTCCATGAAAGACGTGTGTAAATCAAATTTCACCGAATTTCTGAAAAACAATGCCAGCTTGATTATTCGTCAGGAAGTTGATGAAGAAGCTTTGTCGAAACACCAGTCTGAACTGGAAGAGATAAGGAAAAATGCCCAATCAGATACATGTGATATATGCCTTTCAGAAGTTACAGAGCTCTTCAAAAAGCAAGTCCGATTAATGCGTTCTTTGCACATTTACAACACAGAAATGCAAAGAGAGAAGAGCATCCTAGAAATACCTGAGGAATTCTTAGTAAAAGAAGTCCTTAACCCTTTATCCAACAAACATCGATTTCAGATTTTTAAGGCAGTTGCAATTGAACCAAAGACTTTTTCAGAGCTGTCCGAACTCACTGGCCTTCGAGGTGGGAATTTACTTTCTCATATACGGAAACTACTTCAAAATGGAATAATTTTACAACGACACGAAAAAGGAGACTACATGATCACCGAGAAGGGATATAAAATACTTAAAGGCCTCAACAAAATGCATTCCATGTTAAAATCTCATATATGAGATATACAACAACCATTGTTTAAGAAAAATTTTCAGTTTCGAAAAAATTTAATAGGATTATCCTAAACCACTGAAACTGTTCCTAGAAATACTATGCTGGATCGCCCATAATTCGACTTAACATGGTTGTTCATTTAGCCATACAGTGTTGAGGAGAAGAGGATGAAAGCTAAAGTTATGTTCGAAAAGGAGATCGAAAAAGAGATCTATAACTGTGCTCAGTGTGGATTTTGCAGGGTTTGTCCCGTCTTCAAAGAAATTGGATGGGAATCAGTTTCCCCCCGAGGTAAGATATTCTTCGCCAAGAATGTTTTGAAAAAGAGGGCAAAATACAGTGAGAAGATGGTGCAGAGCGTATATCAATGTATGACATGTGGTATGTGTGAAGAAGTATGTCAAGTTAACATACCCCTTATAGAATTCTGGGAGAGTATTAGGTCCTCTATCGTCGATCATGGTTATGCTCCTCTTCCGGTACACAAACGTCTCAAAGAGATTGCTTTTGAGAAGCATAACCCTTATGGGGAGCTCCCTGAAGCAAGAGGAGATTGGATGCCTGAAGGTATCGAGATATCCAAAAACAGTAACTTAGTGTATTTTGCAGGGTGTACTGCATCTTACAGGATGAAAGAGCTTTCAAGGAATAGTGTGGAAGTATTTGGGAAATTAGGAATTGAGTTCAACTACCTAGGAGGAGATGAATGGTGTTGCGGGAGCCCATTTATCAGAACAGGTCAGCTTGATATTGTAAGAGATCTCGTAAGACATAATATAACCTCCTGGAAAAATCAGGGAGCTGAAACCATAGTTGCAACATGCTCTGGATGTTTCAGGACCATTAAAATAGACTACCCCAGGTTTGCGAAAGAACTGGGACTAGATTTTAACTTTAACATCCTTCATATTTCAGAATTTATTGATAATCTCATACAAGAGGGTAAGGTGAAATTCTCCAGAAAGTTGAATGCTAAAGCCACTTACCATGATCCCTGCCATCTCGGACGACATGTCAAAGTATATGACCCGCCCAGAAACATTCTTAGGGCTTTAGGGGTTGAACTGATAGAGATGGATCAGATAAAAGATGAGGCTCTTTGCTGTGGAGCCGGTGGTGGAGTGAAATCTCAGTTTAAAGATCTAGCTGAAAGCATTTCCGAAAAAAGAGTGAGACAAGCCCTTGAGACAAAGGCAGACCTCCTTACTTCCTGCTGTCCGTTCTGTAAACTAAACTTAAAAGACGGTGTAAAGAAGATAAAAGGGGCTGACATGGAATTAAAAGACGTGATTGAACTGGTTAACGAGTGTCTTTAAATGATGTAATCTATTCAAGTTCAAATCCATTCACTATTTCGCTCAATTTCTTATACCACTGACGAAGCTCATTTTTGAGTCTATTTTTTAATTCATCCACGGGTATTGGCTTATACAGATATTTGTAACCACCCTGCTTTAAAATACGATAATCCCTTTCCACAAGACCTTTTTCGAGAAGGGACTGAAGGCTTCTGTACACACCACTCCTATCCTTGTCGATGGATTCAGCAATTTCATCAACCCCTGAATCGGGATGTTTAAAAAGAGCCATATACACCTCAATCTCTGAAGGAGTAATACCCAGAACGCATTTCAAAATATGACTAAAAGTAGGCTCGCCTTCAAGCAGTTCTACAATCCTGGTTTCCATGGTCTCACTATTATCCATATCTACACCTCGACCATAACAGTAATATCGCCGATGTGTATGAGCTCTACCTTACGTCCTTCTGAGACTATATTTTTAACGATTTCAACCCAATCTCTCTCCACAGTTACCATGTCTCCGTCTAATGATATATTTAAGTATCCGTCCCTTTCAAGTTTTTTCGCATCTTCTTCATTTAAGGTTGATAGAGCATCAATTACCGTTCTGGCCTTTTCTCTAAACCTCGGCCCAATTTCCTTAAGAATTGGTTTTACCTCACTTACCACCTCTCTGATCTCAGGCACCCCCTCCACTATTCTCACCGGACTGCTAGTCGCATCGGCTATATCAATAACATCAAAATCATTTCTAGAGACGATGGTTATATTCT
The DNA here is from genome assembly GCA_002010305.1 of Archaeoglobi archaeon JdFR-42. GTDB lineage: Archaea > Halobacteriota > Archaeoglobi > Archaeoglobales > JdFR-42 > JdFR-42. Next base: position 7,114 of record MTND01000014.1, on the reverse strand, counting down.
TAAGGGGGGCATTGAGCGGGAGGCCTTTTTCGTGTTTTAACCGTCTAATACTGCTCACTATCTCCTTTATCAATTCTCCATCTCTTTCAGCACTCTCATCAATCATCTCTTTATCCGGAGAAGGCCACTGTTCTGTGTGAACACTCTTGTTATTGACAATATGGTACATCTCTTCAGCCATAAAAGGAGCGAATGGAGCATACATGATAATCAGAGCTTCAACCACTTTTTTAAGTGTGTATTTTGCTCCTCTATCTTTGTCTCTGTACAGCCTACCCTTAACCAGCTCAATATAATTATCGGCAAATTCATCCCACAAAAATGAACGAATTTCTTTAAGAGCCTCATCAAATCTATATTCTTCCATATACACAGTTACTCTCTCGATTAATTTGTTTAAAAGACTCAAAATCCATTTATCGGTTGTTTTTAGATTCTCAATATCTTTGTGGGATGGTATGTAGTCCATTAAATGGTTGATAGAAAATCTTACCACACTCCAGAACTTCTGCATGAACCTAGAGGCAGATACCACTTCTTTCCAAGAAAATTGGACATCAGAACCCACCACTCCTCCGATAGCGGCCCACTGTCTTAAAGCATCTGCTCCATACCTCTCCACCACTTCTTCTGGAGAAATTATATTCCCCAGACTTTTAGACATTTTTCTTCCATCTTCCCCTAGCACCATTCCATTTATCACAATGGAATGCCATGGAATTTGCTCAACAAGGGCAAGAGATCTGAGAATGGTGTAAAAAGCCCATGTACGGATTATATCATGACCCTGAGGTCTTAGCTGAGTGGGATAACCCCTCAGATCGTCAGGCCATCCGGTAATGGCCAGAGAAGTTATAGAGCTGTCCATCCATGTATCAAGGACATCACTTTCCCCTTCAAACTCATTACTACCACACACACAGGGCTTTTTTGGTGAATCTTTCAATGGATCCACAGGCAACCATTCCTCTTCAGCCACCATAACTTGACCACATTTCTTGCAATACCATACAGGTATCGGAGTTGCAAATACTCTCTGCCTAGAAATACACCAATCCCATTCCATTGCCTCGACCCAGTTTTTCAACCGTATTTTCATATGTTCCGGGATCCATTGAATTTTTTCTGCAGCTTCCAGCACCTCATTACCGATGACTTTTACAAACCATTGCCTCTGAGCCACAATTTCGATAGGAGTTTTGCACCTCCAGCACAGTCCGACGTTCTGGACTATTTTTTCCTGTCTGATCAGCAGCCCTTTTCTCTTTAGGTCTTCTACAATATTATCCCTGCATTTCTTTACTGACTGACCTTCATATTGTCCAGCTAAAGTATTCAATTTTCCATTTCTATCAATAACAGTTCTCAGAGGGAGATTGTGTCTTTTCCACCATCTAACATCCTGTCTATCACCAAAAGTACAGATCATAACTGTCCCTGTTCCAAAAGCAGGATCTACGTCTTCATCAGAAATAACCTTTACTTTCTGACCAAAAATCGGAACTATGATCTCCTTACCTATGAGATCCGTATATCTCTCATCATCTGGATGGATCGCTACTGCCACGCACGCAGCCAGAAGTTCTGGTCTTGTTGTGGCTATGACAACTTCCTCATCAAACTTGATATAATTCAAATCAGTTTCCCGTTCTTCATACTCAACTTCTGCCTGAGCGATAGCAGTCTGGCACCTCGGACAGTACATAACCGGGTGTTCATCCTTGTAGATGTAACCCCTGTTGTACATTCTGACAAAAGAGATCTGGGTTTTTCTGAAATATTCAGGCCTCATCGTAATGTACTCATTACTCCAGTCTACTGAAAATCCCAAACGAATCATGGTCTCTTTCATTTTTTTAATGTTTTCAAGAGTTAATTCCATGCATAATTCTCTGAATTTCTCTCGAGGAACCTCATTTTTTGTAATTCCATACCTCTCTTCTACTTTAACCTCAGTGGGAAGACCATGACAATCCCACCCCTGAGGAAACATCACATTATATCCTCTCATTCGCTTATACCTAGCTATGAAATCAATGTAAAACCAGTTCAATGCGTTACCAATATGGAAATCACCTGTTGGATATGGAGGAGGAGTGTCAATTACAAAAGCAGGTTTATCACTCTCTCTCTGGAAATGATATATCGAGTAATCCCACCTGTCTTTCCATTTCTCTTCTACCTCTTTGAAGCTATATTCTTTCGAGAGCATATTTTTCACCTAACGTAATTTCTCAATGTCCCTATTTTTTCAATCATCACTTCCACCACATCTCCCTTATTAAGAGGGCCAACACCACTGGGAGTCCCTGTTGAGATCACATCTCCTTTTTCGAGAGTCATTATATGGGATATGAATTCAATCAGCTCAGGTACATGAAATATCAAGTTAGAGGTATTTGACTGCTGCCGTACTTTCTCATTTACTTTTGTTATTATTTCCAAGTTGAAAGGGTCTACATCTACGATGAAGGGGCCCATAGGAGCGAACGTATCGAAACTCTTAGCCCTCGTCCACTGCCCATCTTCTTGCTGCAAATCTCTTGCAGTGACATCATTGAAACACATGAAACCCATCACATACTCCTCCCATTCATCTTTCTGTATATCTTTCCCTTTCTTTGAAATCACCAGAGCCAGTTCACCCTCGTAATCAACCCTTCTGGATGTTTTGGGTAGCAGAATTTCCCCTTCATGGGGGATTACTGCAGAAGGTGGTTTAAGAAAAATCACCGGATTTTTCGGGACCTCATGGTTCATCTCTCTTATGTGATCCATGTAATTTGCACCAATACATATTATTTTACTTGGATTGACAGGGGGTAGATATGATATCTCATCTAGCGGCAGCTCCTTACCTTCCACGAATAAACTTTTTCCTTTTATCTCTATATGTCCTTCATACAGTTCCCCATTGCACTCAATTCTTCCAAACATATTTTCGTCCTGAGCCATTTCGATGGTATTTGCCTATCTCGCTATTCTTAAGGATTTCCCCATTAAACACTGGACCTTCCACACATACCCTCAGACCAAAGGGATCAATACAGCAAGATCCGCAGATTCCAATTCCACATTTCATATATCTTTCAACGGATATCTGGGTTAATGGAAGGATTTTTTCTCGTTCAAAAAGATTTAATATAGAGGCAATCATCATCTCCGGCCCACATACGTAAATCTGGTCATATTTACCTAGATCCATAGATTCCAGTATATCTATTACTGTACCCTTCTCTCCAAAACTCCCATTTTCAGTGATAAAAACCACATTCTTAGCCCTGAGCTCTTCAAAAAAAATGAATTCTTTAACAGTCTTGACCCCATACACAACATCAATATCTCTTTCCAGCCATCGAACGAGGTACCTCAAAGGTGCTATCCCAATACCTCCTCCAACCACCAGCTTATTTCCCTCAACAGCCTTAAATCCATTTCCATATGGGCCTCTGATACCCACAATAGTTCCTTTGCCTAGATTAAGCATTTTCTGGGTGGTATCTCCGACGGCCTTAACTGTAATAGAAGATTCTGAAGACAGACTCACAGGGATTTCTTCTTTCCCCGGTACATCTACCATAACGAATTGTCCAGGAACTGAAGGAAATTCGTAAGAAAAATACAGGGTTACTGTTTCTGGATTTTCCATCACTTTCTCTGCTATACGGATATACATCTCCTCACCTGATATCAATTCCTATGAGCCATTCCAATAACATCTTCTAGGGACAGGTTTTTTCTAACGAGGAAATCCTTTATACCCTCAATAACACTCTTAAAAATCGACGTCCCGTAAAAAACCCCGGAACCTATCTGAACTGCACTCGCACCAGCCATCAAAAATTCAACGGCATCTCTCCAAGTTATAATCCCTCCACAACCAATTACAGGTATTTTGAGTGTCTCAAAAAGTTCATAGACACATCTCACCGCCACAGGTTTTATGGCTTTTCCGGAAAGACCACCGATCCTATTGCTCAAAATGGGTTTTCCAGCTTCAACATCGATGACCATAGCTCTCAACGTATTGATGGCCACAACTCCATCCGCTCCTCCTCTTTCCGCCCCTCGACCTATTTCAACAATGTCTGTTACATTTGGAGATAGTTTCACAAATATTGGTTTACTGGTTCGTTTCTTTACTCTCCTGCAGATATTTTCAACTAACTCAGGGTCTGACCCCAGTTCTGCTCCCATACTCCCCACATGAGGACAGCTCAGGTTCAATTCAAATCCCTGAGCCATGGGAAAAAAGGACACCAATTCCGGAATTTCTTCTTCACTGCCAGCAAGACTAACAATAAGAGGGGCTTCTCCATTATATCTTTCCAGTTCCTGTGCAAAAAGCTTTGCTGACGGGTTAGATAGACCTACAGCGTTTAAAATACCACAATTCACATTCACTACTGTGGGATTTTTGAACCCCTCCCTTGGTTCAGAGGTTACAGATTTGGTGACAACACCACCCGCTACTCTGGCAATTCTGTTCAAACTTGATACTGTAGTCCCCATAATACCAGATGCAAGAACAGTGGGATTTTCCAGTACCATATCCCCAATTCTTACCTCAAGCATCCGTTTTCTGAAAGAAATTCATAGAATTTAACCCTTGCCATCCTATCGAAATACTTTTAATGCAAAAAAACCAACACTCTTTGATGTCTGGGAAGATTCTCAGGTTAAAACGCATTTTCAACAGGAATTCAGGTAAGGTAGTTATAGTTCCCTTGGACCATGCAGTCTCATCAGGCCCTATTACTGGTTTGGACAACATAGGCCGAATTATCCAAGAAGTGATAGATGGTGGGGCTGATGCTATCATTCTCCACAAAGGGATAATGAAACGAGTTGTCCCATATATTAAAGGGGATATCGGATTGATTACTCATCTATCAGCAAGTGCTGATTTCTCACCTAACCCAAATAAAAAAGTCATTGTGGCAACTGTGGAAGAGGCCATAAAAGCTGGAGCCGATGCTATCAGCATCCACATTAATCTTGGAGGAAAATATGATGATTTCATGCTTGAAACCCTTGGAACAATCAGTAGAGAGGCTGAAGAGTGGGGAATGCCCCTGATGGCAATGATGTACCCCAGAGGAGAAAATGTTCATGATGAACAGGACGTAGACATAATAAAACATGTGGTCAGAATTGGGGATGAACTCGGAGCAGATATCATTAAAACCAATTATTCAAGGGATGAAAGATTTGCAGAAGTGATAGACAGCTGTTCTGTGCCTGTAGTAATAGCCGGAGGGCCAAGGGTGAAATCTGATATGGAACTTTTTGATGTTATTGCCGAAGCGTTATCTCAAGGAGTTTCTGGAGTTGCCATAGGAAGAAATGTATTTCAGCATAAAAATCCGAAAATTATGGTGGAAATGCTTGTTAAACTCGTTCATGAAGGATGGAGCAGAAATAAGGTGATGGAGAAACTGAATCAAGAGTCTTTCCGTCAATAGACAAGGTTATAGCATCAGGTCAATTCATGCACTAAACTTTCATACGGACTCAGTGATGGTAATCTTATTTTATCTCAATGAGCGTTCTCTTCTCATATAGACATGTTTATGGTTATCTCTGATATGTTCGTACTGTAATGAGCAATTCTAGCAAAGCTATCCAGGATTCTCTGTTTTAAAAGGGCTCTTGGAATACCTTTACGAGAGGTGAAATTTCTTTCATAATATTGATGAAATATGCGATCGAGCTTTCTGAAGTTTTCGAATATTATATCAGTAGAGGACACGTCTTTTTTGAAAAAAGCAATCATCGAAGACTCAAACAATTCCAGAACTTTATCTGCAAGGATATCATAATTCTCTGGAGGGATGTCCAGCCCTCTGCAGTTTTCTGCAATAGATCTAATATGATCTCCTATCCTTTCAAGGCTTTTTACTACCATCCTGTAACCAAGACAATCTTTTTTACTTGATAGGCCGAGTTTATTAGCTATTCGCTGTGACTCCACTGCTTTCTTGAGCTGCCTAACAATGAGAAAATACAGTTTATCCACTTCTCCTTCTCGCTCGCAAATATCCTCGATAAGATTCTTATCTCTGGCCTTCAATATTTTCTTTATGTCATTAAGCATAGAGTAGCATATTTATTCATCCTCCTGAGGAGCTCTTCTGTTTTGATTCTACCATCCTCAACTAGAACTTCCATGATTATGTAGTTTCCAGTATCAGTAAGGATTTCACATCCTATAAGCTGTCGAGAAATGTTTAAGATTGCGCTCCTGAACTGTCCAGCACTGGTTAAGTTAATCCGTATGGAGTCATACCCTGTCAAGTAAAGGGCCACCAGATGGCGATCAGTATACCAGTTGGAGTTCTTTCGGCCATATACATTTCCGAGTCGAAAAACTCCAGATTTAAAGAGATAATACGGCTTTTTGGAGACACTTTTGTTGGAACGCCATCAATCGTTACAGGGGTATTTATCTATACCCTTTTAGTTCTTAAATTTGGATTTTCAGCATTTGCAGGAGCTTTAGCTTTGATTATCCTTGCCGTTCCTATGATTCTTAGAACCTCTGAAGATGCCATTAAAACTTTTCTCGTATCCAGATACTTAGAAAGGATAGGAGACATCATTGAGAAAAATGGAGCCAGAGTTATATTTATAAAAGAAGGGAGGAAAGTATGGGTTAAATAAAACCTTCAATATAGTGTATCCACGGGTGAAAGACTGTAAAGTATGGTAACGAGAGACTTAATGGTTTTTTCACGGACATTATACTGATATTGAACTACAACTTCCCAAAAAGAGATCTCAGAAATTACTTACAAAGGCAGGAAAAGAGAGACGTGTAGAAAGGGCCTTCAGGTATATCTCCATAGACCTGATAGCAGCAAATATCTTCCAGAAAACGCAGATCCAGTCTATAGAAACGGAATAGGGATTAGTATTAGGGCTCAGTGCTTTCCTTTTTGGGTAGAAGGGTGTTGATCTCATCTAGGAGTTCTTCATCGGACTTGCCCGTGATGTCTATGCCCAGATCCTTAGCCATCTGCTGGACCTTGGTTAGCTGGGGCTGGGTTATGGATTGTAACTCTACTTCGGTTTCTTTCTGGGCTTTCTTGAATTCTCCCATGGCTTTTCCCAT
>MTND01000002.1 GCA_002010305.1 Archaeoglobi archaeon JdFR-42 | reverse complement strand
TGTTCAGTTCTCTCTGGATCTGGCTGTGGCAGGTTTCACACGAGATCTGGTTGCCTGGCTGGGAGATGTTGGTGAGGGAGTGGGAGGCTGTGAAGATGGATGTAATGTTCGTATCAATCATCAGAAAGAAAATTACTACTACTATCAGAGCCAGAAGTATTCTTGGATTCATTTCTTTTCCTCCAAGAAGACTGTGAGGTTAGTGGCAACAATCGATTCGACATTCCACTGAGAATTCGACCCAGACACCGAGTTTCGGACAGTTATGTCAAACTGAGTTGGAACTGAAAAGTTAATTGTAATCTCCACAGGAGTGTGGCAGGCAATACATGCTTCACTCGCATTTAACAAAAGGCTAGAACCTGATATACTTCCATTAGCAGATGACAATACAAATCCTCTATGAGCTGCCTCAGTTCCAGTATCATTTGCAAGACCTGTCATACCAAATCCGCCTGCAACAGGAGCGTTGAAAGGGTTCGATGCATTAAAATGACAGTAAGTACAGGAAATACTAGAAGCAGCGTGAGCTTCTCTTCCAGGTTGATCCAGAGAGCCGTTAGCATATGTGATGGTTAGATTGGCTCTATGGCAGGAATAGCACTCGTTCCCGGAGAAACCACTCACTCCATCTATAGTATCATGATAAGCACTTTGATTTAGCTCTTCATAAATATCAGCATGACATTTGAGGCATTTACTGCCATACCCTCCTTCGATACTATACCAGAAATGCTCTCCTTCAAAAAGAGATACAGTCTGGGGTATTACAAATAGACCCAAAGCGAAAAATATGATTACTATTAAAATGCCTTTTTCAAATGTCATGCTTCTACCCATTAGAGCATTGGGATTGTTTCTTTTTAAGATTTTCTGTATTCTGTCTAGTTCTTTACTCAAATTGAAATTATTGTCACTTAACGGTAACAATTTGTAGTCTATGATTTACAATATTGTCAACGTATGTTGACTACTTGTAAATTTCTAATTTGCAATATCGATGAACTATTAACGTTTGCAGAACGTAGAGAGGTGTCAAAGTTTTCTATACGTCCTTCGGCTGTAGTCTCCCAACTTTAATCTCTGATCATTATGGGATTACTGCCCTTATCCCATAAAAAGACTGAAATATGTCTCCTCAAAGTGTAAAATATACTGTGCGATGTTGAAATTCTGAAGATTTATAGAGATAAGATGCCCATAAATGATATGCCACGAAAAAGGACGACAGTTAAACCAACCAGATCATCTTATAGAGACCTTATCTTCCCAAAAATCAGAAATTAAAGAGAAATTAAAGAAATGAAATAAAATAAAAAAAAATTAGATTATGGCCAAGTTCCGGTTCCCCATGTTGTTGTGGTTGTACTGTTATTGAGCAATCCTCCATCTCCGTTAGCGTTACCCCAGATGGTGTATACAGTACCTGTGGATGTATTTATTGCATAGTTGCTAGTCTCATAAGCACTGCTTGTGGTATTCCATGTGACATCGAACTCCAGAGCCTTGTAGTGAGTGAAGTTTATCTTAACCGCAACATGGGTGTGACAGGCTATACAGGCTTCGTTTTCGTCCAGTAAGATAGTACTGCTGGAATTTGCTGTACTCACAAAGTCAAAATGGGCCGCATATGTACCAGTATCGTTTGCAAGATTACTCAAACCAAAACCACCTGCTACCGGAGCTCCAGTAGTTGAATCCCCATGGCAGTACATACATGCTATCGTTGCAGCGGCATGAGCTCCAGTTCCGGGCTGGTTAGTGGTACCATTCGCATATGTTATACTGGTATTTGCCTGATGACATGCCACACAGTCGCCCTCATCAGCAGTCGTATTAGACGTACCCCATCCTTTGTGATATGGACTGCCGTTCAGCTCAACATAGATGTCAGCATGGCATTTCTGGCATGGAATCTGGTTTCCCGCTGTATCGATGTCATACCAGTCATGCTGTCCTGCGAAGAGTGATACTGTGCTTGGCAAAACTAAAAAGCCTAGAGCCAGTACCACCACAATTAACAAGGCCAGTCTTCCTGCATTTCTCATTTCATCCCTCCAAAATTATTTCCATTAATCTATCAGATTCGAACTATTTAAAAAACTTTCGGAAAATCAATTCACAAAAAGAGATTTATAACAATTTTTCTTTTTAAAACCTTTTGAAAAAATTGTTTCCATAAAATGTAAATTAATAAAAAGTCTGGTTAACGACTATGTAAAAACTAGAAATAAATAGATTAAATTATCGAGCATTATCCTTAGAGGTAAGCATTGAATGCATAATTATAAGTTTCATTCAAAATGCTAAAATCAGATTGAATAAATTCGTATTGGAATTTCAATACACATCCTACTCATTTCTTAGCCTGCCTAAAAGATTCAATAACCTACTCCAATGGTTTGAAGAGAAGTTCCAACTTTATATGCAAAAAAGAAAGGAGAAAATATAAAGAATTGGCTGAATTATTAAATGCTCTCGTACGCCTTAACTTCATCGAACAGCACATGATTGTCTGTCTGGCTCAACAATTTGAGCTGGAGGAAGTTCTTCCCTATTGGCATTGGAACTGACACTACCGCTGTAGCCCAGTCAGTCGTAGTATCGATTATTCCCACCTTATAAGTTGCTTCTGAAGGCCCTGAGGTGGATGTGTCCCAGAATACCAGGCCAAGACCTGCAAAGTCATTCATTCTATCCGAGTATACTTTGAATTCAATTGTGACATTGGTTCCTTCTGAATAATCAAGTCCAAATTTCTTTGCATAACTTGCAGCCTGTTTATGATACGTTGGGTCTTTATACGGAGAACTCCAGTATCCTGATCCGTTGATTCCCGCAGACCTTGTTCCAACAGCTTTAGTGGTATTTAACTCCATCTCACTTGCCGTCATGTCCTTGGGTTCCCATCCTTTCACCATTTCATAAAGAGTATGAAGGCGTTCTTCTCTGATGAAGTATTTGGTTCCGGTAGACCATGTCCAGTCGTCTTCGAATCCTCCATTTACCACGTCGCTCTTCCCATACGGTTTTGGAACTACACTAACCGCATCGAAATAGACTGTGCCATTTCCAATAACCCATAACTTCACAGTAATATTATCAGCATTAGCAAAAGTGGTGAGATCTGTTCCAATGCTCACCCAACCTGATGTGTTACCGGTAAGCACGATTTTATGAGTTTCTTGAAGTTTTGTGCTCGTTGAACTGTTGTATTGCTCAACACTTAAAGCAGAGTAGGTCACACTACCATTTATCCATACCATTACCCTATACTCTTTAGACGACTCTACTGAAATATTCATACTCTTCAAGTACGATGTCGTCCCGTCTGTCACAATGAGTTTAGCAGAATAATTTCCAGTATATGCATTGGTACTCTGTTCAAGTGTCGCAGATCCATACAGAGCCCAGTTAACCAAAGTTGTGTTTCCTGCACTCCAAGCCTCCATATCGAGATTTGCTGTGATACTCCCCTCTGATCCAACTCTGAAAGTAGCTGTGTCATATCCAGACACTCCTGTGTCTTTCTCGACAATGACTTTAAGCGTATAGTCGCCAGGAGTTAAAACCGAGGTATTCAGGGTAAAGGTGAAGTTTTCCATTCCAGGCCCCGGGAGTCCACTTGCCACTCCACCAAACTCTCCGTCATCTGGAGAAAGAGGATTAGAGAGAACAATATTTCCATTGACATCTATTATCTGATACGAAGCATTATAGATCTGCCCAGCATTACCATTTCCGACTGCATACACCCCTATCGCATCTCCCGCCATTACTGCTGTTCTGTTAAGAGTTACAGAAACCGTAGGAGGTGTATAATACAATGGTGCATCTGTATTATGAATCGTTCCAGATCCGTGACAGTTACTTCCACCACAGCCAGAATATTTCGTGGCCATATATCTGCTTATTCCCGGTGCATTAAACGGTTCATCTGCTTTACTGTGTGTAAAGTGACAGTCAAAACATTGTGTCGAGACTCCAGCAGTCCACCCTTGCCATCCTGGCTCTTTAACCGCCCCGAATGGAGTGGAGAAGTTAACATGATAACCTCCTTGAGTATATGGCTGTTGTTTATCGGCAAGATGACAAGAATAGCAATCATTACTCCCATGCAGGAATGTTGTGCCTATACTCGGAGGTGTTGAATCCACTGATGAAGGCCATGAGCCCTGATGGCAGTTCTCACATCCATAAGTGCTTACAGTCCATCCCGAATTAAACATGTTACTGGTGTCATAATGGCAGGTCTTACAATCGTTGTCTGTTAGGTTACCAAGTCCACCAGTCGTGTTCACATTGGCATGGGCACCAAAGCTCGAATTATTAAAGCCTAGATTTCCAGAATAAGACTCGTGGCAGGCAATACATCCGCTTCCAGACCCTTCTCCTACCGCATGCACGAAATCCCTTATCAAGGTGGCAGATTGAGCTAACCCACCGTGACAGCTCTTACACATGTCATCAGTATAGGAGCCTGAAATAACATCTGTATGATTGAACCACGCTGTACCATCAGTAGCTGTTCCCTCATCAACATCAATCCGTGGTGGAACTGGACTTAAAGCAGTGCCATTATACTCATTTGCATTAGTGTAATGGCAGTTAGCACACCATGTGCCATTTGTTATAGACTGATTATAACTGTTGGATCCTTTAACCAAAGTTACGTTACCAAGGAGACCGTTCTTATTCTTATGAATTCCATTCTGATGGCAATAATAGCATGCTGTCACAGCTGAAGTGTTATCCCAGTAGTTGCCCCACTTCTTTCCAGCGAAAGGATCATCACTGTGAGTTAGCGAAGGAATCTGTGTGGGGACGTATCCTGAATTCCAAGTAGTCAATGCTGAAGTGGTATTTTGATTTATATGACAATCAACACAATTTGCAGCATTTGTCTTATCCCATCTGGTATAGGTACCATCAGAGTCGATAAACTTGATTCCGTGGATCTGTGCAGTCACACTGTTGTAGGCGGTATCATTTTTATCCATATGACAGGAGTAACAGTTCATTGTTCCGTTATGGGCTGTGGGTATCGGCCCAATATTACCTATTCCGCTTTGATGGCATCCAAGGCATAGACTGTTGCTGATCTGAGGTTTGACATGGTTTTGGTCATGAATCCTACCAACACTGTGACAGCTCCAGCATCTTGGCGAATTGGAACTGTCACTGTGATTATACATATAAGTATGATTTGTGTTTTGCATCACCGAAGCAAAAACTGTTGTCGCATTCTGATGGCAGTAATAGCAGTCTGTAACGGTATCCCCATTAATATTCAGAACGAGGTCACTTCTTGGCTTTCCATAGTGACTTATGGTTGCATTTGTCGAACCAGCATCTGGATCACTGTTAGTGTTAAGCATCTCACTCTTGCTATGACAATCCTGACAGGTTGCATTAACCACAAGATCCTGCCCGGAATAGTAATGTTCGGCTACAAGAAGGGCATTAAATTGAGTTGTACCAGTATGACAGTCTTCGCATTGCTTAGGTGATTTATAGTTTACTGGGTGCTGATCCGGTTCCGTTCCATCTCCATGACATGCCCAGCATGCTTTATCCACAGGATCCGTTAGGGTAGTGTTATTGGTTGCCCCACTATTAAGGGTGGCATGTATACCCTGTTTCATGGTACTTACATCAACATGTCTCGGAGCTGTACCTCCAATATCGTGGCAGGAGACACAATCGGGCCCTCCTGGAACCCCTTCTTCAACATTATGTACAAAAAGTGTCAGGTTATTGTTTGGCGTCTCGGTGGTATTGGCATGACACCCATAACATGAACTATCGGTGTAATCTGAAGAGACGAAGGATGAATGATCCAACCATTTATTTCCGGCAAAGTTACTATTCATTCCAGTGTTATTTACATCATTTAGTGGTGGAGTTGCAGGAGAATAAGCTGAACCGTTATAACTGGGGTTAATGGCAGAAGAGACGTGACAGTTAGCACACCATTGCCCAGAAAGGTCTGTAGCCCCATCCGCAATGTAACTAATCCTCCCTAAAGCACTCTGGCTATGGATTTCCTCAACATTATTTCCATTTCCATGGCAGTATAAACATGCAGCATTGTCATCAGCCTTAGTCCAGTAATTGCCCCAATTTTGTCCCTCCCAGGTAGCATTTCCATGCTGAAAGGCATAACTACCAATATATGGTGGGTACATAGTGTAGGTGCCTGTTCTTGTTGTGTACTGTTTACCTGAAGCTCCAGAATTCGCATGACAGTCCATACACTTAACAGCCAGAGCCTTGTTAGTTGTATAGGTTGAGAGATCTGAACCCAGGAATCTCGCACCTCCATGAGGGCTAGGAGAATGGCAGACATCACAGGGTACAGAATTGTTATGCTTTGCATTAACCTGAGGTGGATTTAGCCCTAAACCCTGTATGAACGTTTTAACACTGTCATTTGTTCCTTGTACGTGACAATCTTCACATCCAACTGCCTGGGATTTATTTGTTGTATATTGAGCTGTATGGTTAAGGAAAGTTATTGCATGGAAGTCAGTGTTGTCATGACAGACTGTACAGTTGACAGTTCCATTATGCATCGCTACACTGTAACCGAAGCTGTCGGTCTGAGGCTGGTAGTTGTTAGTATAGGCTGCAGAATCATAAGTGGTGAGGGCATTGAAAAAGTTGGATATGCTCCCTGAAGTATGACATGAGGTACAATCGTCCTTCGTCACAGCGTTAGCTGAACCGAGTGTTGTATAGGTGGGCTGTGTTCCGGCAGTCTTGTCCAGAATTCCTATTACGTGGGCATCCTGTGAGTGACAGGAGGTACAATAAACCGGATTGTCTGGAGAGTGCTTACCCTGGTTTACGTGACAAGTTAGGCATTGGGAATCTTCGGTGTAAGTGTTTGAGGTGCCTGAAACGACTGGTTTCCATATATCATGCCCTGGTCCATGGCAGTTAAGACATGGAATTGTTTGGGACGGTGTGTGAGCTTTACTGGGCTGGCTAGTTGAAGTGTCGAGAGAGTAGATTGTTCTATAGTTTCCTCCCACGCTATAGCCTGTTGTCGTAAGAATTTCAGTGAGTTTGGTGTTCTTCTGGGCATGACAGCCGGTTGTATCATAACACCCCGCTATTTCAGCCCTCTTGGCTCCATCATTGGCATTAACATGACAGTCCTGACACTTCTTTATTCCATTATGGATGTCAGCACTATATTGTGTCTTTGCGGTATTTTTAATGTAGTTTTTATCGTTATATGCATTTGGATCATAAGGGATCTTATCATAACCCTGATGGCAGGCCGTACAGAATCCATTTTGCATTGGATTTCTATGGTCTCCTTTCAGTGGATTTCTGTGGAAGTCATACCCCATTGTGTAAGGTGATTTTTCACTATAAGTTCCGTGTTTGGTTACAGTTTCTTTACCATGACAATTGGCACAACCCCACCAGTTATACATGAATGTTCTGGAATCTACAAGATTCTGGCCGTTAACAGTAGCAGATGCTTCAACTGTCCAGTTACCATAATAGTTTTTAGCATTTAAATTATAACTAAACGATGCGATCCCTGAAGAGTTTGTAACAGCATTTATCGTAGTCGCTGTGCTCCCATCGGGTTTTTTAACAGTGAACGTTACTTGAACTCCAGAAATTCCACCACTTTCATTGACAATCAGCACATAACCTTTCACTGTTGTTGCTTCTCCATTCCAGTAGTCAGTCCCCCAATTCCTAGGAGGCGTCACAAAACCCGATCCAGCTTGCCCATTATTTGGATCGTCAAGAATGACAAGCCTAGAAAGGTTCAGTTTCATTACTGGTTCTGCAGAGACGGTTCCACAAACAGAGATAAGAATGATACCTACAACTAACAATAACACTAAAATAGGTCCCCTTTTCGGGAAATTAAACATTTTTATTTCACCCCAATTTTCAAAGTATCTAAATTATATTTATCCCAATGGTAAATGTTTTAAGCCAGATATATAAATCTTTCCAAGATGTATTTGCCAAAATCGAGAATATATGTCATGAATTTATATTTAAGAACCTCAGGATGTTTTAATCGATGAAAAAATTTCTATGCTTTATCTTCAAATAATAAAAATTTTTACTAATTATGTTAATTTAGATGCCTTAAAATCTACATATACTGTAAAACTCATCTTAATAAGTTTTTAGGAGATCAACTTGATAATATAAAAACATAACAGAAAATCATACAACCTTAATGAGAACAATTATACACGAACCAGTCTGGTACCCAGCAATCAAACAGAAAAATCTTTAAATAACCTTCCATCAGCCCTTTGTAGATGAATCTGAAGACATCTATACTAATATTGCTGGTAATATTGTTGCTTCTAATACTCTCAGGCGATGTTGTGGCATGGACCGAGCCAAAAATGATAGGAGAGGGAGAATATCCTGTGTTGGCTCAGGATTCTAGTGGGACATACTGGTTGGTGTTCGTAAAGTCTGATGGCATATACACAATGAACTCTACGGATCTGGAAACATGGAATAAACCATTAAAAATCCCTGTAACGAGAGAAAACGACTATCATCCGTGGATGATAATAGACCAAAATGGTATTTTCAGGCTTGTTTTCACTCGTCATAAGATTATAAATCCCCATGCTTTTTTCGGGTTTGATTACGATGTGATGTACACCACAAGCAAAGAGGGAATTCACTGGAGTGATCCCGTGCCAATAGCAGGTAGCAATGAAACCATAGACTGGTATCCCTACATATACCAAGATTCGAGAGGGAAATTCTGGGTTGTTTACAGTAAAAACATAGGGAAAGAAGGTTCCATGATTGTTCTAAGATACTCCAATGATGGGGACCGATGGAGTGAAGAAATTAAAGCAATTCCTCCTGATGCTATATTTGGTAAACTAATTGACGTAGATGGGAAATACTGGTTACAGTATGCCAAATACACTGGAAATTATTCCATCACTGAACTCATGAACAACCATGATCTGTTTATAGCCCCCAGTAACGATGGAGTTAAGTGGACAAAAGCGGCTAGGCTGACAAACATGCCTCCATTCAATTTTAGCTTGTACAATGATGCTAAAACAGATAGTGACGGAAACCTATGGATTGCCTTCACATCCACCATAAACGGCAATGAAGAAATTTACATAATGGGATCACCAGATGGTGTTCATTGGACAAGACCTGAGAGACTTTCCAGAAATATTGAATACATTAACAGCCTTGAGAACCCATATAATTTCAAATGTGATCAGAAAAGCCTCTTTTTTGATCAAAACGGCAATGCAATTGTTGTATACCAGTCCGCTATTTTCAATAACACTACTTTATGGATTGTAACCGGAAAACCAGAGATCAAGGGAGAGTTACAGAGTGTTGAATATAACATAACTTTGCCTTATGCTCCACCCGAAGAAGAGCACTTTAAAGAAACAGTAAAAACACCAGTGGGAATTGCACCAATCATCATATCTCTGCTGTTAACCGCTTTTCTAATAAAGAGAAAGAGATGATTCACAACTCCCCTACATTGCCAAGAACATTTAATCTAAATCCCTCTTCAAATTTCTTTATAGATTCTTTGTATCCATATCACCACTCAAATTCATCAGAGGATTACCAATTACCATAATAGATTCTAAAAAGAGCAATAAGCGTATTTTAAGTACAGGTCTTAAAGATCTAAAAATAGTTGAAAAACTAAAACCAACAATACCAAGTATTCCTTCAGGGGGCAAACTCCCCACTTACTGAGAAAAATAATGATACACTTGCCCCTCTGGCTACTTCTTTAACCTGATAGCTCTTGTAATGGCAATCAACACAAGGGCTATCAGTGCAATGGATAACTCAAATCCTGGTGTCTGTTCTCCTGAATAACTGGATGGCTCTTCTTTCTTGCTTTCATTCTGTTCCACAGTTCCAGACGAGATTGGCTTCTCTGTTTCGTTTCCTCCGGTCTTTTGCGATATTTTTTCTTCTAAAGTTACCCCCTCAGTCCTACTGGCATTAACAGTAAAAAGAAGAGTTTGCTCTCGCTTCAGTACAGGAGTGAAGATTACAAGAACCACAGAATAGGACCCATCTTCCACCCCTTCAGGTATATCGATTTTAAGAGTTGCATTACCAGTGGAATTGCTGATTGAAGCAGAAACAGACTCTGCGTTCCATCCCTCTGGCACGATGGCTGATATTATCGACTTTTCAGTCTCAAAATTTATCTTAAAAGATATTTTAACATTAACAGTTTCTCCAGGCCTTACTTCTTCAGGGTACGAGACGTCCATATACGTAAAGGTTGGAATTTCAATTGAGGGTTGAGAGGGGGTGACATTCAACTCACTCTCATTAACCTGTGATTCACTTTCATTAACCTGTGACTGAGTTTCATTGACCTCTTCTTCCTCTTGTACCGGTGTTGTCTCTGGAACTGGAGTAGGTGTCAGTACAGGCAAGAAGGGTTTTTTAGGTATTGATGGAGGGGGTAGAGTCACATTCCCCGTAGTTATCGTTTCACCAGAGGGGGTTAGCACTATAAACCCGACTTCTTTAGAAAATATGAACTGATCATAGTAATCAAAAGAAATGGCTCGGACTACCCAAGAGCCAGATAAATCAACCTGAAAACTGTCTTTGATTAAATTTGATCCTTTAAAATATAGATATGATGATTTTTTGAGTTTTCCTTCTGCATACCACTCTACCAAGACATATTTCTCATACCCAGTTCCCTGAATATAGGCTTCAACTATATCATCCTTAACAGGATCATCTGGAAAGATGGTAACCGATATGGCTGGGGTAAATCCATTTACCGCTACTATTACAGAAACCAGAATTACAATCATCAGCTCCAGTTTAATTTTCCAACTCATGATCCCAATCTGGTCTCTTTAAATCCATCCATATAATGTTTTTCGTATTGCTAGATGTAGAAAAAACGAAAAAATGTGATTATATATTATGGATTTATCATCCGCATTTAGTGAAACCGCACATCCCGCACACTGCACATCCTTCCTTGTATTCAAGAATATTCCCACATTCCGGGCACATCCCAGCTATAATTCTGGTATTGGATTCCACTCCCTCACTTGTAAATTCAGTGAGAGGTTTTATGGCTTCAACATCAGGAGTCAGTTTAGTATACTCGCCCTTGAGATATCCTTCAAGGACCTTGGCCACAGCATCAGCACAAGAGGTAACTATGTTTCCCTTGTCAAAACCCACAGATGGGCACCTAATACCTTTGAGCTGTTTAATGATGGACTCTGGCTTAACCCAAGACCTTAGGGCTATGGATATCAATCGACCTATGGCTTCTGTCTGTGAGGCTGCACAACCACCCGATTTTCCGAGCTGAACAAATACTTCTGCAAGGCCATACTTATCTTCATTGATGGTTATATACAAGCTGCCACAACCTGTTTGAGTTTCAATGGTTTTTCCGTTGGTAACAGTTGGACGGGGTCTCGGTTCTATGGGTCTCGAATACGGTTGAGTCAGCTTAACTTTCTTCTTTTTTTCAGTCTCCTTGGTTCTCAACACCTGCTGTTCACGGCTACCATCCCGGTAAACGGTGATGCCTTTACATTTAAGGTTGTAGGCCAGTAAGAAGGCCTCAGCCACATCTTGCCTTGTTGCATGATTGGGGAGGTTTATTGTCTTAGAGACTGCATTATCCGTGTATTTCTGGAAAGCCGCTTGCATCCTGACATGCCATTCTGGAGCAATATCGAGTGCAGTAACAAAAACTTTCCTCACATGTTCTGGGATCTCATCAATTGACTGGATTGAACCTTTTTCTGCAACCTTTTCCATGAGTTCTTCACTGTAAAATCCTTCAGCCACAGCCACTTCCTCAAAAAGGGAGTTAACTTCAACAAATTCTTCACCATCCAAGATGTTAGACCGTTTGAAGGCTATGGCAAACAGAGGCTCGATTCCACTGCTGCATCTGGCAATAATCGAGATGGTCCCTGTAGGAGCAATGGTTGTCGTGGTAGCATTACGTATCTTTATACCTTCCTTTTCCCATACACTTCCCTTCCAGTTGGGAAAGGTACCTCTTTCTTCAGCCAGATCCATGGACGCTTTGTGAGATTCTTCCTGGATGAATTTCATGACTTTCTCTCCCATTTTTACACCTTCATCTGAATCGTAGGGTATGCCCAGTTTTATCAGCATATCTGCGAATCCCATTACACCAAGGCCTATCTTACGGTTTCCTTTGGTCAGTTCTTCGATTTCAGGTAGTGGATAGTGATTCATGTCGATCACATTATCTAGAAATCTGACTGCCAGATGCACAACTTCCTTCAATCTCTTCCAGCTGATCTTTTTCTTTTCCACAAACCTAGAGAGATTTATACTCCCGAGATTACAGGATTCATATGGGAGAAGGGGTTGTTCACCGCAGGGATTAGTAGACTCAATTTCTCCAATATGGGGAGTTGGATTATGACGATCTATCTCATCAATAAACACTACTCCTGGCTCTCCATTCCTCCATGCACCGTCTACAATCAAATCAAAGATTTTTTTAGCCCGCATCTTTCCGCTCACAGACCCATCTCGTGGATTAATCAGCTCATATTCTCCATCCTCCTCTAACGCTTTCATGAACCTGTCAGTGACCGCAACTGAAATGTTGAAATTCCTAAGAACCCCTTCTTCTCGTTTTGCAGTGATAAATTCCTCTATATCTGGGTGATCAACTCTCAAAATGCCCATATTGGCTCCTCTACGTTTACCGCCTTGTTTGATTTGCTCAGTAGCCGAATCAAATATTTTCATAAAGGATACGGGTCCACTTGCAACACCCATGGTGGATTTTACTACATCTCCTTTTGGCCTGAGCTTTGAAAAGCTAAAACCTGTACCACCACCACTTTTCTGTATAACAGCCATATCTCTCAAGGACTTAAATATCCCATCCATTGAGTCTTCCACAGGCAAAACAAAACATGCAGATAGCTGTTGCAGGGGTGTACCAGCATTCATCAAAGTCGGTGAATTGGGCATAAATTCCTGATTGTACATTATTTCATAGAATTTCTTCCGTATGGATTCAACATCTCCTCCATACTGCTCTTCTGCAAGAGCTATATTGCTTGCAACCCGATCTACCATCTCTTCTGGTGTCTCAACCACATTCCCCTGCTCATCCTTTAGCAGGTATCGTTTTTTTAGCACGGTTTCTGCTGTTTTCGTCAGCTCCATCATACTGCCCCCTGATAGGACAAACACTATACATTAATAAACATTGTATACAGTCTGAAACTAATGGAATACTTCAATTTAAATGTTTACCTGCTGAAGTGGAATTTCAGATGAAAGGGCATAGTTTATAAAGCATAAAAGATTTGCTTTGACGTCATATGAGCTCTGTAAGACTTTTCCCGGACAGTCCTGCTATAGAGACTTTGAAAAAAATAAAGGAAAAAGGGGTACTACACCCACTACATCGAGATGCCTTTATTATCGATGTAGATGGTGTGATATTTAGGGGGAACAGGATAATCGAGGGATCGAGAGAGGCCATCCAAAGATTAAAAAAAGGTGGGAAAAAATTAATTTTTTTATCCAACAACTCAACTATGAGTCGTAGAGCTTATATGAAGAAGTTCAAGGCCAACAAAATCCCGGCCTCTGCAGAAGAATTTGTCCTTGCCACATCCAGTACAGCAGAATTTATACAGAGTGAAAATCCAGAAGCAAAGATCTTTTTAATTGGAGCTAATGGACTTAAAGAAGAGATCGAATTGGCTGGTCTGGAGATAGTCGATGACTATCAGAACGCAGATTATCTCGTCGTGGGTTCAGATCCCGATTTAACTTTCGATAAAATAACTCTCGCATTGAGGGCTGTCCGTTCCGGGATCAAGTATATAGCAACAAATCCTGACAAGATTTTTCCTGGAAGTAAGGGAGTCACTCCTGGCACCGGGATGATGATTGGAGCCCTGTACTGGATGACAGGAAGAATGCCCGATGTCATTGTGGGCAAACCTTCTCCTGTGATATTCACTGTTGCAGCAAAAAAACTTGGTGTTTCTACTGAAAAGAGTGTCGTGATAGGAGATCAGCTTGAAACGGATGTAGCTGGAGGTAAAAAAGTAAAAGCCTTAACTGTTCTTGTGCTGAGTGGAGTTAACGAGGAAAGAGATATCGAGCGCCTTAATATTCGGCCAGATTTCATGTACCCCAAACTTATCAACATGCTTGAATTCAAAAAACAGTAAGACCAGTGAAAGGAGTTATAATCCTAATAACCTGTTTTTATTTTGTATAAATTGTAACAATGTCTTCATCGGACACTCTATGATCCAGTCCAACTCGCTGACCTCCAAATCTTGCAGAATTGCCCCAGACTTTTGCATATCGAAAATTCCGCACCATGTCTCTGTGTATTTTCGAACAAACATCTCTGATAGTGGCACCTCTCCTCACTATCAAAGGTTCATCAAAATCAGGCTTTTCATTTTTTGGTTTAAGATACACCCTAATAAACCCAAGGTTTTCATATATCCTCTCCTTCAAAAAATCCAGATTATACCCTGACACAGCAGACACAGGAATCCACTTTTTTGCCAAAATGTCCTTCAAGTGACCCTCATCCATAAGATCAACTTTATTAACAACTACTAGTCCTGGCAAATATTTTCTATTACCCATGATCGCATCAATTAATTGATCTTCCGTGATGTCCTCTCGAATTACGATGTCAGCATTGTGTATCCGGTTTTCCATCAAAATGGTTTTGATAGTTCTGTCAGATAATCTCACTTCACCCATTTTTGTTATCAATATCCCTCCGGTTTCTTTTCGCCTGATCGCTACGGCTGGGGGAGTCTCATTCAAACGTATTCCTACATTATATAACTCCTTTTCTACAATATCTACTTGATAGGTGTTGAAAATGTCTGTCACGATTATTATCAAATCAGCATTCCTAACGACAGATAGTACTTCCCTCCCTCTACCTTTTCCCTTAGATGCACCTTCAATGATACCTGGTACATCTAGGAGTTGAATTCTCGCCCCCTTATAGTCCATTATCCCTGGGATAACATCTATTGTGGTAAATGGGTAATCAGCCGTTTCTGATTTTGCATTAGTCAATCTATTAAGTAGCGTACTTTTCCCGACCGATGGATAGCCCAGAAGTACTACAGTGGCATCTCCCTCTTTCCTAACTGCGTATCCCTTCCCACTACCTCTTGTCTCCCTTTTTTCTAGCTGTTCTCGTAATCTGGCGAGCTTGGCTTTCAACTTACCAATATGATGCTGAGTAGCTTTGTTATATGGAGTATCTCGTATCTCTTCCTCAATTTTCCGTATCTCTTCCTGTAAATCCATTTATGAGCAGTCAGAACAAAAGATAATAAAAATGTTTTGCCTTTGATGCTAGTTTTCTTATTGTAATAAAAAACTCAAAAATATTCTAATTGTATCGAAAGATTAATATTCATTGTGCCTCTTAGTAAAATATTGAAAATGAAGGATGAGTCTCATTCCACGACCTGTAACCTTTGTCCACATGCCTGCATTATTCCTTCTGGTCAGTTTGGGCGCTGTGGGGTTAGAGAGAACTTCCGTGGTAATATCAGATCTACTAATCACGCAATGGTAACAGCTCTGTTGTGTGACGCCATCGAGAACAGAATAATCTTCCATTACAGACCAGGAAGTAAAGTTCTGTCTGTCGGTAGTTTTGGATGTAATATGAACTGCTTTTACTGCCAGAACTATACTCAGGCCCACTCCTGGAATGGGATACCAATGAAAAATCTATCTCCAGAGGAAATAATCAATCATGCTATTGTAGCAAAGATGGATGGAATTGCTTTTTCAGTAAATGAGCCTGTCGTCTGTTATGAGTTTGTGATGGATACTTTTTCAGGAGCAGGTTCCATGTTTACTGCACTTAACACCAATGGTATGATTATGCCTGAACCACTATCTAAGCTTCTTAAAAAAACCGATGCGATGAATGTGGATATTAAGTCATTCAAAAAGAATGGATATCAAAGACTTGGAGGAAATCTTGAAACGGTCAAGGAGACCATTATATCCACATGGGAAAGTCAAACACATCTTGAGATTACCTTCCCTGTCGTCAGAGGATTTAATGACAAAAGGGATGAGATCGGAGATCTTAGCAGGTGGATGGCTAAAAAACTTTCACCCAGTGTACCACTCCACATATTCACTGTCAAGCCGGCATTAAAATTTTCAGGTCCAGCAGTTTCATCTGAGATAATCGAAGCTCTTCGAAAAGAGGCAAAAAAGTATCTTGATTTTGTCTACACTGAAAAAAACCAAGATACTCATTGCCCTGAATGTGGAACCATGATAATCTCAAGAAAGTCTACACCAAAAAGTGGAGATTTCAGTCAGCATTGTCCTTTTTTTAACAGTGTTGATATAATCCATCATGATCCATCTTGCCCTGAATGTGGAAAAGACCTTAATATTGCAAACCAGTGGTTTACAAATTCAAATCGTCAATTTAGATTGACAATATAGTAAAGATGGCTTTACTACTTGTCAACGGTAGTTGACAATACAATCTGGTAGGAGGAGGATAAATGAATAAAAAGCTTACAAGAAGAGATTTTTTGAAAAACACAGGCATACTGGCTACTGGATTCCTGACAATAAGTGTTACGGGCTGTACTGACCGAAAAATAAAAAGACCTGAGACTCTGAGTATAGGACATCTGCCAGCTCTCTGTCAGGCATGGATCGTTACAAAACCAGCCAGACTTGTAGAGAACCACATGGGGATTCAGACACAATGGAGTATGTACAATGCTGGCCCAGCCATTGTCCAAGCTTTTGCCCAGAATCAGATCCAGATCGGGTACCTTGGAGTGCCCCCTCTGATGATAGGAATCGATAAGGGCGTCCCTATGAAGGCTGTAGCTTCCACTCACGTTCTCGGGGATCAGTTCATTGCAAGAAAAGAGGATGGATACAAAGATGTGTATGAGATGGGGGGAGATGAACTGGCCACCATCAGGCAGTTCAAAGGCAAAAAAATAGGTATACCCCCAAGAGGTTCAATTGAAGATGCTGAAGTGAGAGACCTTGTCAGACGTGCGGGGATGAAAGATGGTGAAGATATATTTTTGGTGAATTACAATACAGTTCCGTCTCTTCCAGATCTTCTGGAAGAGAGAGAGATCGACGCCATGGTTGTATGGCCTCCCTTTAATGCAGTGTCTCTCAGCAGAGGAAACACAGAAATAATTATCGACGCCCAGCACCTGTGGTGGAATGCTCCATGCTGCTGTCTGGCCATACATACCGACCTTACAAGAGATTACCCGGACTTTGTCAGAGAATTCGTTAAAATCCATGTCATGGCCTCTCGATTCATAATGATGTACCCTGATGTGGCTGCCGATTTTGCATCAAAAGAGCTTAAACTTGACAAAAAGATTATCATGACTTCCTTTGATCTAGCTCCAAGGTACTGTGCAAAAATCAGTGAAGATTACATCCAAGCCTCTGAAAAATTCTCTCGATCTCTTTATGAGTCCGGATACGCCAAAAATATTCTCACCAGAGAGGAAATATTTGACCTCCGGTTTATCAATGATGTGCATCCTGAAAAAGAGGAGGAAGGAGTTGGAAAAGTACCAAAAGAGGAGGCAGTATATAAATTCGTCATGGGATGATGATGGGACGACTACCAAAACGAATCTTTCATTTGCTAGTAGTGCCAGCATTATTTCTTATTGTATGGGGAATTCTCTCTATCGCCAATATATTCCCTTCCTATCTCTTGCCCCCATTGAAAGAGGTTATATTCGGTGGTTATTATTTAGCCACAAGTGGTGAACTCCTCAGGCATATAACAGCCAGCCTTTACAGAGTAGTATCTGGACTGACGATAGCAATCTTCACTGGAGTTCCCCTCGGAATTCTAATGGGAAGATCTGAAAGGATTTCAAGCCTGTTTGAGGGAGTACTGCATATTTTGAGGCACATCCCACCTATCGCCTGGATTCCCTTTGCTCTTCTCTGGTTCAGAGGTGGACTTGCTTCTGCTGCTTTTGTTGTATCTATTGGAGCTTTTTTTCCTATCCTTCTAAATACCATTGCGGGAGTTAAAGGAGTTCCAAGAGGCCTGATTGAAGTTGGATATACCCTTGGATGCTCCAGTAGAGAGATAACAACAAAAATAGTTTTACCATATTCGACACCAAACATATTGACCGGAATACGAATAGGACTTGGTATAGGCTGGATGAGTGTCGTGGCGGCAGAATACTTTGGATACAATTTTGGACTTGGAGCTTTAATAATCTTCGCCTATAACATACTCCGGATAGACCTCATGGTAGTGGCAATGATCACTATAGGATTCGTTGGTTTAATTATAGATAGGGCTTTCAAATGGCTTGAGAACAGACTTACTAGATGGAGGGGCAAATAATGGCTTTGCTGGAGATCAATCACTTATCTAAAACCTTTGTATCAGACAAAGAAGGGAAAATAGAGGCAATCAGAGATATAAACCTAAAAGTGGATGAAAAAGAGTTTGTATGCATTGTTGGCAAAAGTGGATGTGGAAAAACAACGTTGCTCAGAATCATTGCAGGACTCGAACCCCCTACACACGGAGAAGTACGATTAAACGGGAATACGATAAAGTCCCCTGTCCCTGAAATCGGGATGGTATTTCAGGACCCTAACTTGTTTGCATGGCGTACTGTTCTTGGAAACGTAACATTTCCTCTTGAGATACAGGGATTCAATAAAGAGGAGAGAGTAAAAACAGCAATGAAATACATCCAGATGGTCGGGCTTGTTGGGTTTGAGCAGGCTTACCCATATGAGCTTTCAGGCGGGATGAAGCAGAGGGTTGCTCTGGCAAGGACACTCGCCTCTGATCCTAGAATTATCTTGATGGATGAGCCCTTTGGAGCTCTGGATGCCCAAACCAGAAATGAAATGCAGCTTGAACTACTAGAAATATGGAAAAAAGAGACAAAAACCATACTTTTCGTCACCCATAGTATTGATGAAGCTCTGTTTCTTGGTGACAGAGTCGTAGTCCTTTCTCCGTCTCCTGGAAAAATCCAAAAGGAAATTTCCGTGAAACTTCCGAGACCAAGAGATAGAACTTCAAAAGAATTCAATGATCTAAGACGGGAAATTCTAACGTACTTGACTTCAACATAACAGACTACTGGTAATCGTTCAATTCATTCAATTACTATTTTTCTTCCAGCTCAATTTTTTTTACAATGAGATCTCCTGCCATGCCATCATATCTAGTTTCTGCTTCAAGTATCTTCAATTTTCTTTTGTAGAGGGGGGCATCAAGCACGAGGGTTTCATACTCTCCTCCTTCTCCAGCAAGGTGTACTCCATACTTCCTGTTTAACTCCATCAGATCTCTTAGAGTATTTTCATCTAGTTTTCTTCCAAGCCAACTCTCATCCAGACCCATGGCTGCAACCTTTACAATTATAACCTCAAAATTATCAATGACAGTCCTGAGGATCTCCTCTGGCTCCATATCCCACAATGGAGCTACCATTTCCAACCCAGCCTGTTCACAAATCTTACTAAACCTCTCTTTCTGATATACCGACGCAATTCCCCCTACAACGATTCCATCCACCTTCAACAACTGGATAAGCCTCAGCAAATCCATTAGTTCTTTCTCTTTTTTCCCCTCTGTATACCCTGTTATCAAGGGCAATTCCATTGCTCTGGCAATATAATCTGTTATGGGTGCATTTACACTATGGAAAAGATATGAATCTGGATTGATAGACCTCATATTAACCAAGCAGGTCACATCATGGCTTTCTGCAGCACAATGAAGTGCTAGCAGAGAGTCCTTACCTCCTGAGACTAGCGCTGCAAGTCGCATTATCCGGCTCCACCATTACTCGAGTTCTTCAACTTCCACAACTCTAAGGGGCGTATCCCCAAGTTTTTTACCAATATTCACTTTTGCGATCTTTCCTGCATGGAGTTCATTGTTGGCATTAAACACTTTCATCTGAAACTCAAGACCAACAAGGGCAACGTTAGCTACTGTAAACACACTGTCTATTTCCCTCCCACAGTAGGGACAGGTGGTTTTCCCAACTGATATTTCTACGTAATCCAGTTCGGGATTCAACCTCTTTCCAGCCTCCGCCACAGCGATGTTCATAGCATCTTCAGGAGAGCGAGCATTCTTAACATACCATCCCCCTTCCAGCACCACTAGATAATTCGACATGTTTTACCCTCCCCCGAAGATTTTTCGGAAAAGATTTCCTTTCTTCTTCTCTTCAAATTCCGTTGATTTCTTTTCTCTCTTGCCATCTTTCTTTAGAGATTCGTCAGACTTTCGAATAGTAGGCCTTTTTTTCTCCGGTCTGGCAAGCTTCCTTTGAATCATGGACTTGGTATCCTCTTTTTCTTCCACCACAGTCACTGATGATCCCCCATGTTTGCTTTTTCTGATTCTCACATCCACAAGAATTGGTTTCTCAATATCAGTGCTTACCACAAGAGCAGTGCCTGGTGGTAACCTCCTGATTTCATCTACCATTTCTCCTGTTAATCCTTCAACACTCTTTTTTATGGCCTGTAGATCATTGGGATTGGTTACTCTCAGGATTATCTGGGTATTGCACTGCGAGATTACATTTTTATCCACTCTTGCTGGTCTCTGAGAAATGATCATAAGGCCGAGACCGAATTTTCTTCCTTCAGAAGCTATGGTTCTCATCACAGAGGTACTTGACGCTTTTCCATACCCTCTTTCTGGACAGAAATTATGAGCTTCTTCTACAATTATCATCCCAGGAGGAACTTCATTGACCTTTCTCAATTCAAATACCTCATGACAAACCCTTGACACTATCAAATCTTGAACTTCTGGATTGACACCTCTCATGTCAATGATTGATGCCTTGCCTTGCTCAAGAAGAGTGCTGATTGGAGTAGGTTCTCCTGAAAACAATCCTGAATCATCGAGTTGTTCAAGAGCCCCTATCACACTCCATCGTGTATTACTTTTAATATACTCAATTTCTTCTATTATATCCTGGATGACGTAATCCCCTCGTTTTTTTGCTGCTTTTATTCCCTGATACAGTATAGAGCACTGGGACGGGGAATTCTCCATCCCCAGCAATTTGATTAAATCAGAAGCAGTGAGATTCTTTCCATCCAAAGTTAAAATGTTATCGGCTACAGCCTCAAAAGGGGAACCGGGAGGGACAAATATCTCAATCTTTTCCATATATCCACTGGGCTTAATTCCATACCTAGACATGGCTTCTAGCTCTTCCTTGCTGTCGTTGGGCTCTTTCATAGAGCAGTATTCCCCATGAGGGTCAATGATCAGAAGAGGGACATCTTTATCCAGCAACTCTTCTATAATCACTCCTGCTGTGTAACTCTTTCCACTCCCAGTTTTTGCAAGAATACAGCAGTGTTTCTGGACAAGAGAATTCACATCCAGCATAACTTCTACTTCGTGATCCTCCAAGAGACCAATGTAAGCATTTCCACTCCCTAGACCAAGGGTTGCAGATATCAACTCTTTATCAGCAAGGAAAACTTTTTCTCCCGGACTGAAAGGAGTTTTTGGAGTTTTTAATAACCCTCCATCATCTTTTGTTCCAACTACAACTGCTCTTGCCAAATATATTTCATCAGTAATCTGACCATCCTCAAGGAGCGCATCTATGGAATTATTCCTGCTCACAGCCTCTACATCTATTACCTGACATAGAACCCAGCCATCCGTATCATGCCACACCTTTACGTAATCCGTCCTGCGGACATCATTTGGATTATACACCGCGAACTTAAATTCGGTAGAGCCTGTTCTCCCATATATCACACCTACAGCACCACGCATTTTCATATCATCACTCCACCATTTGCTCAATTTCTTTGGGAGCTTCAGCCAGAATTCTAAGGGCTTCTGCTTCCATGAAGTGCAATTTATCAGCTAATACAACCATTACATGCATGGGAGGGCCAAAATCATAATCTTTTAAATTCCTAACATAATCACATTTAACAGAGGGATTCATGCTTCCAGCTCTTGCTATACCGACTCCCACCATATCATCTAGCAATCCTTCCTCTACTTTTTCCTCCATCTTCTCGAGAATTCTTACAGCAGCAGAAATCCTCATAGGCTCTTCTTTTATGTCCAGATACAACATGGTATGGGCATTAACCTTTTTATTCATTTTGATAACCTCATAGGGAGTAAGAGATACAGAGTCACCATAGGGGAATGGAATCGTGGCAGATCGACCAAACTTATAGCTGTGGAGGCCTGTTAACCCACATACCGCTGACATGATACTCTGTCCATGAATGATCTTCACGTCAATACCTCTTTTTCTAGCCTCGATGGCAAGAGATACATGGGTTGTTGCCACCATGGGGTCTCCTCCAACCAGCAACACAACGTTACGTTTTTCTGCATCAGCAAGGATTTTTCTCCCATCTTCAACCTCTTCCCGAGGGAGAATTGTAATCTCTCTATCAAGGATTTGAGCTAACTTTTCAGGATGTGTACCGGTCAATCTGGAAGTATAGAACTCCCCATACACTACATCTGCATTTTTAATAGCTTCAATCCCTTTAAGAGTTACATCTTTCTCGTCGTAAAGGCCAAGTCCCACAAATATCAGCATCCCTTTTCATACAACTCAGAGATGATTTATAGTTTACCATTACATTATTAAGACCTTCTCAAATAAATCGTGAAATAACTTAAATTCCTATCACTCACTCCAGTTGCTCCTTTCCATACAAACACTACATATCTACATACTTACTATCTACATACTTACAGATTATCAAAATATAATCTTTTTATAGAAGTTATGTAAACTCCATAATACACCTTCAATAAACCATACGGTGATACCATGGGTTTGGAAGAATATTTTGAATTTGATAAAAACAATACCAGTTTTAGAATCGAAGTGATTGCAGGTCTTACAACCTTTATGACGATGGCATACATTATTTTCGTTAATCCAGCCATTCTGAGTGCTGCCATTGGAGAGAAAGCCATACCCTCTCTGGTTACTGCCACTGCCCTTGCGGCTGGAATTTCATCGATTATCATGGGGATATGGGCTAAAAAACCCTTCGCTCTTGCTCCGGGTATGGGGCTCAATGCCTACTTCACTTATTCGGTAGTCCTCGGGATGGGAGTGCCATGGCAGGTAGCTCTAGCTGCTGTGTTTGTAGAGGGTATAATTTTCCTCCTTCTGAGCTTTACTGGAATCCGTACCACAGTGATCAACGCAATACCTCTCTCTCAAAAATATGCAGTAGGAGCGGGAATTGGACTGTTCCTCACCCTCATAGGTCTTGAGAACGCTGGAATAGTAGTTAGTAGTCCGGCTACACTGGTCACTCTAGGAGCTGAAAACCTAGCAAATCCCTCACTCTGGGTTGCTATAATAGCGCTCTTCATCGCAGCAGTGCTGCTAACACTCAGAATAAGAGGAGCTCTGCTTATCTCCATCCTGGCTGCAACTATCATCGCTATTCCTCTTGGAGTTACTCAAGCCCCCGAAGGTATTCTGGCCTTACCAGAAATACAGTATACGTTCCTCAAACTAGACTTCCAAGGATTGATGTCCTTTGGTGTAATCGGGGTTATTTTTGCTTTCTTCATGGTGGATTTCTTTGATACCCTCGGGACGGTAACAGGTCTTTCAGCTAAAGCTGGATATCTGGATAAAGATGGTAGAATACCAGACTCAGATAAAATTCTTGCTACAGACGCAATAGGTACCTCCTTTGGCGCTTTACTTGGAACTTCGACTACTACCACATACATAGAATCCGCCAGTGGAATCGAGGAAGGGGGCAGGACAGGATTTACTGCTGTGGTTGTGGGTCTCCTCTTTATAGTAATTGGACTATTTGTCTCACCCATAGCCGCCATAATACCTGCCGCAGCCACTGCTCCAGCACTTATTATCGTAGGACTTTTAATGATGACCACAGTTCGTGACATCAACTTTGAAGATTACAGTGAATCGATTCCGGCCTTTCTTGTGTTGACTACAATCCCGTTTACATTTTCTATTGCAGACGGCATTGGAATAGGATTCATCAGTTACGTAATTATCAAGGCATTCTCTGGAAAAATAAAAGACATACATCCTTTAATGTGGGGTCTTGCAGCCCTCTTTGTGCTGTACTTCCTAGATCTCGGAGGTCTGATATAACAATTTGATATAATAAAAACCCATTTTATTTATTTTTTTCAGAGCAATTTTCAGAGCAATGGCCTTTTTCCATTTTTACAATGAAATCTGCAATTCCTTTAATATCATCTGGATCGAACCTAAGAAAGTCGCCAACAGGATTCTTTCCCACTACAGCCAAGATCTCTCCATGGGCGAAATACCTCAAATCCTCTTCTGAATCTACGATTACAATCCTGCGTTTACCTTCTCTATTGAAACCCTCTGTAAGCACAATATCATAATCTTCCAGAAATCTTTCAACTATTTCATCCAAGCTCTCTTCCCCATCCATTCTTCTTATCAGAGCCTGTTTGACTGGAGAGCTGATCATTACTGCATCAGCACCACTCTGATAAAACTTCCACGTGTCTTTCCCTTCCTTATCGATTTCGAAATCTCCATGAGAATGGTGTTTTATTATAGCTACTCTAAGTCCTCGCTCCTTTAGTTCTCGGATGATTTTTGTCAGGAGATAGGTTTTGCCTGAACCTGATTTTCCTACTATGGATATCATCTATACCAGCCGTATAGTTTCAAGATTCATTGGGGCTCTTGTTTCAAATCTAAACTGTTTATATATGCTTGAAGCGAGATCGATACATTTATTTTCATCCCCATGGACAGTTATAACCCTCTCAGGCCTTGTACTCAACCTGCGGATAAACTCTATGAGCTGTCGTCTGTCTGAGTGCCCAGAAAAACCATCTACAGTTTCCACATCCATTTTCAGTTCTATGGTCTCTGTCCTCCCATTGGATGATATTGGAATCTCCTTCCATCCCTTCTGGATTCTACGGCCCATGGTTCCTTCTGCCTGATATCCTACAAATACCAGCATGTTTTTCTCATCTGAGGCAAAGGCTCTGAAATACTCCATCACTGGACCTCCGTTCAGCATACCTGAGGTGGCAAGAACCACTGCTGGTCCAGAATCATTCATCACTTCATCCCGTTTAGAAGATGAATCCACTCTGACAAAGCTTTCCGATTTAAAGGGATTCAATCCTTGATGGAATATCATATTTCTAAGATCGTTGTTCAAGTACTCAGGGTATGTTGTATGGATGGCTGTTGCTTCATATATCATACCATCCAAGTACACGGGCACCTCATCAATCCTTTTTTCCCTTATTGCCTCTTCCAACACGATCATTACTTCCTGACTCCTCCCCACTGCAAAGGTGGGTATCAGGACTTTTCCCTTCCTTTCAATGGTCTTTTTAATCAGATCGCACAAATGAGTCTCTGCATCCTTTCTTGTTGGTTGAAAATCTTCTGAACCACCATAAGTGGCCTCCATGATGAGAGATTCGAGCCTTGGAAATGCTGTATTGGCCTTATTGAATAACCTTGTCTTTTCATACTTGAAATCCCCAGAAAAGGCTACATTATACAGGCCATCACCTATATGAAGATGGACAATAGCGGATCCGAGAATGTGTCCAGCATTATGGAAGGTAAGCCTTATATCAGGGGCAATATCAGTAACTACACCATAATCGAGAGTGATAGTATGTTTCAGAGCCTCCCTCACCATGGAAGAATCATAGGGGATCTTTCCACCTTCACGGCCTGCAACATCAATGTAATCGAGCTGAAGTAGAGTCATGAGGTCTCTCGTCGGAGGAGTTAGATAAATCGGACCATTATACCCGTATTTATATAACAAAGGAACAAGACCGCAGTGGTCCAGATGAGCATGAGTTATAATAACAGCATCAAGAGAGTCAAGTGGTTGGACCTCAGGTAAATGCAGATACGGCGTTCCATCCTCAAGACTTACATTAACCCCACAATCCACCAGAATCCTGCTTTCAGGTGTGGATAAGAGATAGGCACTCCTTCCAACTTCTCTGCATCCTCCGAGGAAGGTAACTCTCACCCATTTCCCACCATGAATCTTACCACGGTGTATCTTTCTTCCTATCTGGCGCAATATTTCTTTACGCTCATCTTTTACCGTAAGAAGGAACTGACGAATGTTTTTTACGGTCTTTGATTCGATAGGTGGAGTTCTAACCACTTTAGGTGTCCACCCTATATGCTTCATCAGATCTCGCAGAGTTTGTCCTTGCTTACCGATTACAACACCAGGTTTTTCAGCTTCAATAATGACTTCTCCATTTTCTGGATCGAAAAAAACACTGGTAATTTCAGCATCATCAGGTACAATCTTGTATATGAACTTCTTGGCTTCTTCCTGTGGTTTTAAACTAACTATATCTGGACGAATTACAATCCTTTTTCTCAATTCTTTAGCGAGTCTCTTGACTATGTCTCCGTTATCCGCCAGTTTCTGAGGATTTTTCACATAAACAACTAGGACCGGCCCCTCAAAATCAAGATCTGTGATCTCTACATCTTTGGGGACATGCTCAGATATTTTTGCTTTAAGCTCCTCCAAGAGTTCTTCAGGAAGCATTAACTTCACTTCAGTTGTATTCCTTATCCCTTATCTACCGATTAACATCAGATAGAGTTCAAAATCTTATTAATTTCATCTTCAGTCAGTTCATTGTATGCGTCCTTTGTTATCTTAACAATATCCATCCCATCCCCAGATGCAGAATCTCTCTTCATCGCCGAGTTTATGGCTCTTACCACCAAAATAGCTGCTTCCTCCACAGTAAGTTCAGGAGAATATCGATCTTCAAGAACACCATATGCTGTAAGGCTCCCCGAACCAGTAGCTACCAGCTCTTTCTCTTTTATTGCTCCACCAACAGGGTCGATGGAATATAAGCTAGAGCCTTTTTCGTCCACACCCCCGACTATAAGCTGAACGAAATAAGGAAAATAGCGATTTTGATTCAATATGTTCGAGAGAAGGGCTGCCACAGCATCTACACTCATAGACTTCTCCCGCCTAAACTGATATAAATCCGACTCTATTTTAACCAGCCTCGCCAGAAACTGTGCATCCCCGACTGATCCAGCAGTGGTCAGAGCCATGCGATCTCCAATTCTATATATCTTTTTTGCAGTCTTGCTTGCAATGAAATGGCCCATGGTAGCTCTTCTTTCAGTCCCTAAGACCACTCCATCTTTACAAATTACCCCTACTGTTGTTGTTCCTTTATATATTGCATTTGAAATCATGTGTTATACCTCTTGCCCTTTGATTCACCAAAACAGAGCTAAATTATGTTGCAAATTTCTCTTATATAAGTTTTATTATTCCATTCGGACAAAACCGGTTAAATACCATAAAACAGACTCATATATGTGAATAAGAGAGATGTAGAATGGAAATTTTTTCTTGCAAAGTTGAAGGTAAAAATAGTGTTTATTATCCTTGCCTTTGGCATAGCATTGACGCTGTATTTCCGGAGTGGTTACTACTCAGATGTAGGTATTATTTTAATTCTTTTTTCTCTTCTGTCTCTTGTAAAAATGATAAAAGATGTGACCCGAAAAAAAGAAAATTAAAAAATACTATCTCAGACAATGTTGTAAATATAAATAACATAATAGACCTAAAAGGAACCCGATAATATGGTAAAAGAAAACGCCCGTGTTAAAAACACCAGAAACATACCTCAGAAATGCAAGGATTGTATGCTATGTTATCCGAGAAAGCCCAAACAGAGGTAAACCATGTTTTCAGTGAGAGCCTTAAATGAATTCAACATTGAAATGTTTAGAATTGGATATGATGAAAGGATGTCTCCTCACTTTTCTGTGGCTTTTCAAAATGGAGAGAAATACTTATTCCATGTAGACTCAACTATAAAAAGAGAAAAGAGAAACTGGTTTGGACTGATAACTCATGCCCATTCAGACCACTACGGACAGAGGAACATGAAAAGAGGGAACGCTATTGCTTCCAGAGAGACGTCTTCTATTCTTGAAGCTGTGACAGGTGAGGAGTTCAATGGTATTACTTTTGAACCCGGGAGTAGAATTGACGGAGAACTGGAATTTGTTGCAACACATCCAACTCAGCATATGCATGGTGCTTCAGCCTTTTCATGGGAGACGGATGAGGGTGTGAAAATCCTTGTTACCGGTGACGTAAAAAAATTTAAAACCCTCCCAGAATGTAATATCCTTATTACAGAAGCCACTTATGGTCATCCAAAATACATATTCAGAGATGAATACCCTCGGATTCTTGCTGCGATTGAAGAACATGGTTCCGTTTCCTTTGGAGCATACCCTATTGGAAAGGCACAGAAAGTAGTAGAATACCTCATTTCTAACGGATACGAGGTAGGAGCAGAAGAGAAGATTGTAAACATCTGTAAAAGATTGATGGGAGATATCCGTGGATTAAATTATGATGGAGATGTGATGGTTGTATCTCCGAGAACCCTTCGAAGTATTAAAGGAAGAAAATACATCTTGACGGCTCAGCCCTTCTATAGAATGCCCAGAATAGTCGTGAGCGACCATCTAGATTTCCTAGGGTTACTTAAAATGATCCAACATTGCAGGCCTGATGTGGTGGTGTTTTATCATGGAAATCCCTCAGGACATCTCGTGAATTTTCTTAAGAAAGAGAGCATAGAGGCCATAACCCTGAACCAGTTACCTAAAAAAAATTGGAAAGAATTGTAGTTACATACAGCTTCTCTTACACTTACATGTGCCATATGCTTCTTTTCTGGATACTTTAACCACTTTCATGGTTACCACAATAAGAGTATTAATTATTTATTATTTATAGTTTATGTTAGAAATTGCTAAAATTTTTTTGATAATAAACTTATAAAATATAATAACATAAGGTGTTACTTCCAATACCCAAAGTAACATAACGTGATAACTATGGACTAACTAGATTACCTTTTTTGTTTTTCCAATAAAGGTACTCAAAGTTAGATTCGTGCTTCCATCTAACAATAGCTTCTCAACCCTGTCCCACTTGCCATCCTTCTTCCACTGATTCACTTTTTCAATTCCAAAAAATTCTATAGCATCTTTTTTACTGGAAATTCTAACAACATTCTTTTCCACATTAATATAATCTACAGCAAATCCAGATCTTGTCAGCCAGCTAACCACATCTTCCACAGAATAGGAAAACCTAGAACCCCCAATTTCCATGAGATGACTTCTCTCAAAACATGTAAACAAAAAGATTCCACCAGGTTTAAGCACTTTTGATGCTGTTCTGACCGCCTCTTCTGCCATAAAAAAGTGAGCGACCGCTATATCAAATTCACTTTCAAAACCTTCCAACGTATAAACATCATCAACGAGAAAGTCTATATTACTGAGACCCATTTCCTTTACCTTATTTCGTGCCAGTTCTATTTTTCGGGGATCCCTGTCGATACCCAGTATTTTTTTGACCTTATGTGAGAAAAGTACCTCAAATCTGCCCTCTCCGCAGCCAAGGTCAATAATACTCATATCGCTATTAATTACTCCTTCTACCATCTTGAGAAAAGTCCTGTTCATCCATTATATGGTGTTATCCAGACTACATTACTTTTATGATCCCCTCCTCCCCATAAAAAATAGTCAGAAAGTTTGCTTTGTCGAAAGAACGAGTTGGAGGTAGTGGGAGAGAGTTATCCCTTTAATCTGTTTCTGTCATCCATCCAAAGGAAGTTCAGTAACAGTCGTATATCTATCTCCAATGCTGGCATGAACCTGAATACAAGTATTATGATGGTCAAAGGAAGTAAGATGAGAAATGCATGAAGATCAGATACAGCTTATCAAAATCCTTGAATTGTCTGAAATAAAAATTTTCAGTCAAATCGTTTTACCCGTAAAACTTATAATTTGATCTGCTGGTTCCTGTAGATCCAGCAGCTTATAACGACTTTATCATCATTAACCAAATCCTGATTTCAAAATTAGAATGAGGGGCCGTGAAAAGAAGCCTCATATTTCTCCATTGTGACTTTGCCTTCTACTATATCCCTCTCAATAAGTACTCTATCCCTCTCTTTCACCAACCCATAGCCCCCTCCTCCAGGAGTTTCTATTACAATGAGATCATTCTTTTTTACCCCAATAGTCACTTTTGATGGAAGAGTTAGAACTTTCCCCTCCCTGATGACATAGTTCCTTCCTGGACTTCCATCCTTTCCACCATGCAGCCCAACAGGTCTGAATTTTCTCCTCTCTGACTGAACTGAAAGGGTTGCGTCAGTAAGAATCCTGATGACCCTTTTTATCCCTAGACCGCCTCTCATCTTTCCAAGCCCACATGAGTCAGGAATCAACTCATATCGCTCTATGAAGATTGGGTATGCGGTCTCTATTACTTCCACGGGTGTGTTTGCTGTGTTGGTCATATGGTCGTGAATACCATCCTGCCCATCCATTTTCGGGCGAGCTCCCTGACCACCACCTATGGTTTCATAGTATGTGAATGCTCCTTTTCCTTTTCTCCCTCCAATGAGCACGTTGTTCATAGACCCACATGACTGTGCTGGCACCCTTTCAGGAATTACCTTGGAAAATGCGATGAAGAGGACATCAACTATCCTCTGAGATGTTTCCACATTTCCCGCAGAGACTGCAAGATATCTACTTGGATTGAGGAAAGTTCCTTTTGGGATATTTATTGAAAGTGGAATATAGCAACCATGGTTAGGGGGGACGTACGGGTCAGTTACACACCTTACCGCATAGTAGACCGAGGAAAGAGTTACAGAATATGGAGCGTTTATGTTCGCTTCTCTCTCTGTAGAAGTTCCTGTGAAATCAACACTTATCGTTTCATTTTCCACTTTCACTGTACATACAACTTTTATGGGGTCATCAGAAGTGCCATCGTTATCCATATAATCCTCCCCCCAATAGACTCCATTTGGGATCTCCCTTATCGCTTTCCTCATTCTCCTCTCGCTGTACGCTATCATCTCATCCACAAACTGCCTATAGAGCTCTACACCGTATTTTTTAACAGCAGATATTAACCGCCTCTCTCCAAGGTTGTTCGCCGCTATCTGAGCCCTGAGATCGCCGAGACGTTCTTCAGGTGTTCTTGTGTTAAACTCTATTATTCTGAACAGATCTCTGTTCTCTTTCCCCCTTATCAGCAACTTGGATGGAGGGATTCGCAATCCTTCCTGAAATATTTCACTACTAGTCCCAGGCATAGACCCGGGACTCATCCCTCCTATATCTGCATGGTGAGCTTTATTCACAACATAACCAGCAATTTCTTCCTTCAGAAACACAGGTTTAATAAGGGTTATATCAGGAAGATGAGACCCACCGCTATACGGGTCATTAAGAATTACCTGATCTCCCTCTTCCAGTTCATTCTCTCCATAAAACTTCTTTATAACCTGAATAGCTAAGGGCATAGAACCCAAGTGCACAGGTATATGCTCAGCCTGAGCCACAAGCCTTCCTTTCCAGTCGAAAAGAGCACAACTGGCATCCATTCTCTCTTTGATATTGGGTGAATAGGAAGCCCTTTTAAGTACTGCCCCCATTTCCTCGGTTATCGATATAAACAAATTTTTCATTACTTCAAGCCTCACAGGGTCTATTCTCATGGCTACACCTCAATTCTTAAATTTCCATACTTATCAACCCTGCATTTCATGTCCGGATACACGACTATCGTAGATCCAGGATCAAAGATTACACATGGTCCTATCTCTTTAAATCCAGAATACAGGTTATCTCTCAAATAGAGGGGCGTTTCTATTCTTTCCACATCTCCATCTATCTCAAACACTGCCTCTTCCCTTCCCCATTCCTCCCCGTTACCTTTTTGAGGCCTTGAATACGGAAGAGAGTACCTTGGAGATAGTACAGTAAGCCTGAGATTCACTATCTCCACAGCCTCCCCTCTAACCGAATAACCATATCTGAGATCATGTATTTTATAGAACTCCTCTATAACCTCTTGAAGGTTTCCCGAATATGGTACATTGATTTCGTAGCTCTGACCCTTGTACCTCATATCGAGAGAAGAGATGAAGATCGCTCTTTTTACCTCAACACCCTGTTCTTGAAGATCCTTCTCTCCTTGAGTATAGAATTCAGAGAGAGTCCAATCTATCTTTTCCTTCGCTCTTGAATCAGCTTCCAGAAGAACTGATCTACTGTAATCAAGTTTGATATCCGAAACAAGGAGACCGAAAGCTGAAAAAACCCCTGGATAATTCGGAACTATCACCTCAGGCACCCCAAGCTCCTTTGCCAGCACTCCGGCGTGCATGGGCCCTGCTCCACCATAGGATACAAGCTTGAAGTCTGCTGGATCATATCCTTTTTCCACCGAGATTACTCGGAGAGCCCTTACCATGTTTGAGTTCGCAACACTCCATATACCAAGCAAAAGAGACTCGAGATCCATAGAAATCTTCTTAGCAAATTTATCAGCCTCTTTCAACGCCAGATCTCTTTCCAATCTCATCTTACCCATCAGGAAAAGGTCTTCATGGAGATATCCAAGAAGTAGGTTGCTGTCCGTTACCGTTATATCCTTCCCACCTTTTCCATAGCATATAGGCCCAGGATCAGATCCAGCGGATCTCGGTCCTACTCTGAGGGCCCCCCCTTCGTCTATCCAAGCAATACTTCCCCCTCCAGCACCAATAGTAGAGATCTCGATCATCGGTACCTTTATTGGATACCCCACAATGGACCCTTCTGACGTCCATGATAAAACACCATCGACGATAGATGAAACATCTGTGCTAGTTCCTCCCATGTCAAAAGTGAGGAGATTTTTCTCTCCAAATAGGTCACCAAGAAATTTTGAAGCTGCAACACCGCCTGCAGGTCCTGAGAGGATAGTATAGACAGGTCTCTGCCTCACGCTTTTCGCCTTGACGACTCCACCACTCGACTGCATCACATAGAGATCCTTTATTCCAAGAGGCTTAAGAATCATTTCCAAGCTGGAGAGATAGTTCTTGACGATAGGTTTTATATATGCGTCCAGAACTGTTGTACTTCCTCTCTCGTATTCTCTTATTTCTGGTAACACTTCAGTTGAAATAGATACCTCAATGTCAAGCTCTTTTCTCAATATCTCTTTTACCTTCTTTTCGTGATCTGGATAAAGGAAAGAGAAGAGGAATATTACCGCAACTGATTCAACACCTTCTTTTTTCAGTTTTTCCACGATCTCTCTTACTTCATCCTCCTTAAGATCTCTAATGACCTTTCCATTTTTATCAATCCTTTCTTTAACCTCAAACCTGAGATTCCTAGGAATTAGTGGTTTTGGGCGAACTGAGTAGAGATCATATAGTCTAGGTCTGTTCTGCCTTGCAATTTCAATAACGTCCCTGAAACCGGCAGTGGTTATGAGAGCCGTCTTTACTCCTTTCCGTTCCAGAATCGTATTTGTTGCAACAGTGCTTGCATGAGAGAGAATTATATTCTCAAACTCATCAAGACTGATTTCACTTCTTATCAGATCAAGACCATATTCTACAGCTTTTTCTGGGTTTCGTGGAGTTGAAAAAACCTTAAAAGTATTCATCTCTTTTCCATCAAAGTAAACGAAATCTGTGAATGTCCCGCCAACATCTGTGCCTATGAACATACTGTACATTTATAGTGGATAGAATTCCATCTTTTTTATTTTTTTGTATATGTTTGATAGTCCTAAAATCTGTGATTTTTCTTTTCATAAAACATACGTTTCACTAGAAACATTAAGCTTGATGCTAAAATCTTCGGCCAGATTTCATTTTTCTCGCACTCATCTCTATTTTAATTATAAACAATCTAATGCAAATCTACTTATGGATTCCACTATTGTTCAAATATTACTAAGAAAAGAAAATCTACAATAAAACTATAAAGATAGTATCAACTCAAAACTCACCCTTCATCTAGATTCATTATCTGTTTAACTGAATGTTTATCGATATAGTATTGAATAATCTTGCCTACTCCATCTTTCAAGTGCTTATGGGTAGTGCTTCGTGAGATCGACAGGGCATCAGCCATCTCTTGTATTGTCACACCTCGTCTGGCAGATGAGAAATAGCCCATTTCATATGCAATTTTAATTACCTCTTTTTGTCGTTGTGTAAGAATGTTATGTCCTTTGGTAACTCTATTAATCTCCACAACTTTCCATTTCCCAACTTCTTTGAGCTTGTTATAAGCCTCCTTTAGCTGTGCAAGATCAGGTGCAAGAACTGTATAAACCTTATTTCCATTCTCCACCCTGATAGGCGGTTTAATAAAACAAAAAGATTCCTCAAAGGCTCTTATACCGGTAGTATCTCTAATTACAGCAAGAAAATCCAGTGTGGTTTTTGTTTTTTCAAGTATTTGAATAAAGATCGTGCTCTCATGATCTTCCATAATCCGGAAATATTTCCCTGCATCTCTATCCGGGTCTGCAATTCTGACTAAAAAAAGCGCATCATCTTCGTTCAATATGATATATGCTAGGATATCCATTTTCAATTCTCCATCCCTAGTTGCCACTGCAAGAGAACATGTATGCTGTTCAACTCTCACTGTCGCCAGATACATACATA
Organism: Archaeoglobi archaeon JdFR-42; assembly: GCA_002010305.1. Lineage (GTDB taxonomy): Archaea > Halobacteriota > Archaeoglobi > Archaeoglobales > JdFR-42 > JdFR-42. The sequence continues at coordinate 17,020 of MTND01000002.1, read as the reverse complement.
GGACATATCCTAATATCATATTTAATCCTGAGGGCGGATATGTCCAATCATTTGACCGAACATGTCTCACACAATCCCTTTATCTCTCTGTGACTATAATGAAAAAACAGTTAACAAGGAGGGATTTTTATGAAAGAAATTATTAATAAAATGATAGATGAGGCAATGACCGCCCAAAGAGCCGATGTAGAAACTATTAAGAGCAAAAGAGGGCAGAAATTTAAAATTGATGATGTAAAAGCTTATGTGGATGCAGCAAACAACATGAAACCAGTAGGGGGGCAGAGCAAAGCTGTTTTCAGGCTTCATGTTGATTCTATAAACACTCATTTTGAAGTGTTGAGAGGTCTTACAGACACAGTAAGACCAGAAGATGACCCCTTTGTGGAACATTATCAGACGCCACCTATCCTGGAAATACTCTATGAAGAAGATGAAAAATTCAGAAAAAATATGGAGGTTTTCATTGAGGCTATTGGAAAGAAAGAGGCCCTTATAGGGCGTGAATCTGTCAGGAGATATGGAGGATTTTATGGACCAACCTGTGTGGTGGACTTTGCTCTTGTACCTGGAAGTACGAGCAATGTAGTTAACCGTATTCTCCAAACTACAGATATACCACTACCATATAAGCAGGCTATTCTGGCTTCTAAATCATGGGCCATGAACACTTCTTATGGCATAGGAGATGCTTTCGCTAATGAAGTAGAGAAGGGGGCTACACTGAATGAGGCGATAAAAAAAGAAGTAGAGACGCTTCAGTTCATCTATGATCAGCCTTCTGAAGGACAGGCCAGACTTATGGATGATTTCGGGCACGAGTCCTTTGACGTTAGAAAATACATGCGCCAGTATAAAGAGAGAATGAAGCCAGCCATAAAAGAGGCCATTGATGACGGAGTGCATTATGGTAACATTGTTACTGTTCCTGCATACTGTGTCGGTGATATAGCCCATCATATTGCCCAGTCGACATTCAACATGTGCAAAGATGATGTCGTAATGGCCGTTATTGAATCTGTGACAGAGGTTATGGACTCAACATTACGAACAAACCTAAATAAATTTGAAAATGAATATCAACCACTGAGTCTGGCAACAGGTTCTTCTGCTGTCGCTACTGAATATATCCTCGAACTGGATGGTTTTACTGCTCCAATGATAGTAGATCTCCTTACAAAAAGGTTCCATAACTACGTCCAGCTATATCCCACTCGTGGTGCTGCAGCAGAACTTCATAATCACGACTTCATGGACATGATATACAGAGGGTGGAAAAATCTTGACAAAGCCATGAGAGCACGTAATGGCTCAGAGGAAAATCTAAAAGCAAAGGTGGCCGGATTTGACATAGATCTCTCACCAATCCACCAGAATGAAGTTATCATGAATCCTCAACGATATGCATATCCTGGCTGTGCTATATCTGTTAGATTTTCAGCCCTGATGAGACTCGCAGATTACCCGTGCCTGCTGACAAGTGAGCCTGTTACAGCGACCATGATGACCAACATAATAGCGTTACATAAAGAGATGCCAGCTTCTCCTGCAAGAATGTGCAAAGACTGCGCCACGGCTGCTCTGATAGATACAAGGCATGCTTACTGTCAGTGGAAAGAGGCCATTTAACTTTCTTTTTTATTTTAAGACATAGGTGGTCTCTATGAAATGTTATATCTGCGCAGAACAGGGGAAAACCAGTGATGCAGTAGCAATTTGTATTATATGTGGGATGGGCATATGTATGGAACATCTAGTTAGGGAAGAGACGGAGCTCTGGAAAGGCGGTTATCCATTTCCAGCTGAGAAAATGAAGAGAACTATCCCGAGAATCCTGTGCACAATATGTCATGATGCCTTCAAGGAGAAGACAAAATGATTAGCTTAATGAAGAGATGTATTGCAGAATTGGTAGGAACATTCATACTCGTATTTTTCGGTCCTGGGGCTGCTGCTATTACTTTAATGATTGCCCGTGGAGCTGAAACCCCCAATATATTTAATATAGGCATTGGAGCACTAGGAGGCCTTGGAGACTGGCTAGCCATTGGCCTGGCCTTTGCATTTGCTATTACTGCCTCAATATATGCGTTTGGCAGAATTTCTGGATGTCATATAAATCCTGCCGTAACAATAGCTTTGTGGACTACTAAGCGTTTTCCCACCAGGGAAGTGGTACCTTACATAACAGCTCAGCTCATAGGGGCATCCCTCGCAAGTATACTTTTCGTTGTAGGGGCTGGGATTGTAGCTGCCACAGTAGGAGGACTTGGAGCTACCGCACCATTCCCTGGCATCGGATATAGTCAGGCAATTCTTGTCGAAGCTATTGGAACATTCCTTCTAATGCTGGTTATCATGGGTATAGCAGTGGATGAAAAAGCACCAAAAGAGCTGGCAGGACTGATTATAGGGCTCACAGTTGGAGGTATTATCATCACAATTGGAAATATTACAGGATCTTCCCTGAACCCTGCCAGAACTTTTGGGCCTTATCTCGGAGATGTGCTCTTTGGAGGGCCTAACCTCTGGTATTACTTCCCAATATACATAGTGGGTCCAGTCATTGGAGCAGTTGTAGCAGCGCTACTGTATGATTACCTAACCAAATGAAACAACAATTGTAATTTTTTATTTTTATAAGATATGAGTTACAATCAAGTATTGTTTATTGGATTCTTTTAAAGACTCTACCGAACTCTAATAAAGACCATTAAGATAGAGATGGGGCCGCCGAGATTCGAACTCGGGTCACCACCGCCCCAGGGTGAGAGGATGCCAGGCTACCCTACGGCCCCATACGACCATTGCAGAAGGACATAAACGAAGCCACATTTAAGCTTTATGCTCTTATTTAGTACCACTAACTGATTGTATCAAAAGCTCAGTCAGGTCTCTCATTTCAATTTTGCCCATTCTCAGGGATGCATCCCTTAAACTTTGATAACAAAAAGGACAGGCACTCGTAAGAAGGCTAGCATCCACTTTTAAGGCATCACTCACCCGAATTTCCGCTGCTCTAGTCGCTATATCTGGGAATGCAGACTTAACACCTGCACCTGCTCCACAACAACGAGACATTTTTCTGGAGCGATCCATTTCAACTAAATCCAGCTTTGGAATAGCGGTTAGGATGTCTCGTGGAGACTCAAATACCCTAGAATGTCTCCCCAGGTGACAGGGGTCATGAAACGCAACTCTATCGGGTATGGGACTGATAGGTTTAAGTTTTCCATCTTCAATAAGCTCAGAAAAAAACTGAACCGAGTGCAGTATCTCTGCATCGATTGTGCCAACTTTCTTATAATCATGCTTTAAGGTTTTATAGCAACCTGCACACGAGGTAACAATGATGTCCACTCCTGTACTGTTAAGGACTTCAATATTTTCCTTAGATTTTCTCATAAACTCTTCCTTCAGCCCCACTCGCAGCATGGTAGAGTTACAGCACCGTTCATCATTTCCCATGATGCCGAAATCTACCCCAGCAGCTTTTAGAAGTCTTGCTGTTGAAAGAGCCATTATCCTGATATTCGTGTCATAAGAGGCTGTGCATCCAACAAAATACAGGACTTGAGCCTTTTCTTCCGGTAGTTTTTTTATCTGAAATTCCAGCCTTCTTGTCCATCTTGCCCGCCGTGTTGGAGACTGCTGCCAAGGATTGTTGTATTCTAAGATACTATTAATAAAAGGCCTGTGAACTTCCATGGGAGCCAACCCAGTTGAAATGAATAATGCATGTCGAAAATCTTCCCATGATTCTCTCGTTTGAATGTTTGCAGGACATACCTCCTGACATTGTCCACAAATAGTGCATTTATAAAAATGCTCCATTAACTCTTTGAACTCTTTTTCATCAATCTCTTTTGGACCGAAGATCTTTGCTTTTAGACCATACTGTCTTCTAATCATATTTCTAAGAAGAGTCATTTTGCCTCTCGGAGCTGTTAGCTCATGGTAATCCATTTCACACATGAAACACAATTTAGTACATTCCCCACATCGCATGCAAGCGTCTATTTCAGCAAGATTTTTTGAAGACAACATCTCTATGGGTATTCTCATGATATCACTCCATACTCTTTTGCTTCTCGGTAAGCAGTCCATCCAGCCGTAACAGGAGATGCAATAATGTGGAAGAGTTTTCCATAGGGTATATAGGCTATGAAGGCATAGGAGATCACACCATGGATGAACCACATGGTGCCGTAATCCAGACTATCTGCTATCGAGACTCCAATTATGCTCCCAAAAAAGGATTCTGGCTCGAAACTACCCATACGCAGCCCTTCCAGTAAAAATCCGGATACAAGAACTATGAGTAGAAAACCAACTGCAATTCCATCTTCAAGATTTGTGACCACAGATCTATCTTTTACATAACTTCGTCGAATTACCGCCATCAATATACCTACAAAAATGAGAAATCCAAAAATTTCATTGAGAAAGTCGAGAGACCACCTCCAAGAACCCCAGTGAACAAGGATTTTTCCAATGAACCCGAAAAATATGAACATATGTCCAGTCCAACGTATTTTTGAGATGCTGAATAATCTTTTCTGAAAGAGGGATTCGAAAACAATGATTTTTAAAATGAGTCCGGTATCTTCCTTTAAAGCCCTTACAAAACTTTCACGAAGGGAATGGTCATTCATCTCAGATGTATTTTTTCCCTTAAACCAGATAGATATTCTTAGATACACTCCGAAAAAGAACAGTAGAAGGGCTATGACACCAATTGAATCTAATACATCCACAGCCATGGGATTAACAGTGTTAAAGAACACATATATATTTTTTTAATTAGCAATTTTGAAGCATTTTAGAGGTTCATTCCTCCGTGTTTAGAAAAATTATCGGATTTTTAGATGTCAAGGTACATTTTAATTAACTCAATTGCCTTTTTTTCCTGATTACTTCCACATTTTTCAGCAATGGAAAGATAATACACCACACGATTCTTTAATTCATCGCTACCAAAAGCAAGGTATCTCGTTCCATAAATGCATGCTTCAATTATTGCATTAAGCCCACGGTTTATAGCCCTCACTTCCTTTCTGAGAACTTTTCCTTCAATAAATGATAAATCAACTCTTTTCCCCGAAATACTAGTAGAAAAAACCACATAACTCAAAGCATCCTTTAAAATTGGATATTTGCCATCCACATAGTATTCCCTTGCCAAGTCATCAAAAGAGGATATGGCAAAAATAACAGGGTCATGGATTACATTGGCAACAAGAACACCTGATTCCTTCAGGTTGGCAAATGTATGAGTATCTGAGTATGCCATCACATATGCCTTCTTATTGAAATATCGTATTCCCAGAGGGGCAGAGTTTATACTTTCTCCGGTTCTAGTAGTGGCTATTATCTCATTTATACCCTCATAGATCCCAAACTTTTCAAGACTCAAAATCTCAACCCCCTGATCAACGAAAGAAAAAGAGATGATGAGGTCAAATCAGCTATTGTTCCTGGATTTATTTTTTTTTGCAGCAATTCTCTATCAAGAGTTTCGAAGTCACTCCTGTGAGTGGCTTTTTTTGCCTTTTTCATCACCTCTACGGCCTTATCTTTTCCAAATTTAGCAATTATAAGGGGATCCGGATACTCAGAAAGAAGGCGATAATATAATCGAACCACTCTCTCATTGATATCTATCTCCGACATGGATTGAAAGAGCTTATATCCTTTTAATGTAATAGGAAAACCCTCCACCAGTTCCCGTGCTATCAAATTCTCATCCGGAGCAAGTTTCATCCACTCATATAAAGAGATGTCCTCTTCGACCAGTTGATCCCTAGTAGATAATTCATCCAGATTCATTTTTCTAGTTGAAAGGACTCTTGGAGTGGACTGCTTGAAAGCCTCAAGTAAATGGAGAGAATCCTCTACTGTAGTGTCTCTAATGATATTTTTTGCTATATCTACCATATTCTCCGGACTTTCTGATTTACCAGCACCCATACTCAGAGGGATCAACAATAAAAAAGTGCCAAAATGAACATTTCCCCCTTCCTGCCATGAGATGGATTGCCTTACAGCTTCCAAGATCAATCGTCCCACTTCACCGTTAGAGACAGATGCTTTTCTGAACACTCTGTAGGTAGAAGATGCTGAGGCGAGAAAATGCTCATATCTGATGTCGTTAAAATCATGAATCCTATCCACATTTCCCGCTTTTGGAGTTGCAGAGACCTCCAGAAGCATCGCCAGGATTGCGCATGTAGCCACATCATCCTGCTTTGTCATTCTGGTCCCTTTCCTTTTTATTCCAGACTCTCTTTTCCAGACTAGCAATAAAACTCCCAATTTCCTCCAGAGAACTGATCTCCCTACCAACCAGATGTCTCAATTTATCTTTAAAAATTGTATCTGGGATCTTGCCCCACGTTGATAATTTTTTTACTAGCATTTTCTCAATCTCATTCCCTCTTCTATCCCAGTCAGTCATAATAATTACATCCAGTCTTTTCCTACCTGCTACATCCACCAGTTCATTTTTTGGTCTCCTGCCAATTGGCCATATCTCCCCTTCCACCTCCAAACCTCTGAGAGCTATTACATCCCTTTCTCCTTCTACCATGATTACCCATCCTTCCCTCGCCTTATCTCTTAATTCTTGAAATAAAGTGTTGAGTCTACGCAGCCGTTCATCATCTCTCATTATCACTCACCAGTGCAGATCTAATTTTCCATTCACATTCTTTTACCTTTACTCTATGTAGTCTTATTACTTTGTGAGTGTTTTTTTCTCCCTTTTCTATACTCACATCACATCCAAAAAAGTCCTTAAAGACTTTGATGAGTTCTTTATTGGCCTTGCCTTTCGTAGGATGAGATTTAATTTTTACCACTAGTGCTTTTTTCCAAATGTTATACCCATACGGCATAATGGTATGTTTCGATCCAGGAATGACTTCTACCTGAAGCAGGACATCATCTCCCTTTTGCCTGATTGCTTCCGTTACTTCCACATAATTTTCCTCAACATGATTCATATTAAAAGTAACTGAAAACCGCAGTAAAATTTTCATCAAATTAAGAGTACATACGATTACATACCCGAGATACGCCTTGTTCTTGGTAAAAAATTTATTATTCTCTTCCCTGTACCTTTCCCACACCCCAGAACATAATGACCACATCGAATGATTACATATCCTCTTACATCTTTTTCCAGATCCTTCCCCATCATCCACGCCTGCATTTCCTCTTCACATATCTCAAGGATGCCTTTCGATGCATGTCTTTCCACAAACTCTGCTCCTTCAACCGATAAACGAATTCCGTCTTTTTCCAGTTGACCTATGTACAGCCCCGTGTAGTAGGGCTCTGTAATGCCATTAAATACACATCCAGAAAGATAGATTCTCCCTCCTCTAGACATCATAACTCGTTTTCCTTTAAATATATCCTCAGAAATCCCAAACCACTTTTGTAGAATTGTGATTATCAATTCACGTTCCTCTTCAGTCACAATTCTCACTATCTCACCCTTCCTACCTATTCTTTCCGGATCCTGGCAATAAAAAATCCTTCTGTATCGTTATCCTGGGGGTGAAGCCTCAAACACTTTTCCACTTCACTTGTGTATATCTTTCCCTCAAATTCGGTAAAAGGTGTATGCGACCTGACATTTATACGAATGGGCTCAATTTCTGCCATGGTATTTTGCAAGAGATGATCTACCACACCCTCATTTTCATCAGGCTCAAGGGTACATGTCGAATACACCAGAATTCCACCAGGCTTAAGAGCCTCATAGGCCGCCATAATCAACTCTTTTTGAAGATTAGAAAGCTTGCGTACATATTTTAAGCTCCAATCTCTGAGATACTTATAATTTTTTCTCACCAGCCCTGCATTTGAGCATGGGGCATCAAGGAGTACCTTGTCAAAGGTATCTTTGAATCGCTTAAAGAATCTTCCATCTTTCACAGTCACTACTGTATTTATCACACCCATTCTTTGCAAATTTGAGCAAAGGATGTTAGCTCTACTCTTGCGAGCATCATTGGCAATCACACAACCGGTATTATCCATATACTGGGCTATTTGAGTTGTTTTCCCTCCTGGAGCGGCACACATATCTAGAACCAGCTCTCCTGGCTCTGGAGCAAGTATCTGAGGGGGAATCATGGAGGCTGTTTCCTGAACAAAATAATATCCAAGCTGATGTTCCACTGTATTGCCAGGTGAATCATGATACATATACAATCCGATTGGTATGAATGGAATTCTTTCAACTTTATATTTCGATGCCAAGAAAGGGGCAAAAGAATTCAAATTCACTTTCAATGTATTGATTCGTATGCTTTTTTTTAATGGTCTGTCCATAAATTCGAAAAATTCATCAGTCGGATCAATGGATTCATAGTGGCTTACAAAAGAGGGGTTTATTTTTTCCAGATGTTCTTTTCCCATTATCCAAATCACCGATCATTAAGGAGGGTCTGAATCTCTTTCCTGAGAAGCTCACTTATCACTTTGCCATCAACCTTTCCCCTAAATTCTTTCATCACCAACCCCATCAGAGGGCTGAATGCGCGCTCTTTCCTATCTCTTATGAACTCTTCTTTTGACTGAACTAACTTTTTAATGAATTTCTCAATTTCTGTCACATCTACTCCTGAAACGATCTCGTTCAGATCGCTTTCAGTAATATCTGGTCTTTCTGCTATAACTTTTAAGACTTCATCAATGCCTTCTTTTGCGATTTTTCCACTCTTAAGAAGGTTAAAGACCATCTTGAAATGCTTATCCGTAATACTAATCACATTTATACCCTCTTTTTCCAAGCTAGGTAAAACCATCTCAAGGATCCTGACCACCAGAGGAGGAGAATGACCATCTCTTACGAGTTCTTCGAATAATCTGTGCCTAGAAGATCTAGCCATCACAGTTGCAAGTTCATCATTCAGACCATATTCTTTTTTAAATCTTTCAATACGATCATCTATGAGCTCAGGAAGTTTAATACTCTTCAAAAATTCTCCAGATATTTGTACAGGAGGGACATCAGTTTCAGGATACATTCTCGCTGCACCAGGAAGGGGTCTTAAATAAGCTGTCGAGCCATTTTCAAGAGCTTTTCTGGTCTCTTCTGGAACACCTTCAAGAGCATATTCTGCTCGTTTGAGTATTCTCTCCAGAGCGTTTTTAGCTCGATTTTCCTCTCCCACAATTAGTATGATACAATCATTTTCATCCGCATTGACTTTATCCCGCAATCGAGCTACTTCCTCTATAGAAATCCCGTATGCTGGTAGCTCATCTGTATGGAAAATCCCTCCAAGGCCGAACAACTTCGCTATATCTGCCAGTTCTGAGCCGAACCTGCGTTCTGGTTGTATTTCCTTTCCAACAAGTCCAGAAAACCTCTTTAGAACACTTGCGAGGGCTCTCCCTTGCTTTAACCCTTTTTTTAAGACCTTGGATTGTGTATCAGCAAAAATATCGGTCACATCATAAACTGTTTTATCTACCCATGCCCCTCTTTTCTTTAATTCATCTCTGATTGCTAGAAGATTTATTTGCCTCATGACCTCATTTTCCACTATGGTGTCTAGTAATTCTAGCTCTTGAACGCCTTTGATCTCTACTCTTGCTCCGTCCCTGATAGAGACATTTACATCCTGTCGAATGGTTCCAAGTCCCCTTTTGATCTTTTCTGTAGATCTTAAAATCATCCCCAGCTTTGCTGCCACCTGTTTCGCCTGATGAGGAGTGCGAATATCCGGAGCAGTTCCAATTTCCACCAGAGGGATACCAAGACGATCAAGAGAATATACCACTACTCCTCTTTTTTCTTCTACTTTCTGGGCTGCTTCTTCTTCCAAGCAGAGAGTGTCTATCCCCACTCTACCATCTTCTGTCTCAATATAGCCATCCATGGCAACAAGGGCGGTTCTCTGGAAACCACTGGTATTGGATCCATCCACCACAATTTTCCTCATAGTGTGGACCTCATCTACTGGTCTCATATGAAGCAGAAGGGCGATCTCAACAGCCACTTTTAAAGCTTCAAGGTTAAGTTCAGAAGGGGGCTCTTCATCTGCTTCTACCAGACAGGTGGTATCGTAAAACAGATAAACATATTTCCTACTTCTAGCCACCTCTTCTCTGGCCGCAACATCTTCTTCTCCCATCTCACTTTTGGTGACTTTTAGAAACCTTGAAAACTCCATACAACTTTCTTCATTGTCCCTCAATACTGTTGGACATCCACAAAAAAGCTTGTTGAAAGTATCAAGCTGCTGATGGATCTCAATTCCCACTTTAAGCCCTATTTGTTCGTAATCAATTGTTGTGGCAGTTTCAGCATTTTTCACTATACCACCCTGTCCGTGTTCTGAATTCCCCAACAAGATTCTTTTTCATCATTTTCTTAGCATCATCAAGCTCGTAATTACCCAGCAACCACATAGTCTTGATCAATGCAGTCTCAGAAAGCATATCTTCTCCCTCTATCACCCCAGCTTTTAAAAGGTCTCTCCCAGTATCATATACTCTGTCACACACTCTGCCATTAATACACTGTGACGTCATAGTTATGAGGGAGTCGTCTGATATCTCTCTAAGCACTTCTATCCAGTCTGAAGAAACATGCCCAAGTCCAGTACCTTCTATAACAAACCCCCTGTAACCCCGATCGTAGAAAAACCTGATAATATCAGGATCCAACCCTGGGAAAAACTTTATCAGAGTACATTTCTCTTCCAGAGTATCTTTCAACTCCAGCTTTCGTTCACCTCTACTGATAAAATCGTTCTGGTATGATATTGAACCAGAAGGATAGGATACCACCCCAATGGGAAAATCATTCACCGTCTGGAAAGCATCTCTCCTTGATGTATGATTTTTCCTTACTCTAACTGCTCGATGGATGTAGCAGAAGTCATCAGATGTAGAGCCATGCATGACCACTACAACTTCCCCAATATCACTTACTGCAGTAGAGGCAGAGCATACAAGATTAACCACATTATCACTCGAGGGCCTATCTGAGCTTCTCTGTGCTCCGACAAATACCACAGGAACCGGAGTAGAGACCATAAAAGAGATGGCAGAAGATGTATAGGCCAGGGTATCTGTACCATGTGTAACAATAATACCGTAAGCTCCATCCTGTATATCCTTATAGATGTTTCTAGCCAGCTCTCTCCAGTAGTCCGGCTTCATATTTTCGCTCAGAATATTATACAGAAGCTTTGCTCTCACATTACAGAAATTCATTATTTCTGGGACTTCACTAACGATTTCTTCCGCAGTGAACTGGCTGGATACTGCTCCTGTCCGGTAATCTACCTTGCTGGCGATAGTTCCACCGGTTGAAATTATAGAAACCTCAGGTTTCCCTTTAACATGGGGAATCTCAAGTTTAGTCTTAATAGACTCCTGCTGTTCTTCAACAACCTCAACCTCATCATAAGAGCTCAAACCAATATTGTAACCACTGTCCAGCTTCAACACAAAAGTTCCTGTAGTAGAGGGCATCACAATGCCCTCGTACACATTCTCTCCCCTTTTAACTCTAACCCGTTTACCCAGCATGGACCACGCCTGCCACCATATTCTTTAGCCTTTCAAGCTTCGTAGAGATCTCATCTCTCATCAAAAAGACCTTTTTCCTATCTCTTTCAAGTCTTTTTTTCCTGCTGACGATCATCTTTTTAACTTCTGATGTTGAAGTCCCACCCGCTGTGATTCTGCTCTCTACCACTTTTTCTGGATCAAGGCTTGATTCAACATGTTCGGGTGAAAGACCAAGGCTAGATAGTTTCTTCCCCATTAACTCTGACGAAATATCATCGAGCAACTTCAAACTCGGTTGAGTGGCCTCCATAGCTGCTCTAGCTACAATCCGGTGGGCCCTCCTGAAGGGGATTCCACATACTTTTACTATCGTATCCGCTAGCGCTGTAGCGGTTGTAAATCCATCAACCGATTTGCTTCTAAAGGCATCGATATTAAATTTCACGCCCTCAAACATTTTTGCCATCACACCAACGGAGTCACATGCCATCTTGAGTGCACCATACATATGAATGTTCATCTCCTGAAGATCCCTGTTGTAGGAAAAAGGAAGAGCCTTGTAAATGGACATCAAGGCCATAAGATGGCCCATAACAGAGCCAGTTTTAGCTCTCACAAGTTCTGCCACATCAGGATTTTTCTTCTGAGGCATTATGGAACTGGTAGAGGCAAATTCATCAGGCAATTCAACAAAACCTGGAAAAGAGCTCCAGATTATCAATTCCTCTGCCATTCTGCTCAGGACAACCATTACAGAGCTAGCTAAATATACACATTCCAAAAGAAAATCTCTTCCAGCAACTCCATCCATGGAATGCTCTACTATACCATTGAACCCCAGCAGTTCTGCAGTGAATTCTCGATCAAGTATAAACCCAGTGGAGGCAAAGGCTCCACATCCGAGAGGGGAAAGATTAACTCGCTGGAAAATCTCTCTAGCTCTTTGGAAATCCCTTTCTAAGGGGTCATGATATGCCAGCAACCAGTGGGCTAGAGAAGTTGGTTGAGCAGGCTGAAGATGAGTAAATCCTGGCATGATCGTTCCAATATTCTCTTCAGCTTTTTTTAAAATAATTTCCCGCAAGTTGTTCAGCTTTACCATGAGTTCCAGCAATAAATCCCTTGCAAGCATACGAAGACATGTAGCAACTTCATCATTCCTTGATCTCCCGGTATGCAATTTTCCTCCAATATCTTCCCCAACTTCATCTATCAACTTGGATTCTATAGCAACATGTATATCCTCGTAATTCCCTTCTGGGATGCCTTCCTGTTCCACTCTCATGAGTCCATTCAAGATAATTTTTGCATCATTGTCAGAGATGTGTCCTTCTTTAACCAGACCTAGCACATGGGCATAATCGACGAGCAGATCATAATAAAAGAGATGCCGGTCAAATGTAAGAGAAGATGTGTACTCAAGGGCTTCTTCATCCATTTCTCGATTAAATCTCCCTCTGATTATGTCTTTCATAGTATCAGCTCCATTATGAATTATCTTAACCATCTTAAAATGTTCAGTCTTCAGCCTTGGATTACCATCTGAAAGAGTTAAATAATTTTCTGTAATTCCGTTCGCTTTATTAATAGACTAACAGATGAAGTTAATTCATCAGATTTTTCTTCTTTGTTTTCGATCCCAGATCGTCTTTCCATCATGAGCTATCCTGACTAGACGATGGAGTGGAATCATGGTACCATCGCGAAGCTCGACGAACATAGTTCCAATATCCTCAACCTCATCTCCCCAAATGGTTAAAATGCCTTCTGGCCTAGAAAGATATGATATTTCTACCTGACTAAAATCGTAATCTGGGTGCCACTTTAATTTATTAAGTATATCCCGTATGGTAGTCATTATCTCTCTAAAATCTTAATTTTATAATTTTTATATCTCTTCTTCTCTAGCAATTTCAACTCTCTGGCCTTTGACATTGAGCTTAAGGGATCGTTTTGCTATACCTTTAACAAACATTGGGTCAAGACCAAGATCTCGACTTATATGAATAATAGAAGAATTACCCTTCCGTATTTCATCAACAATCTTAGAATTGAACTCTTCAAGAATGTTTTCAGGCATGAAGGCCACGTTAAGCAATTCATTTAGGTGTTTCATCGAACACTGAAAGTTGGCAGTTACAAGGGAATACGTACTTCTATACTCTTTAACTGGGGCATCTCCTGGATTTTCAGGCATCCTCCATTGTGTTTCAATTAATCCCCCCTTTTTAAGAACTTTCAAAGCCTCTTCAACATTTCCATCAACCACAGCTTTTAACTCTTCAAGGGTTCTCCATCCTTTACTCAATTCATCATATACGCCACGGTAAATACGAGACGAGAAGATCTGAAGCAAGGGAACTAAGTCAGAGGGGTCATTGATAATTTTCATTCGCCTTACCATGTGTCTCACCTTGTAAAGAAAAAACTCACAAGGGATTCATTATGTGTATTTCTACTATATAAAATGTTTTCCTCTTTAAAATCCCGTGTTGCTCGTGTATTATAACTTTTTTTTATGAAAATTATTATGAATCAGCTCTTCTAAGTCAAAGACCCGAAAAAAATACTCAACACCCACAGAAGGGAGAGGGAATAAATATTATTATCAATACAGAATAATAAAATTTTTATACTGTTTTATAAAACCACCACCTATGAGCCTAGCTCTACCAGCCATTCTTGCAACTCTACCCACGAGAGAGATTTTCTGGAATATTCAGGATGTCTTTAAAGCATTACATTACCAGCTTAGTTTTCTTGCCCTTGCAATTTTCTTGGTTGGTGTAGCGTTTAGATTCTTTTTAATCATGCAGGGAAAACCATCCACCACAGTTCCTTTCTGGCAGGGATTCATAATTCTCCTCAAAGATGCTGCTGTAAATCTTAGACTGATAAGACGGGAAAGAAGATCAGCATTTTTCCATTTGCTCGTTCTATGGGGATTTATAATATTAACCATTGGAACCATTATACTTACAATCGTCGAAAGAAGTGAGGCTGACTTTTTTAAAGGAACCTTTTTTGTGGTTTATGAATTTGCAATGGACACTTTTGGACTTCTTTTTCTCGCTGGTCTTATAGGGATGGCATGGATTCGATATGTTATAAGGCCGAAAAGATTCTCAAAGGAGAAATTTAAAGAGGATGATGGCATCTCTCTGATGATCCTTTTTGTAATAGGTATTACTGGATTTATAATCGAGGCCATACGAATATCTTACTACAAGATAGTCCAAGGAGCCTATGCAGGCGGAATTCTTTCCTACATTGTGCCTCAGTCCCAGTACCTTCATTCCGCTTTATGGTTGATTCATTCAGTACTGGCTTTAATATTCATTGCAATAATACCGTACACTAAAATGTTCCACGTACTAATGGCTCCATTAAACATCCTCTTTAAATATTCAACCAGAGAAGGAACAATGCGGAATGTAGATATGGAAGGGGAATACATAGGAGCGTTAAGTTACAAGGACCTCACCAGAAGGGATCTTTTGAGTTCTCTTGCCTGCATGAAATGTGGAAGATGTCACGATGCATGTCCAGCCTATAACTCAGGAACCAGTCTTTCCCCTCTATATGTAATTCAAGGGATCCGTAAAAAATGTTCAATCAACAATTTCTTCAGAAGAGGACAGAACGATGAACTGGTACCAGAAGTTATTGATCAGGAGGGTCTTTGGAGTTGCACCACTTGCAGAGCCTGCGTGGAGCAATGCCCAGTTTATGTTGAACCAATGGATCTACTTGGAGAGATGAGAAGAGGAATGGTTGACACAGGAGAAATTCCACCCATGGTCAGGGATGTTCTCCAGAACATACAAAAACAGGGAAATCCATGGGGTGAGTCAAGATTTAAGAGAGAGAAGTGGGCTAAAGGATTAGAAGTGAAAAAACCCAGAGATGGTGAATTCGAATATCTGTGGTATGTCGGATGTGCAAATGCCTATGATTCAAAATGTATTGAGGTTTCAAAGGATATCGTCCAACTTTTCAACAATGCTGGAATTGATTTTGCAATTCTTGGAAGGGAAGAAGATTGCTGTGGCAATGATCCACGTCGAATGGGAGAAGAGGGGCTTTTTCAGCTTCTTGTAGAGAAAAACATGAAAACATTTGAGAAATATGGGATAGAAAAGATTATAGCAACCTCACCCCATTGTTATAACACTCTGAAAAACGAATATCCTTTAAAGGGTAGAGACTATGATGTGTATCATATCACCGAGATACTCCATCAGCTAATAAAGGATGGGAAAATTAGACCCAAAAAGAAAATCGAGAAGAAGGTCACATATCATGACCCTTGCTTTTTGGGTCGGTATAACGGAATCTACGATATACCTAGAGAAATAATTCAGTCGATTCCAGGAGTAGAACTGGTTGAAATGGAGAGAAATAGAGAGAGATCTTTCTGTTGTGGAGGGGGAGGTGGGAATCTATGGGTGGAATATCCCGGAGAGATGAGACCATCTGAAATACGGATCAGAGAGGCTGCTGACACCGGAGCCGAGATACTGGTGGTTAGCTGTCCCTTTTGCTATATCATGCTTGAAGATGCGGTAAAAACTCAAAAGCTGGATGATGTGATTGAAGTGGTAGATGTGGTAGAGCTTATAATGCAATCTTTGGAGGGATGAAAAATGAAGTTTGAACTGAGTAAAGACCAAAAGATGATTCGAAAGGCTGCGAGAGATTTTGCAGAAAAAGAGTTTGAAAATGTAAGGGAATACGACAGAGAAGAGAGATTCCCAAAGGATGTATGGAAAAAAGCATGTGAACTTGGATTTGTTGGAGTTACCATCGATGAAAAATACAATGGAATGGGGCTCACTCCAATGGAAAACGTTCTTGTTATAGAAGAATTCTGCAGAGTGGATCTTGGAATGGCCCATATCCTTTCAACCACATTTGGTTGCGAGATTCTTCAGAAAGTTGGGACTGAGGAGCAGAAGGAGAACTACCTGGCTAAACTGCCCACTGGTGATGCCATCATGGCTACAGCCATTACAGAGCCCAATGCAGGCAGCGATGTTGCTTCCATAACCACAAGAGCAGAGAAAGATGGGGATGAATACGTTATCAATGGAAGTAAGATCTTTATCACTAATGGTACTATCGCTGATTTCATCCTGGTGGTGTGCAGAACCTCAAAGGAAGAAAAGAGAAACGAGGGTTTGAGCCTGTTTCTAGTAGATGCCGATACTAAAGGTTTTAAAGCCACTAAAATGTATGGGAAACTAGGGATAAGGCCTTCTGATACAGCAGAACTTTCTTTCAGTAATGTCAGGGTACCAGAAGAGAATCTGGTTGGACAGCTTGGTAAAGGTTTCTATCACCTAATGGACTTCTTCAATGAGAGCCGATTGATAGCTGCTGCACAGGCAGTAGGCACTGCCCAGGGAGCCTATGAGAAGGCTTTGAGGTATGCAAGGGAGAGAAAGCAGTTTGGAAGGTCTATAGCGGAATTCCAGGC